>NZ_CP039451.1:1967500-2290000 GCF_004843725.1 Psychroserpens sp. NJDZ02 | reverse complement strand
GGCATTCCCCATACGCTCTTATTTAGCTTATTGTACTATTTGCTTTTTTAATGAGTTCTACTAAAAATATTAATAAATTAATATCCTTAATATTATATATAATTATGAAATAAATTTCATATTATTTTTCATGTATCTTTTTTCAATATGTCAATGAACGTTTTCAGTATCTAAACTGATTGTGGAGAATATCGGAGTCGAACCGATGACCTCCTGCGTGCAAGGCAGGCGCTCTAGCCAGCTGAGCTAATCCCCCAATATAGGTATCCCGAATATGCTATTCAGAATTATATATTTAGAATTGACAACTTCTAGAATTTCCTTTAATTATAGTAGTTAGTAGTCTCAGGCAGACTCGAACTGCCGACCTCTACATTATCAGTGTAGCGCTCTAACCAGCTGAGCTATGAGACTCTACTATAATAGATTTTAAATTAACAGCAGGAGAATAAACAATTTATATTGTCTTTACTTTTTTTTCTTTAATCGTCTTTCTCTAGAAAGGAGGTGTTCCAGCCGCACCTTCCGGTACGGCTACCTTGTTACGACTTAGCCCTAGTTACCGATTTTACCCTAGGCCGCTCCTTACGGCGACGGACTTCAGGCACTCCCAGCTTCCATGGCTTGACGGGCGGTGTGTACAAGGCCCGGGAACGTATTCACCGCATCATGGCTGATATGCGATTACTAGCGATTCCAGCTTCACGGAGTCGAGTTGCAGACTCCGATCCGAACTGTGATAGGGTTTATAGATTCGCTCCTGGTCGCCCAGTGGCTGCTCTCTGTCCCTACCATTGTAGCACGTGTGTAGCCCAGGACGTAAGGGCCGTGATGATTTGACGTCATCCCCACCTTCCTCACAGTTTGCACTGGCAGTCTTGTTAGAGTTCCCGACATGACTCGCTGGCAACTAACAACAGGGGTTGCGCTCGTTATAGGACTTAACCTGACACCTCACGGCACGAGCTGACGACAACCATGCAGCACCTTGTAAATTGTCCGAAGAAAAAACTATCTCTAGTCCTGTCAATCTACATTTAAGCCCTGGTAAGGTTCCTCGCGTATCATCGAATTAAACCACATGCTCCACCGCTTGTGCGGGCCCCCGTCAATTCCTTTGAGTTTCATTCTTGCGAACGTACTCCCCAGGTGGGTCACTTATCACTTTCGCTTAGCCACTCAAACCGAAGTTCGAACAGCTAGTGACCATCGTTTACGGCGTGGACTACCAGGGTATCTAATCCTGTTCGCTCCCCACGCTTTCGTCCATCAGTGTCAGTTGATTATTAGTAATCTGCCTTCGCAATTGGTATTCTATGTAATATCTATGCATTTCACCGCTACACTACATATTCTAACTACTTCATAATAACTCAAGATAACCAGTATCAAAGGCAATTCTACAGTTGAGCTGCAGGATTTCACCTCTGACTTAATTATCCACCTACGGACCCTTTAAACCCAATGATTCCGGATAACGCTTGGATCCTCCGTATTACCGCGGCTGCTGGCACGGAGTTAGCCGATCCTTATTCTTACAGTACCGTCAAGCTCTCTACTCGAGAGAGTGTTTCTTCCTGTATAAAAGCAGTTTACAACCCATAGGGCAGTCATCCTGCACGCGGCATGGCTGGATCAGAGTTGCCTCCATTGTCCAATATTCCTCACTGCTGCCTCCCGTAGGAGTCTGGTCCGTGTCTCAGTACCAGTGTGGGGGATCCCCCTCTCAGGGCCCCTACCTATCGTTGCCATGGTGTGCCGTTACCACACCATCTAGCTAATAGGACGCATAGTCATCTCTTACCGTAATCTTTAATATAATCCTGATGCCAGGGCTATATACTATAAGGTATTAATCCAAATTTCTCTGGGCTATCCCTTAGTAAGAGGTAGATTCTATACGCGTTACGCACCCGTTCGCCGGTCGTCATCTTTAGCAAGCTAAAATGTTACCCCTCGACTTGCATGTGTTAAGCCTGCCGCTAGCGTTCATCCTGAGCCAGGATCAAACTCTTCATCGTTAAATTTTTAAGTGTTTCCACTAATATGCTTAACAATTAAAGAAATATTTCTTTACTCAAAATGGCTTATTCTCTTGTTTGAACTTAATCGTTTCCAATTAAATTCGTACGCTGTCAATTCAATATGTTTATGAACTTTTTTCTCTGTTTCTTAAGATGTTATTTCCTTAAGCGGGTGCAAATATAATTCGCTTTTTTAAATCCCACAAGCTTTATTTGAAAAGATTTGACTCTTTTCTATTAAACTATCATAATAACTCTCTGAACGTTTCCTTACTCACTAATTAACCTGTTATACTTACGTCGTTTTCGGGGTGCAAATATACAAGCCTTTTTGGTCCCTACAACCCTTTTGGTAATCTTTTTTTAATTTAAATTTAACAATGATGGTTAAGCCTTTATGCTTAGCTTATTACAGTGGTCTATTTTTGATTGTTTTTTTGGATTGAACCACCCGTAGATTACGAATGTTGGTTGTGTTTGAATTTATTTACTGATTTGCAACGCGTTAGGGATAGAACGGTCTGTTTGAGCTCTTTTTTTTTAAACACCAATATTAATAGGACTATTGATCATTATTAGATACTGTACCATACATAAGGTATAGCATTTGTAAAAAAAGCGAGTAGTGAAAGCCCGACCCTTTGGGTAACGCCCTAATTATATCATATTACAAAAAGAAATTCCAAACTAATCCAAAACGTATTGTAAAATCACGGAATGGCTGGTTTGGCGCTGAATAATATGTAGGATCTGAAAAGAGTGCATTAAAATGCTCTGCCTTTAGATATATTCTGGTTTGTCTAATTTTGGCATTAACAAAGAAATCCAATCTTGGGAACGCCCCTAACTCTTGATCGTTTTGAGTATAGAACTCCGCTATTAACGGGTCATAGCCATCCATGTTATATGCTGAGAAATAATTGAATATTACTCCTGTTTGCAAAAACATTGCTTTTTTAAATATATGATTTGAATAGTATAGCGTGTTTCTGGTTACTATTTGTGGTACGTTTAATGAGTTTGAATCATCTTTTACATTTTGGTACAATACAGTATTGTCTAATGCAAAGTTTTTATATCTAATTTCTTTTTGAAGTTTAGCTTTTAAATATGTAATGGGGTTGCTATTTTGAAACGCTTTTACTCCACCATCCGCATCTTTAGCAAAATAAACAAAATCGTTTATTGTACTAAGGTCCAATGTTAAGTTTGCATATTTATTGGATTGCACATTAAATATTAGTTGTTGGGTCTGTATATTGTTAAACTGATTACTCCAATTATAATTTTTGTAACTACTTTGAAATAATAAAGTATTGAAGTTTGGGGCAACTGAGTTATGATTAATGCTTGCGGATATTTTTAAATCTTTATTTATCTGGTAGGCTCCTGTTGCTGATATATAATTACCATCAAAATCTCCCGACACGTTTAATCCAGCTTGTCCTTTTAAGTTAAACCCTTTATATTCCTTATTATATTTTGCTCCTACAGATAGTATATCACCTTTTAATCTATTAGGAATTGTAATGTTATTTAAAATCACACGTTTATCATAACCATAATTATAGTTATTATGTGTGGCATTAAATTGAACGTTACCTATTATTGAGTTACTATAGTTTAATTGTAACTGGTTGGTAAATTGCTCTAATTCTGTCCTATCCTTAATATTACTAGCTTGAAAAGAATCTCCGAAATAATCCGTGTTAGCCGTAGTTTGATCGTAGGTGTAAATTTTATCTTCCAACGTCATAATATGCGCTAGTTGAATTTTATTTGAACTAACAGAATCTTTAGGTTGCACAAGGTCATAACTATGATTTAAATAGAAACGCTTACCTAGTAATAGATTTTCGGCATTTTCAAAATTAACTTCTAACACTCCTCTGTCATCAAAATCAGGATCACCAGACTCAAAGAAGGCTATATTAGTATCTTTTAAGCCTCCGTTTTCCTGATTAAAGATGTCTTGAGATGTAAAATGTGTATTTAAAACGTAGCGTTTGTTTTTTGTCTTATAGCTAGAAGTAATCCTTAAGTTTCCGGTACTACTTAATGAATTTTGATAGAACCCCAATGATCGCAAGCCTTTATAACCTATAGATAAGTTGAATTGTCTAGATGTATTTGTTGTAAAAAAGGCGTCTAATTGCTGACCTTGTGTAAATGCTGTTTTGAAAAACAACTCCGTTAGCGGTGTTGGCGCATGATAATAATTAACATCGTCCGCTTTTAAATAATTAAAATGTTTGGCACTAGCTCCGAATTCAGGGAGCTGATTTGTATTTCCAAAATCATAGGTTAGACTATTATAAGTTTGTCCAACATTAGCAAATGGCATAAGTCCAAAATTATCTCGTCTTAAATAATTGTATTTATATTCCTTATTAATAGTTAACGTTGTATCTACATATGTTGTGTCTCTAGTAGATGAAATTATCAAATAGTCTGAGATAAGTGCTTTTTGCTTGTCGTTCTTTTTTGTGTTTGTTTTTTTAGACTTTGTACTGTCTTGTCGAGAAGACGAATTGCTTTCCACCCCTGAATCTGAATTAAAAGATTTTTTTAGTGTAGGCTTTTGCGCATAAGCTATACTTACGAAAGCGAATAAAAGGAAAGAGAAAATTATTTTTTTCATTAAATGGTGACTATTTTAGACCTTTAATTTAAAGCTGAAACATTTATGTTTGCCAAAAATAGCAAATATCTTTATTGTTTTATGCTTTCTGTTAAGAAAGGCACAAAATTGAATTACACTATAACGTTAAACCTTCATTTTTATTTAATGCTTAAATTAAAATATTCCAAACACAAATTAGAATGTGGTACCGACGAAGCTGGACGTGGTTGTCTTGCTGGCCCTGTAACTGCTGCAGCAGTAATTTTAAAACCAAACTTTAAAAATGCCATATTAAATGACTCGAAACAAATAAGCGAAAAAAAACGTGACTTATTACGGCCTATTATAGAGAAGCAAGCCCTCTGTTATGGTTTTAGTCATATCTATGAAGATACTATTGATGACATAAACATTTTAAATGCCTCTATTTTAGCTATGCACAAAGCCATTGATGCTATGCCTAAATCACCTGACTTTATTATTGTTGATGGTAATAAGTTTAAACCTTATGACGACATCCCTTTTGAAACAATTATAAAAGGAGATGCTAAATATATGAGCATTGCTGCAGCATCTGTTTTAGCAAAAACATATCGGGATGAATACATGAATATAATCCATGAAGAATTCCCGATGTATAACTGGAAACAAAATAAAGGGTACCCAACTAAACAACATAGAGATGCTATCAGAAAATATGGTGCCACAAAATACCATAGAAAATCCTTTAGACTATTACCAGAACAATTGAAATTTGAACTGTAACTTATTATCTTTGCTAAAACACTCCGCTTTTTATGAAACATATTTGGTACAGTCTCCTTTTAATTTTACTGATTTTTTCTTGTCAACCGTCTTCAAAAAAAAATACGATTGAAGACTTTATTTATAGCGACTCAGAGTTTGTGTTAACCATCAATAACCTAGAAAACTTTAAAAGCAACACGAGTAACAATCATTTTATTAAAACGCTATCAAATTCCGCTGCCTATAAAAACTTGACTAAAAAGCTTGACTTTTTAAACAAAATAGATAGTCAACAACGTATTTATATAAATTTACTTAAAGACAAAAAAGATAGTTTACAATATAGTTTTGCAACAAAATTAAACGATTCGATTTTTAATCCAGACAGTCTCAAAACTAAAAGGGAGTCCATACAATTAAAAGGAGTTACTGCTGAAAAACTAACCATTGACAATCAAATTATATATGTTACAAAGCAAGCAGGTGTTTTAGTAGGCTCTAATAACACTTCTCATTTAGAAGTTTTGTTTAATAATAAAACGAAAAATGATTTAGTTAAAAAAATAATAGCCACACAGGATGAAAACTCCGCATTTTCTGTATTTACCAACAATACTACTTTAAAATCAATTTTCAAAAATGAAGCTCTTACTTTTAAAAAATTCACTGAACATTTAACCTTTGACACTGAGGTTAGTCAAAACAACTTGATATTAAGCGGAATTACTAAAGCAAAAGATAGCACTAGCTTAATTAACGTATTTAAAAACACCCTCCCTCAAGACAATCAGTTAGCACAAATCGCACCTTCTAATAGTGATGGTTTTTTAAGTATTACTTTTAACGATTATAACACTTTTAAAAATAACCTAAATCGTTTTAACAAAGTAGACAGTACAGCAATAAACACAACTTTATTTAATAATATTATTGAGTTTGGCGAAATATATAGTGACTCTACAAGCGCTGTTGTATTAAATTCTATAGATCTAATTGGCACACAAGAAACGCTACTTAGCGAACAAGAGAAAACTAAAACTTTTAGAGGTGTCACTATCTATAATTTCTCTAAACCAGCCTTGTTTTTAGATGCCTTAAAACCTTTTATTACACTAAAAAAAGCAACTAAATATTGTATTATCAATCAGTTTTTGATTTTTGCATCTAATACCGAAACGTTAGAAAACATAATAGTTAACCACCAAAATCAAACGACTCTAAGTGACCGCTCATACTATAAAGAGGTCAAGAAAGGATTAAGTAGTCAATCTTCAATATTACAAGTCCTAAATCCAACAAGCTTGAAACAGTTGGTTAATACTAATTTAAATACTACTTCCGACTTAAATTTTGATAATTACAAATCATCTGCATTACAATTTATTTACGATACCAACTTTGCTCATTTTAATGCTATAATTAAACAAAGCAAAGCAACTGTTTATGACAATTCTATCACCGAATTGTTTAATATCAAACTAGACAACGATGTACTTAACAATCCACAATTTGTAAAAAGTCACCTTACTAAACAACAAAATATCATTGTACAAGATATTACCAACAAGTTATATTTAATTACCAATGATGGTAAAATACTTTGGAAAAAACAATTAAAAGGCCCAGTACTAGGTGAAATTAAGCAAATTGACATGTATAAAAATGGGCGTTTACAATTGGCTTTTGTAACACCTACACGTCTTTATGTTTTGGACAGAAACGGGAATGAAGTCAAACCTTTTCCTATGTCGTTTTCTGATAAAATTACACAACCGTTATCTGTTTTTGATTATGATAAAAGAAAAAATTATCGTCTGTTTGTCACTCAAGGTAAAAACGTATTATTATATGATGGAAGAGGACAAAAAGTAAAAGGCTTTAATTTTAAAGCAGCAAAGGAACCACTAAATACCCAACCACAGCACCTTAGAATTAATAACAAAGATTACGTTATTTTTAAAACGGACACCAAATTATATATTTTAGACCGACGTGGAAAAACAAGAGTGAGCCCTAAAACAGATTTAAATTTCTCGAATCAACCCGTTTCAAATTATAATTTAGATTTTATAACAACAACAGCTGATGGTAAAATAGCGACCATTACTCAAAAAGGTATAGTTTCTATTGCTAATTCTAATTTGACTGAGAATAACACCATCACCTCTACGACTAAAACGTTGCTTTCTCAAAGTAATAACCTATTAAATATAAAAGACCATACGCTAGAACTAGATTTTGGAAGTTATACGCCTGCAAAGTTATTTTTTATAAATGACAAAATATACATTTCTACCACAGATAAACAAACACAAAAGGTTTTACTATATGATAGCAATGCCAAATTGCAAAACAACTTTCCTGTTTATGGTACTTCTGCTATTGATCTAGACAATATTGACAACGACTCTAAACTAGAATTTGTGACCAAGGGAGAACGTAACTCTATTCTTGTTTACAAAATAAACTAAATATTAAAAACTATAATTATTAAAAACCGAAGCAAAGTCTTCGGTTTTTTTGTGTTTTATTTCTGCTTTATTTAGTAACATTGTAACTCAAAATAAACTCCAATTTTCAAGATGATTACACGCAAACTCGCTACCATTTCAAAATTTATAATTCACAAGGTTGGTAACAAACATAATGACACCAAAAATGCTTTTTCTGAAAAAGAAGTTCATTTTGACGAAGAGAGTTATGAGCTTATGTTGCCTTTTTTACTAAGGCCATTTGGAAGCGTTGTACAAAGTTACCGATTTAACCACCACGCCAATGTGGAGCTTAACGAGATTAACTCTTACAGTAAACAAATCTTTAATGACGATGATGCTTTTGTCGAGATGTCTAAAAATATAGTTAAGCATTTATTTGAACAAAGTAATTCTGCTCAAATAAAAACTGGAGATGTTTTGGTTGCTGTTTTTGAAGGTATTGAATACAAAGAAATGGTTACTAATGCTATTGGAATATTTAAAATTGAGAATAAAACCAACTTCTTTCAAACCTTTTTAGAAGATAGCAGTTATGATGTTTTAGTTCAAAAAGGAATTTCGTCTAAAAAAGTTGATAAAGGGTGTTTGATTTTAAATCAAACAGACATGGAAGGTAATATTATTTTGACTGTCGATAATAACAGTTATGATGCACAATACTGGTTAGATCGTTTTCTAAACATCAAATATGCTGATGACATGAATAATCACACACATAACTACTTGGATATGTGTAGTGAATTTTCTACTGAGATTTTAAAAACAAGTTTTGGAGAACAAGAACGAAATATTTTTTTAGCAAAAACAATCGATTACTTTAAGGAGAACGAAATCATAAACGTTGAGCGCTTTAAAGAAGAAGTCTTTACTGAAGAAAACCAAATACAGTTATTTGAAGATTTCAAAAAAGAATACGAAGGAGAACAAAATATATTATTAAGAAATCAATTTGATCTTGCTGAAGCAGTAGTTAAGAAGGATAAAAAGAAAATCAAAACAGACATTAAATTGGATACTAACATCCAAATTAAATTAGATATAGACTCTCCAGATGCTGCGCAAGAATATTTAGAACGCGGTTATGACGAAGAGAAAAAAATGCACTATTATAAAGTGTTTTTTAATGCCGAAGCATAATACTTAAAAACGATAACTAATACCCTAATTATAGTTTTTAGACAAAACCATAATTAGGGTATATCGTAATTGTTACTGCTTAAACTCAGCCTCAAACATTTTACTAAAATGTTTTAATATTTTTGCTTTTACTTCGACTTCATCTACTGCTTTAACACCCAGTTCTACGTTTAAAGAACTTACTGCCTTACCTCTAATTCCACAAGGAATAATATTATCAAAATATCCCAGATTAGCATTCACGTTAAGTGCAAATCCATGCATAGTCACCCATCGACTTGCTCTAACACCCATAGCACAAATTTTACGCGCAAAAGGTGTTCCAACGTCAAGCCACACCCCTGTTTCACCTTCGCTACGTGTCGCTTTTACACCGTATTCATCCAAAGTTAATATAATAACCTCTTCTAAAAAACGTAAATATTTATGGATATCTGTAAAAAAATTATCTAAATCTAAAATAGGATACCCTACAATTTGTCCGGGTCCGTGATACGTAATATCTCCACCTCTGTTTATTTTATAAAATGTAGCACCTTTAGCTTTTAGCTGGTCTTCATTTAACAACAAGTTAGACATATCTCCACTTTTCCCTAAAGTATATACATGAGGATGCTCCACAAATAGAAAAAAATTATCTGTTTCTAAACCCGCTGCTTCTCTTCTATTTTTAATTTTAGTATCTAAAATTCCTTTAAACAATTCCTCTTGGTAATCCCAAGTGTCTTTAAAGTCCTTTGTCCCTAAATCCTGTAGTTGTATCGTTTTATTCATAGCAAAATTAATAGTACAAAGATACAATTTATCTTTCAAGATTATTCTCTATAACCTATCTTGAAATTACAAGTAATAGTCAGTTAGTTACTGATTATTACAATACACTCATTTTTCGCGCAGTACCCAGACAAACACCGCTTTTATATCCTAAAATAACAAAACACAAATATCACCCGATATATCTATTCGAAAATTTAATTGTTTGATGCTGTACTTATTTAATGTTATCACTTATTTTTTGTTACAAACGCTTATCTTTGTGCCTTAATTTTTTTTTTACAATAAAACTATGTCACAATTATCTGAGCAAGAGCTCGTACGTAGAGAAAAACTTGCCAAATTACGCGAGTTAGGTATCAACCCTTATCCAGCAGATTTATATCCTGTATCTGACAATTCTAAACAGATTAAACAGGAGTTCAAGGAAGGCAAACAGGTAGTTGTTGCTGGTAGATTGATGGCAATTAACATTCAAGGAAAAGCGTCTTTTGCACAATTACAAGATTCTGAAGGACGTATACAGTTATATTTTAACAGAGACGAAATTTGTCCTGGAGAAGATAAAGACCAATATAATGTCGTCTTTAAAAAATTATTAGACCTAGGAGATTTTGTTGGTATTGAAGGGGAATTGTTTACCACTCAAGTTGGAGAAAAAACAATATTAGTTAAAGGATTTTCTTTATTAAGTAAATCTTTAAAACCACTACCAATTCCTAAGCAAAAAGACGGTAAAACATACGATGCGTTTACAGATCCAGAAATGCGTTACAGACAACGTTATGCTGACTTAGCTGTAAACCCACACGTTAAAGAGGTTTTTATAAAACGTACTAAGTTATTTAATGCGATGCGTAGCTTTTTTAATGACTCAGGTTATTTTGAAGTAGAAACACCAATATTACAACCAATTCCTGGTGGAGCAGCTGCACGCCCTTTTATTACACACCATAATAGTTTAGACATACCATTATATATGCGTATTGCTAATGAGTTATACCTAAAACGATTAATTGTTGGTGGTTTTGATGGTGTTTATGAGTTTTCTAAAAACTTCCGTAACGAAGGAATGGACAGAACACACAATCCAGAATTTACAGCAATGGAAATTTATGTAGCCTATAAAGACTACAATTGGATGATGGACTTTTGCGAACAATTACTAGAACATTGTGCCATTGCGGTAAACGGAACATCTGAAGCGATTTTTGGAGAACACAAAATAAACTTTAAAGCACCTTATGCAAGAGTTACTATGGCGGACTCTATTAAGCACTTTACTGGATTTGATATCACCGATAAAACAGAAGATGACATCAGAACAGCAGCAAAAGACATGGGTATTAACGTAGACGCAACCATGGGTAAAGGAAAGCTGATTGATGAAATTTTTGGCGAGAAATGTGAAGGTAATTATATCCAACCTACATTTATTACGGATTATCCAAAAGAGATGAGCCCATTATGTAAGGAACACAGAGAAAACCCTGAATTAACAGAGCGTTTTGAACTAATGGTTTGTGGTAAAGAAATAGCAAATGCTTATTCTGAACTTAACGATCCAATAGACCAACGTCAACGTTTTGAGCACCAATTAAAACTTGCTGCTAAAGGTGATGATGAAGCAACAGAATTTATAGATGAAGACTTTTTACGTGCTTTAGAGTACGGTATGCCTCCAACATCTGGGATGGGAATTGGAATGGATAGATTAATTATGTATTTAACTAACAATCAATCTATACAAGAAGTCTTATTTTTCCCTCAAATGCGACCTGAAAAGAAAGCAGTACCAATGAATGAGGAAGAAAAAGCAGTGCTTGCTTTACTAAAAACGGTTAGTCCAATAGAATTAAACGCACTTAAAGAGCAATCTGGATTAAGTAATAAAAAGTGGGATAAAACTATAAAAGGTTTAACCAAATTAGGCGTTGCCAAAGTAAACAAAACTGATGATGGACTATTTGTAGAAGTCGTTTAACTAATACACGTAACCAAATTGTTATAATAAAAAAAGGAACTACAGTTATGTAGTTCCTTTTTTTTGTTCTAAAGTCAATTTATGAGGGTAAATTCTTTAGAAAATTTTTAGACAAAAATTTATAATACCAATTTCTATTAGACAGCTTCACTCCCATTTGTCTTGACGCTTTAATTTTAGACAGCACCCCAAGGCTTCTTATAATCACAACAATTATGAGTGCTAAAATTAAAAATATCATCAAATTTAAAAATGTCATAGATCTGTGTAAAAAATTATCTTATAATAAAATTAGTGCACTAAGAACTATTTACCAATTCAAAACTCTTAATCTTATCTGAAATTCGACTACTAGTTCTTTTTAAAGGATAAAAACATTAAAAATTAAATAAACACTATTTAATTAGCTGCTTTTTGCATCTCCACATAAGTCCCGATTGGCACATCGTTAATAAAAACATCCTCCAATACAGAGTGTCCATTTTTAACATAAACCAATCCATATGTATTATTTGCCAAACCTTGTCTACTCGCTTTTCTATAAGCCATTTCAGCTGGATAGGCTTTACTTTCTTCCATATAAAATCTATCAAAAGGTAGCTTAAACTGAATAACCTTACTCTTTTGGTAATATCCGTAAGTTTTAGCTATTACAAAATCGTCATCCCCATTTGTTTTAAACGGGCTTACCGATTTTACTGCAGCATAACCTAAGCTATCCATTTTTAGATAAACATAAATATCACTACTATTTTCCCATAATGTATCTGTCGTTACAGCTTTATTCATATCAAAAGACAAAGTAATGTACTTCCCTCTAAAAGGATCTGTTGGATCAATAGGACGTGTTTTAAATTTATAAGCTCTTCCTGAATTTAAAACAGATTGGCTTTTAAAAACCATCGCAGCCGGCACACTTAATTGAATTAAAGCCAAAACCACAAAAAGTATAAATAGATATATTGTTTTCATCTTAATTGTTTAAAGATTTATTTTGATTTGATTTTTGTTTTTTAAGCATAAGGTAGTTTGTACTAAAAAAGCCTACTCCTACAGTTATGAATAATAAGCCACGAATAACAAAGCTCATATTTGTATCAAAAAACCTAAAACTTATTAAACCTGTAATAATTAATAAACCATAGTTTAAGATTCCGAAGTGACATTTATCCACTCCCGTTTTTACTGTTGCAATACCTAAAACAAGTATCAATAAATTGATTAATACAAGACCTACGGTTGCATTATAGCTACTAACTATAAAAACAATTAAGTATAACACAAATACATATCTAAACAAGCTAAATGGTTTTAAACTCTCTTTTACATAACTATACACTAAGGTTGCTATTGTAAGAGTAATCAAAAGTATTGGAACGTAAATACTTGATGCACTGTAATAATCATACTCAAAGTCTCCTGACCAATATCTATGAAAAGACGCTAAAAGAAGTGTGACAACCGCACCAAGAGATCCAATTGCTAAGTAACCGTTTTTTCTAAGTTTTAGAATTTTTAAAGAAGGTAATTGACCAATATTATAAAGCAACCCAAAAAACAATATAAAAACTAAATACAAAGCACTACTTGAAACCTCTAAAAAAGCCCCAAATGTAATGGTCATACTTAAAGGAAATAACCAATTAAGCAAAGAAAACCCGTTAGAATCTGATTCGTTTTTTATGACATTATAATAAAAAGGAAGTACACCAATTAGCATAGCCAAATACAACCAAGGTATCTGTCCGCTATCAAAATACCCGACTAAACAAGCATAATAAGTTGCAAAAACCAGATGTACAATTGCCAACACTTTTGATTTCAACAAATAAACTAATGGTAAGCAAAGCGCAATCCATGTTAATAAATAGCCTTCTAAACTACCCGGCACATTATAAATCTGACCAATTAAAGCAATTGCAGCTCCTACCCCAAAAAACAGAAAGACACCTGATCCTTCTTTCCACGTCTGACTCTTCTTTTTAAATATCGAAAAACCAACTAACAATTGTCCTATTACCAAAGGGGCAAAAGCCAATGCCGTTTTAATCATCATAGGCAAATATTCCCAATTATGGGCAAATAGTAATATTATTCCAGACCCAATTAATAGAGATCCTAAAACACCAAAGACTATAAATAATTTATTAGGTGCTTTGGATTCTTTAGCATGAAAATAGCGTTCTATTCGCAACGCTGTATCTTTTGATATTATCTGATTTTGTATTAATTCAGGTAATGTATTAACCAATTTTGTACTCATTTTTAAAAGTTTTAATTGTTTTCATTTTAATTTAAAACCTCGTAACAGTTGTCACGAGGTTTTAGGTTAACCATCACATTAACCAATCATCAAAACAAAATATTAAATATTGTCTGTTTTGTCGTTTTCTAAAAACGCTATATCCCTTGTGTTTTTTTGTACTGCAATAGCAGCAAAAAGACTTAAGGTAAATGCCATCCCATAAAAGCCTTTTTCGCTAAGTTCTAAATCTGCGTTCCATAACCCAATAACTAATAAAGCTATTGCAGCAACAGAAGTAAACCAACTTATACCATAATAAATTTCAGTTACTGGTATATTTTCAAGTTTGTCTCTCACAGATTTCTGCACAGAAATGACAGAGAATAATCCAAAAAGTAAGATTGTAAAATAATACCCTTTTTCATTTAGAACCATATTTGCATTCCATAATCCAATGCAATAAGAAACCATACCAAGACATAACGCCGCCCAAGATGCTCCTACAAATGCTGGCGTGGGTTTTGTATTATATGTTGTTACCTTTTTTTTAGACTTTTTAGCCTTTTGGTCCTCATTAATTGAAACTGTTGTTTGATAATCCATAATATTTTTGTTTTTGATAATTATTATATAAAATAAAGGTTAAGACATAATGCCTCTAACCTGATAAGGTGTGCAAGATGAAGTTGTGTTAAACAGCGAAATACTTCACCAGAGTTCCTGTATGATTACTTAAAGCCTCAACATAAGATTGATAGCTGTCTATTACATGATTTTGAATAGCCATTCTGTTGGCTAGTAATACACTAAAAAATAAAACGATAAGTGATGCTTTAAAAAATGTTTTCATAATGTTTTGATTTGTTGATTACACGACAAAGATGCAACAGGTAGAGCGTTTTATAAAAACAGATTTTAAATAAAACTGACGATATATTTTAGATAAAAATAACAGATAATCATATTTAAAAGGCTACTTTTAACCAATTAATGACGATTAAATGACAGATTTAAATAGCCTAATTTCTACTTTTTCTAATGAAGAGCAACAACAGTTTATTGGCTTTCTAGAAAAAAAGAATAAAAGAAGCGATACCAAAAACATACAACTCTACAAGCTGCTTCAAGATAAAGACTTGGACACATTTACCATTTGTAATACACTTTATGGTAGTCAAAAAAAAGGAGCATATCATGCTTTAAGAAAACGTCTCTATCAATCTGTGATAGACTTTATAGCAAACAAACATCTAGCAGACGAGAGTACTGTAGAAATGCAATTGATAAAACTACTAATCACCGCTAGAGCCTGTCTTACCAAAAAGCAATACAAAACAGCTTATAAATTATTAGCTAAAGCTGAAACAATAGCAATAGAACATGCTTTGTTTTCTATTTTGAACGAAATTTATCATACCAAAATTCAATATTCGCACTCACAACCGCAAGATAAACTAGAACATTATATTACTGCTTTTAAAAGTAATCAACATAATGCTTATCTAGAAGACCAGCTAAACATTGTCTATGCAAAAATCAGACAGACACTAAACAACATAAATTACAAAGGCGCCGTCTTAGATCTAGAAACATTATTAAACAATACTCTAGAAGAACATAATATAAATCTAGAACATGCTATTACATTTAAAGCGCTTTATCAAATTATAAGTATTGTTAGCTTATCTGCCTTTGTAACCAATGATTATTATAAAATAGAATCCTTTTTACTAAAACACTACACTAAACTAAAATCATACAAAAATCGAGAAAAACAAACCTACTATCATATTCAAATACTATATATGATTGCCAACACTTTATTTAGGAACAAAAAATTTGACGAAGCTTCGCATTACTTAAATGAAATGGAAACACAATTAAAAAGCAATCAAAAAAAACACTTCAATACCTTTATATTAAAACACAACCTATTAAAAGGTTTAACACTTAATTACACCAACCAACAAACAGAAGCAATTAACTTACTAGAAAAAAGCACGAAACTAAAACATCAAGATCTAGAAAGTCAGTTAGACATCCACTTATGCTTGATCATGACACATGTACAACATGACGACTATAAAAAAGCAAATCAAGTTATGGCAACGTTTTATCATACCGATGCCTATTACGAAACTAAAGCAGGGAAAGAATGGGTTATTAAAAAGAACTTAATAGACATTATAATACAAATAGAATTAGAGAACATAGATTTAGTAGACTCTAGATTACGCAGTTTTAAACGCCAATACTATACCTATTTAAAACAAATCAATCAAAATCGTGTTATCACGTATTTAAGCTTTGTCGAATTATATTTTAAAGATCCAAAACTAGCAACCACTGCTGCTTTTAAAGTTAAGATAGAAAATGCTTTTATCTGGATTGACGCACAACAAGAAGACATTTTTGTAATGAGTTTTTATGCTTGGTTAAAAAGTAAAATGGAAAACAAACCACTATATACCATCACTTTAAAACTTGTAGAAATGGCTAAAACCAATGTTAATTAAAAGCTAAAAAAACAAGTCTCTGTTAAACCATTTTAAAAATAGCTGGTCTTAGAAGCATAACAATTTAAAACAATAAACAGATGAAAAAATTAGCAATACTAGCATTAGCATTAATTACATTTCAAGCAAACGCACAAGATGATAGCGGTAAAAAACGTCAAGAAAACAAAAAAGAACGTTTAGAAAAACGCATGAAACTTGAACCACAAGAAATGGCAGAGCTAAAAACTAAAAAAATGACTTTGCATTTAGATTTAACAGAAGCACAACAATCAAAAGTTATGGCTTTAAATTTAGAAAATGCAAAACAAAGGAAAGAGCACTTAAAAAAGCATGCCGACAAAAAAGAAGACTCTGAAAAAGCAAAACCAACTAAAGAAGAAAAACTTAAAAGAATGAACGCGAAATTAGATGCACAAATAGCAACTAAAAAGCAGATGAAAAACATCCTAAATGTTGATCAATATGAAAAGTGGGAAAAATCAGAAATGAAAAGAAACCATGGACGTAAGCATAATAAAAAAGGAGACAGAAAACATAAAAAAGGTGAGAAAAACAGCACTGAAACAGATAAATAATTAAGAAATATTCATATTTTAAGGAAAAAAGACGCTGATTATCTATTCAGCGTCTTTTTTATTTGCGATTATTAAACTAAAAGTGTTACTTTGATAGTATAATTAATTAACTCTTAAACAATGAAAAAAATAATTACGGTCTGCCTTTTTGTATTTGGTTTATTCTTAGCAACTAACACCGCTAGCGCACAACAAAAATTTAGTGCAGAAATTAATAAAGCTGCACAAATTAAAACAGTTGAAGTTGGTAAAACTCTAAAAACAAATAAAGCCACTCAAGAATCAATGTTTATTGCTTACCAAGAATTTTATGCGAAGTCAGAAACACTAAAAAAATCTTTCCAATCTGGCACTAGTGAATATAATGATTTAGAAACCAAAATCACGAAACGCCTATCGCTTCAAATGAATGAGTTACTTAATGACGAACAATACACTAGATATTTAAAACTATCTGGCTTATCCGCCAACACACAATAAACTATTTTACTTAAAAAAAAGCCGATTATAAAATTATAATCGGCTTTTTTATGTTTAATATTTTCTATTAACTGAAGACAGCTTCACAAGCTGCAATCGTTTTATCTAAATCTTCATAAGATAGTGCATCATTTAAAAACCAACTTTCAAAAGCACTTGGCGCTAAATAGATACCTTGATTAAGCATCCCATGGAAAAAGGTTTTAAATGTTTCGTTGTTTCCTTTAGCAGACGTTTCAAAATCTACAACTTGACCTTCGCTAAAATGTACAGACATCATAGACCCCAATCGGTTTATAGTATGCGTGACATTTAATCGTTCTAAAACCTCAGCAATACCTTTATGTAAGTATTCCGTTTTCTTCGCTAAACTTGAAAACACATCACCTTTATTTAGTTCTTCTAACATTGCTAATCCCGCAGCCATAGCTAATGGATTACCACTTAATGTTCCTGCTTGATATACTGGCCCTAAAGGCGCTAAATGATCCATGATTTCAGCCTTAGCTGCAAAAGCACCTACAGGCAAACCACCTCCTATTACTTTACCAAAACATACAATATCTGCTTTGATATCTAATAATTCTTGAGCACCACCTTTAGCCAATCTAAATCCGGTCATAACCTCATCAAATACCAATAAAATATTATTAGCATCACACAATTGTCTTAAGCCTTCTAAAAAACCTGCTTTTGGAGGAATACATCCCATATTACCAGCCACTGGCTCTATAATAATACAAGCAATTTCGTTTTTATTAGCTTCAATTAAAGCTGCAACATTAGCTAAATCGTTATACTTAGCCAACAATGTATCTTTAGCGGTACCTTGTGTTACTCCTGGACTATTTGGTGATCCAAAAGTTACTGCACCACTACCCGCTTGTATTAAAAACGAATCTGAATGCCCATGATAACAACCAGCAAACTTGATAATCTTATCTTTATTAGTATAGCCTCTTGCTAATCTGACAGCACTCATACAAGCCTCTGTACCTGAATTAACAAAACGAATCTTATCAATATTAGGAACCATAGATACTGCTAACTCCGCAATTTTAGTTTCAATTTCGGTTGGCATACCAAAAGAGGTTCCTTTTTTAGCTTTATCAATAACTGCATCAACCACTGGTTTATGCGCGTGACCTAAAATCATTGGCCCCCAAGAAGCGATATAATCTATTAATTGGTTACCATCTTCGTCATACAGATAAGCCCCTTTAGCTTCTTTTACAAAAATAGGTGTGCCACCTACTGCTTTAAATGCACGGACTGGAGAGTTTACACCTCCAGGAATTACTTTCTCTGCTTCTGCAAACAAAGCACTACTTCGTTTATAAATCATAAACCTTAATAATCTTTTGGAATTGGTTTTACAAATAAAATCTGTCCTATGAACAAATCATTGTCTTCTAAACTATTTAAATCTTTTAATTCGGTAACAGAAATATTATATCTTCTTGAAATTGAATATAAAGTATCTCCTTTTATAACCGCATGTTTATCGTTAGTCGTTATTTCTTTCCCTAAAACATCTGCATCAAAACGATACAATTGGTAACGCTCTATTAAGCTAATTAATTTATTTGGATATTTTTTATCGGTAGCATAACCAGCAGCTCTTAATCCTTTTGCCCAACCTTGATAATCGTCCTTTTCTAAGTCAAATAATTTTGAATACCGTTTACGTTCTGCTAAAAACAAAGAATGATCTCTAAACGAGTATTTTGCGTTTTTATATTTACGGAAACATTCTTGTGATGCATCATCATCATGATAAATTTTAGCACCTTCCCAGTTATGGCACTTAATACCAAAGTGATTATTTGCTTCTACAGATAAACGCCCTTGTCCAGACCCAGATTCCAAAATACCTTGAGCTAAAGTAATACTTGCAGGCACTCTATATTTAATCATTTCATCTTTAGCAATATCACTAAACACTGCTATATATTCTTCCGTTTTGTTAGCATAAACTTCCGGTGTTTCTTTTCTAACATCTTCTTCTACAACTTCAACTGGCTTTTTCTTCTCTGTTACTTTTTTCTTTCGATCTACTTTAACGGTTCTTTGTTTTCCTTTTTTTGTTGTTACCTTTTTTGAGGACCCACAACTAACAATTAACAATGTTAAACAAAGAATGGTGATTATTTTTTTCATTTACTATAAAATTAATTGTTGCTGTTTTTGTTTTAGCCTTTTATTCATCCCAACTATACCTTGTAAACCTCCAGTATGAATCATTAAAATTTTTGAATCCGGTTTAAAAAAACCTGATTGTATTAACTCAAAAATTCCGAACATCATTTTCCCTGTATATACTGGATCTAAAGCGATGTTGTGTTGTTTTTTAAAGGTATTAATAAACGACACCAAGTCTGTATTTATTTTAGCGTATCCACCAAAATGATAATCGGTTAATAGTTGCCAGTTATTCTGTTTTGCAAATTTACTAATATCTTCTTTTAAAAAGTCGCCTTTTAAAGCCGAAAAACCTAAAACTTGCTGATTAATTCCAGAACTATTGATTAATCCTGCTAAGGTACCACCTGTCCCTACAGAAGAACAGATATAATCAAAATGATCATCCTCTTTAGTTAAAATCTCTTCGCATCCTCTTATAGCCAAATCGTTAGTACCACCTTCCGGTATTTGATAAAAATCACCAAATTCCTTTTTCAATTTATCTAGAATTGATTGTGTTCCTTTTAATCTAAACAGTTCTCTACTAATAAATTTAAAAGTCATCCCACAAGATTGCGCAAACTTTAACGTAGGATTGTCCAAAATCTTGTCTCTTAATTCCTCTCCTCTTATAACCCCTATTGTTTTAAATCCAAAAACACGACCAGCTTCTGCTGTGGCCGCAATATGATTAGAAAATGCGCCACCAAAGGTCAACAAAGTATCATGATTATGTTGTTCCGCGAAAGCGATATTATACTTTAACTTTCTATATTTATTTCCAGAAATAATGGGATGGATTAAATCTTCTCGTTTAAGGTGTAATGAAACCGAACTATTAAAAGGAAGTTCTATGTTTTGATTTACACTAAGTTCAGGCTTAAATTTCATGCTTGCTAAGATACTTTAAAAATCGCATAAATGGTCTTGATTTTAGATAGTCTAAATTAGCGTCGTTACAATACGCTTCTCGTTCGAAACTAATATTTTTATAGGCCAAGAACCCATTTTTATGTTTTATAAGGTTAATTAAAAACTCCATTCCATACCAAACATAAAATGGAAGTATTAACATTTCCAATTGCTGTCTAAGATGAATTTTTTCGTGATTAATCAATGTTTTATGTTGTTTTAGTCCTTTGCTTTTTAAAAAGATAAACGGAAACACGGTCATACCTGTATAACCTTTGGGCACTAAATACTTGGACACTATTATCATAATTGATACCTCTCAAAATATATTCCAATTTACGTTATCTTTGTGATATGAAGAAGATAATTCCTATAGAAGACGGCGATTACTACCTAACACCCGAAGGTTATCGTTGTTTTACAGAACAATACCATTTAAAAAGAGGGTATTGTTGCGAAAATGGTTGTAGACATTGTCCTTATGGATTTAATGCCAAAACAAACTCAATTAAAAAAAATTAAAGTCAATATACAATATGACATTTAAAGATCAAATATTAGAAGGTATCCCAAACCAATTACCAGAATCAAAACCTTTTGACGCTTCCATTAACCATGCTCCAAAACGGAAGGCCATTTTAAGTGAAGCGGAAACAAAATTAGCTCTAAAAAATGCTTTACGTTATTTTGATAAAAAACATCATAGTACATTACTACCTGAATTTAAAACAGAACTAAAGACATACGGACGTATTTATATGTACCGTTTTAGACCTGATTACAAGATCTATGCTAGGCCAATTTCTGAATATCCTGCACAATCAAAACAAGCTGCTGCTATCATGCTAATGATACAAAACAATTTAGATCATGCAGTTGCACAACATCCACACGAGTTAATTACCTATGGTGGAAATGGCGGTGTGTTTTCTAATTGGGCACAATACTTATTAACCATGAAGTATTTGGCAGAAATGAATGATGAGCAAACGTTAACCATGTATTCTGGACATCCAATGGGATTATTCCCTTCCCATAAAGACGCACCAAGAGTTGTGGTTACAAACGGAATGATGATCCCTAACTATTCTAAACCTGATGATTGGGAAAAATTTAATGCATTAGGCGTAACACAATATGGTCAAATGACAGCTGGTAGTTATATGTATATTGGCCCACAAGGAATTGTGCATGGTACTACAATTACCGTTTTAAATGCTTTTAGAAAAATAAAAAAAGAACCTAAAGGACACCTTTTTGTAACCTCTGGTTTAGGAGGCATGTCTGGCGCACAACCTAAAGCCGGAAATATCGCTGGTTGTATTACAGTTTGCGCAGAAGTTAATCCTAAAATTACACAAGTCCGATTGGATCAAGGTTGGATTGATGAAAAAATTACAGATCTAGAACAATTAGTACTGCGTGTTACTAAGGCTAAAGCCGAAAAAGAAACTGTTTCCATTGCTTACTTAGGAAACATAGTTGATGTTTGGGAAGCGTTTGATCAGTCTAATATACACATAGACATAGGTAGTGATCAAACCTCATTACATAATCCTTGGGCTGGAGGCTATTATCCAGTCGGTATAACTTTTGAAGAAGCCAATGTAATGATGGCTGAAAACCCTGAGTTATTTAAAGACAAAGTTCAAGACACTTTACGCCGTCATGCTAGCGCCATAAATAAACATACGGCAAAAGGAACTTACTTTTTTGATTATGGTAATGCTTTTTTACTAGAAGCTTCGAGAGCTGGCGCCGATATAATGGCAGAAAACGGCATCGATTTTAGATACCCAAGTTATGTACAGGATATTATGGGACCTATGTGTTTTGATTATGGTTTTGGTCCTTTTAGATGGGTTTGTGCCTCAGGAAAACCTGAAGATTTAGCAAAAACTGATCAAATTGCTTGTCATGTTTTAGAAGTAATAAAGCAACATTCGCCAGAAGAAATCCAACAGCAGATGGCTGATAATATCCAATGGATTAAAGGCGCACAAGACAACAAACTAGTGGTAGGCTCTCAAGCTCGAATATTATATGCGGATGCTGAAGGACGCATGAAAATTGCAGAAGCTTTTAACCAAGCCATTAAAAATGGTGAGATTGATACTATAATACTGGGTCGTGATCATCATGATGTATCTGGAACGGATAGTCCGTATCGTGAAACCTCCAATATATATGATGGCTCTAAGTTTACAGCAGACATGGCAATACAAAACGTTATTGGTGATAGTTTTAGAGGAGCTACTTGGGTAAGCATCCATAATGGTGGTGGCGTTGGCTGGGGCGAAGTTATTAATGGTGGATTTGGTATGGTTCTTGATGGTAGTAAGGAAGCATCAAAAAGGTTAAAGCAAATGTTATTTTGGGATGTTAATAATGGTATTTCTAGACGAAGCTGGGCTAGAAATGATGAAGCTATTTTTGCAATAAAACGAGCTATGGCATCGGAACCGAATTTAAAAGTAACATTACCCAATCTAGTTGATGAAGATTTACTGAATTCACTTTAAAAACAATAATGCTATGAGAAAAATTATGAAATTGTTACCTGTTCTGTTAGTTGCATTAGTACTAACATCATGTAGTTCTGTTAAAGTAGCTGCGGATTACGACAAGGCTGTAGATTTTAACAACTACAAAACCTTCGCTTTTTTTAAATCAGGAATTGACAAAGCTGAGATTAGCGATTTGGACAAACGAAGAATACTACGTGCTATCGAATCGGAATTACTAGCTAAAGGCTTTACTAAGTCTGAAAATCCTGATGTATTAGTTAGTATTTTCACAAAATCTAATCAACGTGTAGATGTATACAATAACTCCTGGGGAGCAGGTGCTTGGGGTTGGGGAGGACCACGTTGGGGATGGGGTTATAATTCTCAACCAAACATATCAACATCAACTCAAGGTGTCTTATTTGTCGATTTAATTGATGCTAATAAAAAAGAATTAGTTTGGCAAGGCCAAGGTACTGGTTACCTATCTAAAAATGTAGAAAAGAAAGAGGAGCGTATTAAAGAATTTGTTGCTAAAATAATGGAGAAATATCCTCCAGGAATGACCAAATAAAACGCATCATTGAAAACTGTCGCTCACTTATAGATTTTACCGCTTATATCTTTCGACCGTGTTCAATGTGAACTTAAAATAAAAAAGGGATTACTTTACACAAAGTAGTCCCTTTTTTATTTTAAGTAAATACGGTGACGCCTAACCATTATCAATCAACCATTGATTTAACTTTAATCGATCTTCAAATAGAACATTAAACATATAACTACCCTATTTACCTTGTCATATTTTTATATGACCTTATAGTGACTTCTTTACCCAAAATCATACTTATTACAATATCTCTAGTCCTTTCCCCTTCTAGCTTTTCTGCATCCCACATTTCCAGTGTATCAACGCCATAAAGACGTCATTTGATTTGATGAGAATGTAAAAACCTTAAATCCACGACTACGGTAATAGCGCCTCAACATAAACAGCTATTCCCTTTACTATACACATACACGTGTTTTAAATTATGCTTAAAGTACACAAAATAAAGAAGCCCTTAAAACTTGCGTTTTAAGGGCTTCTAAATATTATAAAAAACTACGTTTAGTTTTTATTTTGCTCTTTAAAGTTATCAAACTCACTAGCCTTCATTTCTCTTGGCCAAGAGTTATTAGACACATCAACATCAGCAGTTTCTAATTTAGGATCTACAGTAATATTAACAATCTCTTTTTCCGTTGCTAAAGTTTTACTTACTTCTTTATCATTAAGCCTCCAAATTTGCGCTGGGTACGTTTCTGTTTTAGATGTACCATCTGAATATGTATACTCAACTATAATTGGCATCACTAATCCACCTGGCTTTTCAAAAGTCACTTTATAAAAGAATTTAGGCTCTTTAATTTTTGCACGCTCTTCTGCCGTAAAGTTATCCATAACATATTCATTTAATGTTGCAGAATTCTCTAAAGCTGTTTTTCCTTTTAAATTAGTATCAAAATCTTCACTTCCTTCTTCTACAAAAAATACTAAAGGTGGCAAATCGCTTAACTTCATTCCTCTTTGCTCTGCAATCTCTTTTATTTCTGCATTAGGCTCGTTAGATACATAATATTTCTTAACGTCTTTAACTCCTATATCAACATAATCTGTTGTGTAAAACCAACCTCTCCAATACCAATCTAAATCAACTGCTGAAGCATCTTCCATTGTACGAAAAAAGTCTTCTGGAGTTGGGTGCTTAAACATCCAACGATTAGCATACTCTCTAAAAGCATAATCAAACAATTCATGCCCCATTACTGTCTCACGTAAAATATTAAGTGCTGTTCCTGGCTTGCTATAAGCATTATTACCAAATTGGTATGTATTTAATCCTTTAGTCATAATAGGAGCGATATAATCTTGATCACCGCCCATATATCTTACAATATTAGCTGCTGGTCCACGACGTGATGGATATGCTGTTTGCCCTTCAGATAATGCTGCTGGATACCATTTTCCAAAATCTTGTTCTGCTACATATTGTACAAATGTATTTAAACCTTCATCCATCCATGTCCATTGACGCTCGTCACTATTTACAATCATAGGAAAAAAGTTATGTCCTACTTCGTGAATAATTACAGACATCATACCAAATTTAGTTCTATCACTATAGTTTCCATCTTTATCAGGACGACCATAATTCCAGCAAATCATTGGATACTCCATCCCTTGCTCTTTAGCATGAACAGATATTGCCTTATGATAAGGATAATCAAAAGTCATACGAGAGTAAGACTTTAAAGTACTTGCTACTGCTTTAGTTGACCATTGTTCCCATAATGGGTTTCCTTCTTTACCATATAACGATACAGCCATTACATCTTTACCACCAATCTTAACACTCATCATGTCCCAGATATATCGTCTTGACGTAGCAAAACCAAAGTCACGTACATTTTCTGCATATAACTTCCATGTTTTAGTCTTTGTTGCTTTTGTACTTAACTTAGCAATAGCTTCGTCTTGTGTTACGATAACAACAGGCTCATCATAAGATTTCTTCGCTTGTTCGTAACGTTTCATCATGTCTTTTGAAAAGACGTCTTTTCTATTGGTTAATTTTCCTGTACCATCTAAAATATGATCTTCAGGCACAGTAATATTTACTTCAAAATTTCCGAAAGGTAATGCAAACTCATCACGTCCCCAAAACTGAGAATTTTGCCATCCTTCCACATCATTATATACAGCCATTCTTGGATAAAATTGCGCTATAACATAGGCTCTATTATCATCTTCTGGAAAATACTCGTATCCAGAACGCCCTCTACCATTTACGTGGTCATTAATATTGTACCACCATTTAATAGAAAAAGAAAATGACTCTCCAGACTTTAAAGCGGTTGGCATTTCAACACGCATCATAGTACGATTAATCATATGTGGTAATGCACGACCTTTAGTATCTTTTACTTCCTGAATATTAAATCCTCCATCAAAAGCTTCTGTCAAATAACTATTTGTAAAACCTGCTGGTGTAGTTGCTGGTTGCGCAGCGTCATCACTAATTAACGGAGTTTTAGAATCTTTAGCACGCATGTTTTGATCTAACTGAACCCATAAATAATTTAAGTTATCCGGAGAATTGTTAGTGTACGTAATGGTTTCATAACCTGATAATTTTGCATTAACATCATCAAGTTCTAAGTCCATTTTATAATCTGCTTGCTGTTGATAGTAAGCCGCACCTGGAGCACCTGAAGCTGCTCTGTACATATTAGGTGTTGAAAACTCTTCATACAACTGCTTAAACTTGTTGTTGTTTGTGTGACCCGGCTGACGCTCTTTCTGGTCTTCCTTTTGGTCTTGTGCAAAGGCACTTACAGACACGAAAAGTGCCGAAAGAAATAGATACTTTAATTTTTTCATTTGTGAGTGGTTGTTACTTTAAGGTCGTCAATTTAACAAAAATTAACGTTGTATAAATAGTTTATTAAAAGTTTAACAAACCTTTATCTTTCTGTGGTATTAAAACAAAAGTCTTGTTTTTGCCATTTATATTATTTCTGACAATGTTTTTTTGATCATCAAAAATATCAAATAAAACTTTGTTTTGAATTTCAAAGCTTTTGATAGAAGACACATTTTCTATTTCTAGAAAACAACGCATAATGTCATCATCATACTCTTTACCAATAAATTTTAAAATTGAAGGCGCTCCGTTAATACTGATATATATTTTTTCTGAAAGGTACTTCTTTATATAGCCATCAATTATTACTTCGTCTTGACCATCATTTAAAGTCACATTTTTATCATAACGTTGACGCACTAATTTCTCTATGTCATCAACAAAAATTCTTGATATTATTTGCACCGATTGTTTGTCTTTCACATATTCTATTTGCGTGATACTGACATAATATTTATGGACAGCAGAAAAAGAAAATAACGCAAACAAACTAACTAATATAATATATTTAAATGGCTTCATGAAGAGTGATTATGATTACAAATCTAATTGAATAATGGCAAAAAGTATTCCAAATACTATTTTATTCTTTTTCTGATAAATTTTGATTGTATTGTTCGAGTTTTAATTTAAAAAACATAAGCGCCTCTAAATTGCTAGCGCCACACTTTTGCCTAAATAACGGATCTTCTTGTACAAAGTAAAAAAAATCCACATGATGTTGTTCATCTAAAGTATTGTTTTCAAAAAAATCTTCTGACAAATCGTTTTTTAACCTTGACAACAAAGCATCATCGTTTTCTAATTTTATTTGGGCTTTTATCCTTTTAGTGCGTCCTGTTATCGCATTGATAATTGGAATTAAAGATATAAACCTACCTCCATTAGTTGCCTCAAACAAACGCCGCTCAGATTGTGTTTTTTGCTTGCCTTTATAACCAGGAATACCAACATCATAAAAATTAATTAAGGGTCTTGCTTTGGAATTAGAAACATCATCTAATAAATTCCCAGATAAGGGCTTAACTAAAAACACTTCGTCCAACTCATTAACAAAAGTCTCAAGCGCAACTCGTAATGTTTTTGAAGCTATATCGTCTTCATTTATAACCTTAAATAAAGTCTTATATTGAACGGCAGAAAAAATAACCGTATCGTTTAATTTGGCTGAAATAGAGAATACACCATCACTATTTGATGTTGCACTAGTGAATGACGTCTTATTTAAAACATGTATCCCTTCAACATCTTCATCCCCTGATATAGTCCCTGATAATTCATTTTTTTGAGCTTGAGTATAATAAAAACCACATAGAATAATTACGGTTAAAAATAACTTATTCTTTTTCAACGGTTGCTTTTAAAAACTCTTGGCTTTGTGCATTAAGATGTTCTATTAACTGCATTTCTTTACCTTTTTTTAGTAGAGTAACATCAAAATCGTTAACTTCAACATAAGCGATAAATGCCTCTACTTGATCCTCGGGCACTTTAAAGTTTACGGTGTAATAATCATGATTATAAATATCTCCTAATGTCGCAAATTCCTGTTCTGTAGACACAGTAGTATCGTATTTATTATTGTCTTTTTTCTTGAATAACAACCCAACTAAACCTCCTAAAATAGCCATACCATCTGCCTGGTATCTTATTTTTTCGTTTTGACTCATGGCTGCCAAGTTTTCAACCTTACTATATTCGTCATCAGCAAACTCGTAGAAACTAATATCATTAACTCCAAAGTAAATAGCATCCATATCAGGATTATAAGTTTCTACATTTGTAACATCGTCTTTTAAAAAACCTGTTAAATTGTAAGGTAAAATAACAACCTCATCTAGCTTATTAACTTGCTCGATTAAGTACACATTCATTTGCTTAGAATCTATAACCTCTTTAGCCACAACAACATTAAAATCCTTAAACTGAAGTGCTGACACACTAATTTTGTCATTTAACATTGCGTCAATTGTAAACATACCTTTTTTATCAGTTATGGCTCCCTTATTGGAAGACGAGTTAAAAATAGTTATCCCTTCAAGATCTGGAGAGTCGATAATAATTTTCCCCTTTACCTCAACGCGAGTAGAATCTTGTGCAGATGCAAAACTAAAAGTCAATAATAAAAAGGCAAGTAAATATAATTTCATGTTGGTTGATTTTAGGTAAATTAAAAACTTTTAGTCTTAATTTTAATGTAAAGCCGCTATAATCTTTTGTTAAAAGCTTCTAATAACTAAATTTACAAAAACTATACTTATGAAACAATTATTAATCGCAAGTACTTCCACCCTACATTCTGGAGCATACTTGGACTATTTACTAGATGCTTTAAAAATTCATTTTAAAGACATAAAAGACATTATTTTTATTCCGTACGCACGACCTAGTGGTATTTCTCACGACGATTACACACAAAAAGCAGCAGAAGCTTTTGCTAAAATCAATATAAACGTTATCGGTTTACACACGTTTAAAAACCCCGCTGAAGCTATAGCAAATACTGAAGGTGTTTTTACTGGAGGTGGAAACACCTTTGTTTTAGTTAGTGCATTGTACAAACACCAATTATTAGAACCATTAAAAGCAGCCATTAATAGCGGAACGCCATACTTGGGAACTAGCGCAGGGAGCAACATCTGTGGATTAAATATCCGTACCACTAATGATATGCCAATTGTATACCCTCCAAGTTTCAAAACATTAGGATTTGTCCCTTTTAATATCAATCCTCATTATTTAGATCCAGATAATAATAGCACGCATATGGGAGAAACTAGAGAAACTAGAATTAAAGAGTTTCATCAATTTAACACACAACCTGTTGTTGGATTACGCGAAGGTAGCTGGTTAGAGGTTAAAGGACAATCGATACAACTTAAAGGCGCATTGCATGCTCGAGTTTTTGAATATGACACAGAACCTTATGAAATAGAAACAGGAACATTTTTAAATGAGTTAAAATAGAAAACTAAAAGTATAAAATGACTGTAATACATCTACAAAATTGTCACTCTACAAGTCTCCATAGGGCTAACTACTTGAAAACAAACAGAAATACTATTTCATATTATTCCACAAAAAAAGCTTCATCGTTATGATGAAGCTTTTAGAGCGAGAGACCAGGTTCGAACTGGCGACATTCAGCTTGGAAGGCTGACGCTCTACCAACTGAGCTACTCTCGCGATTCCGATGGCAAAGATACTACTTATTTGCGATTAACAACTATCTTTTACTAATTATTTTAGTGTTTTTAAACGAGTTTATACGCGCTTAATCGGCAAGCATGCGTTAAATTGAACTATTTTATTCAAAAAACAAGGAATTTTCCTTATTTTCGATTTAAAACCCCGAATAATGAAAAAGTTTTTAGCAATACTTACTCTTTTACTTTCTGCAAATTTATTTGCCCAAGTAAAAATAGGTGATAATCCTCAAACTATAGATCAAAATTCAATATTAGAACTGGAAAGCTCTGAAAAGGTATTGGTCGTTACACGAATTTCTGGTGCAGAAATGAATGCGATTACCCCTTTAAACGGAGCAGTAGTTTACAATACTGATGTCAATTGTTTATTTCAATATAACAATAACTCTTGGACAAGTCTTTGTATTGATGTTATGTCGAGTGAAACGATAACAGCTCTTGTGGATAACAATGATGGCTCAATTAGCTATGTCAGTGAAGATGGAGCAATAACCATAATATCTAAATCTGCTCTAATTGATAATGGAGATGGAACTTTTACTTTTGACAATGGCAATGGGACACCAATAATTTTAGATGTTTCTGCATTAGAAACTGTCACTACGCTTTTAAACAATACTGACGGCACATTCACTTACACCTCAGAAGACGGTACTATTACTAATGTTAACACAAACAGCGCTGAAACACTAACCGCTATAGTACTTAATGCTAATAACGCAAGTATCGATTATTCCGACGAAGATGGCGTAATAACCAATCTAAATCTCGCAGCAATTATAGCAAACCTTGAAGCACTAACCACTATCGTGGATAATAATGATGGAACATTAACCTATACGGATGAAGATGGTGTCACGACAACTTTAGATGTTGCCAACTTGGAAACACTAACGACTATCGCTCTCAATACAGATAACGCAAGTATCGATTATACTGACGAAGATGGTGTGGTAACCAATCTAAATCTTGCTACAATTATAGCAAACCTTGAAGCTCTAACCACTATCGTGGATAATAATGACGGTACATTAACCTATACGGATGAAGACGGTGTTGCGACAACTTTAGATGTTGCCAACCTGGAAACATTAACAACAATTGCTCTTAATACCGATAATGCAAGTATCGATTACACTGATGAAGATGGCGTAATAACCAATCTAAATCTTGCTGCGATCATTGCGAATCTTGAAGCTCTAACCACTATCGTGGATAATAATGACGGTACATTAACTTATACGGATGAAGATGGTATTGCGACAACTTTAGATATTGCCAACTTGGAAACACTAACGACTATCGCTCTCAATACAGATAACGCAAGTATCGATTACACTGATGAAGATGGTGTAGTAACGAATCTAAATCTCGCAGCAATTATAGCAAACCTTGAAGCTCTAACCACTATCGTGGATAATAATGACGGTACATTAACCTATACGGATGAAGACGGTGTTGCGACAACTTTAGATGTTGCCAACCTGGAAACATTAACAACAATTGCTCTTAATACCGATAATGCAAGTATCGATTACACTGATGAAGATGGTGTAGTAACCAATCTAAATCTTACTGCAATTATAGCAAACCTTGAAGCTCTAACCACTATCGTGGATAATAATGACGGTACATTAACTTATACGGATGAAGATGGTATTGCGACAACTTTAGATATTGCCAACTTGGAAACACTAACGACTATCGCTCTCAATACAGATAACGCAAGTATCGATTACACTGATGAAGATGGCGTGGTAACCAATCTAAATCTTACTGCAATTATAGCAAACCTTGAAGCTCTAACCACTATCGTGGATAATAATGACGGTACATTAACCTATACGGATGAAGATGGTGTTGCGACAACTTTAGATGTTGCCAACCTAGAAACATTAACAACAATTGCTCTTAATACAGATAATGCAAGTATCGATTACACTGATGAAGATGGCGTAATAACCAATCTAAATCTCGCAGCAATTATAGCAAACCTTGAAGCTCTAACCACTATCGTGGATAATAATGACGGTACATTAACCTATACGAATGAAGATGGTGTCACGACAACTTTAGATGTTGCCAACCTGGAAACATTAACAACAATTGCTCTTAATATAGATAATGCAAGTATCGATTATACAGATGAAGATGGTGTAGTAACGAATCTAAATCTCGCAGCAATTATAGCAAACCTTGAAGCTCTAACCACTATCGTGGATAATAATGACGGTACATTAACCTATACAGATGAAGATGGTGTTACGACAACTTTAGATATTGCCAACTTGGAAACATTAACAAGTATTGCTCTTAACACAAACAACGCAAGTATCGATTACACTGATGAAGATGGCGTGGTAACCAATCTTAATCTTACTGCAATCATTGCAAACCTTGAAGCTTTAACCACTATCGTAGATAATAATGACGGTACATTAACTTATACGGATGAAGACGGTATTGCGACAACTTTAGATATTGCCAACCTAGAAACATTAACAACAATTGCTCTTAATACAGATAATGCAAGTATCGATTACACTGACGAAGATGGCGTAATAACCAATCTAAATCTTGCTGCGATCATTGCGAATCTTGAAGCTCTAACCACTATCGTGGATAATAATGATGGTACATTAACCTATACGGATGAAGATGGTGTTGCGACAACTTTAGATATTGCCAACCTGGAAACACTAACGACTATCGCTCTTAATACAGATAATGCAAGTATCGATTACACTGATGAAGATGGTGTAGTAACCAATCTAAATCTTACTGCAATCATTGCAAATCTTGAAGCTCTAACCACTATCGTGGATAATAATGACGGTACATTAACCTATACGGATGAAGATGGTAATCCAACAATAATCGATGCTTCAAATTTAGAAACACTAACAACCATAATAAATAACGGCGATTTAACTTACACTTATTTAAATGAAGATGGAACACCTGTCGTAATTTCTGTAATTGACAATGATAATGATTCAACAAACGAGCTTCAAGATTTATTTTTAAATGGAACAGAACTTCAATTATCTACTCCGGGAACAGCTGGGAATTTAGTCGACTTAACTGATCAAATTACATTACCAATGTTTGCCAATGGATCGAATACAAATGATGAAATATATTGGAACGGTACAGATTGGGTTTATGGGACGCGTGTTGCAACAGTCAATTTAATTAGTCCTGATGCCGATGGAAACATCAATATACCCATTGGAAATGTTTATACCGGACCAACTACCTCAACTGGCCAAATTGGCCCCAATGAAATCAATGGAACACCTCAAGAAGGTGATATATATGTAGTCAATAGTGACGCTCCTGATCCAGCTCAAGTTGGAAACACCTACATTTATGATGCAGATACCATGGATTGGATTGCTATCGATCCTTTTAATGCCGCACTTTACGACCCAAGGTATGTCAACGTCACTGGAGATACTATGGTTGGTAATTTAGACATGAGCTCAAATACAATTACTAGCTTAGGTACACCAACAGGTCCCTCAGACGCAACCCCAAAATCTTATATTGACGCCATTGGTTTAGTCGATAATGGAGATGGTTCTTTTAGTTTACAAAAACCTGACGGCACTGTTGATTCTGTATCCAAAGCGACACTTACAGCAAACTTAGATGCAACTTATACTTTTAATAATAATGATGGAAATCCAATAACTATTGATATTTCTCAATTGGAGACCCTAACGACTATTGCGTTAAATACAGATAATACTAATATCAATTATACTGATGAAAATGGCATTATAACTCAATTAGATTTAACAGATATCGTAGAAAATTTAGAAACGGTTACGACTCTAATTAATAATACAGATGGCACCTTTACATATACTTCGGAAGATGGTACTGAAACGACTTATGATGAAACTACTACTAACATCGCTTTAAACACAGACGACACCAACATCGATTATACTGATGAAAACGGTTTAGTAACGCAATTAAATCTTACCGATTTAGTAGACAACTTAGAAACTGTGACGTCATTAACATTCAACACAACGTCTAATCAATTAGAATATTTAGATGAAAATGGAATAGCGAATGCAATCGATTTAAATTCAATTGTACACACAGGTACACAAGGATCAGTATTTTTTGCTGGGGCTGATGGCAATCCTACAGAGGATAATAATCAATTATTCTGGGATGAAACAAATAACAGAATGGGTATAGGTACAAATACACCTGACAATAAACTACAAGTTTCTGGGGCTATACGTTCGGCTGGCTTTCTTAACTCAGATGGTAATGCAGGAGAACCTGCCTATAGATTTACTGACGACACAAACACAGGGCTTTATAGTCCTGCTGCTGATGAGATAGGTCTTACAGTAGGAGGTTTAGAAGCTGTCAATATTGATGAAACAAGTGGAGCTACCACAGTAACAATTAATGAAACTTTAGATTTAGACGGTCCTTTACTTGACGAAAATGATGCGCCAGGAACTTCTGGGCAAGTATTAACGGCAACTGCTACTGGAACAGAATGGGCAGATGCAGCAGCAGAAACAGTAACAACAATAACTGGAAACATTGCTACAGGAAACACCATAGCAACTTACCAAAACGAAGATGGAGACACAGAAGACATTAATGAGACTATTACCACTTTTGTGCAAGATGACACCACAACAACAGGAGATCCTACGGCAACAGGAGAAATAACTTATACAGATGAAGAAGGTACAGAATTTAAAGCTCAAGTTGTAGCTGCAGAAACGGATAACCAAATAGAAGTTGGTGCAAATGGTGGTGCTTATTTAGGACCAACAGTTTATACTGGGACTTTTATTATTTCAACAGAAGGAATTGTAACCATTACTGGTATACCTTTTAAGCCGTCACAAGTAACATTTGTGGCTAATGCGAATGTAGAGAGTTTAAATATTGATTCAGATAATGGAACAGCAAATAATGACAGAAGTATCAAAAACTCTTTTGGAACTATGAATGGTTTTGCTAGAAATACTAATGGCACACTAATCCAACAAGTTATGTATACAGGTGGTCATGGTGCTTCTATAAATGATAATTCTAGATATGCCAGTAGCTCAAATTGTATCGGTATTCGTTATGGAGATTATAACGGATCTAGTCTTGGCAAAATCGAAGCTGCATTCGGAACATTTACTCCAGATGGTTTTACAGTTTCTGTAAATTACACTGACGGAGTTATTACAGCTAATAATTCTAATTCACTACCTAGTATTCGGCCAGATGATATTGACGACGAAGCCTTATTAGTAATATTTACAGCGTATAAATAAACTATGAAAACAATAACATACATACTCGTATTATTTATCTTTCAAGTTAGTTTTGCGCAAGATGCATTTCATAACTTCGGAAATTTACAAATCCATGATCAAGGTCAAATGGGTTTCCATATTGACTTAGAAAACGATGGAACATTTAATCAAAATTTAGGTCTGGCCGGATTTTACAGCTTTGATAATTCTCTAACAATATCGGGAACAGAAATACCGCGATTTTTTGACATTGAAGTGGCAGTAGATGATCATTTGTTTTTAGAAATCAACACAGAAGTAACAAACGGCGTCGATTACCTAATAGGAGATGTTATTACACCTAGATTAAACCCAGACATCTCGCTTGACTATTTAAACAATGCCGTATACGCATTAGAAGATGATTTGAGAAATGTTGATGGTTATGCCTCTGTTAGCAGTAATCAATCCTTTGTGTTCCCTATTGGTCAAGACGATAAATTCAGACCTTTAATTACACCTGCTCAGCCTAGTGTTGTTACGTTTAGTGCAGCCTATTTTAATGAAGACCCAAACTTCCCTTCTACTTTCAGTAACTCATTTGACACTAATACTTCTGAAGGCATCATTAATCAAGTTAACACAGAAGAATTTTGGGATTTTGATGGTAAAGATTTAACCTACGTCACATTAACTTGGGATCAAGAAAGTCAAATAGATAATTTAGTTTCCGACTTAATGAACTTAAGAGTTGTAGGCTGGAGTAAGACCGAAAATAAATGGTTAGACTTAGGTAACTCAGCAATTACTGGAGATACAAACAATGGCACCATTAGCTCTGTCGAGTTTATCCCAGAAGACTACGACATCATTACCTTTGGGGCTTTAATAGGTAGTGATGGTTTAAACGTATACAACGCAATTACTCCTAATGGCGATCAATTAAATGACGTCTTTATTATTGAAGGTGTAGAATTGTTTAAAAACAACTTACAAATTTTTAACCGATGGGGAAGAATTGTTTATGATGCAGAAAATTATGACAACTCTTTTAATGGTGTAGCCAATAAAAATGTTGTTGGTACTCAAGGCGAAAAACTACCAGTTGGCACTTATTTTTATGTATTACAACTGACAGAAGAAAACAAAAGCTATTCAGGTTGGATTTATCTTACATATTAAACTTACAGCGTTTTATAAAAGTGATAACCAAAAATTTCATACCCTTCGTTATAATAAAACTTATGCGAAGGGTAATTTTGAACATAAGTATTTAATTCAGAGATATTACAACCTTTACTTGTTGCGTAGCTATAAAGCCACTTAAAAAACTGTTTCCCTAAACCTTTACCTTGGTAAGACTCTTCAATATAAACATGATCTACCTCCATGCTTTTCCCGGCATAATGTCTCGTTTGAAACCACATGCCAGAAATCCCAATTAATATGTCACCGTCATAAACACCAGCGCACTCATAATTTTGCTCTACCATTTCTGCAAAACGCTCTTTTAAAACAGCATCCGAGTTTTTATTATTGGTTAATTTCTGCATTAAAGGAATAATACAGTTAATTTTATCTTTTTCAATTAATTTAAAGCTGAAAGACATTGCTATTGTTTTCGTCAAAATTAGTTAATTTTGAAATATAATATTATTTTAAATTATAGATTTAACACGACTATGGCTGGTAATTTATATTCAAAAGAAAACATAACCTTTACCATCAAGTCAATCAATGGTTTAGAAACAATACCTGTAAGACAAGAAGTCTTGCGCAAAGGCAAACCAGTTGAAGCCTGTATATTTCCGCAAGATAATCTAGATAGTACTTATCATTTTGGATTGTACACAAAAAACAAATTAGCAGGTGTCTGTACTTTTGTAGCGGATCAATCGCCTTTATTTACAGCCCCAATACAATACAGATTAAGAGCAATGGGGGTTTTAGAAGACTATCAAGGCTTACATTTTGGGAAGCATTTATTAACTCATGGAATAGATTATTTAAAAACTAAAAACATAGACCACTTATGGTTTAACGCACGTATTACTGCTTTAAACTTTTATAAAAATAACGGTTTTAAAACGATTGGAGAAGTTTTTGACATCCCCGAAGTTGGACCACATTACGTCATGCATAAATCATTAAAATGAAAAAACAACAGTTAATTAAATTTCTAGTAATAGCTTGTATCACACTTGCTACAGTACCACAGTTTGCATTTTATCAATCGTCTATTTCTAATGACGAATTAATAGGAAAAGGAACTCCAAAACTATTTGGTAATGGATACAACCTTAGAGCGGAAGCAAATACCGCATTCAAAAAAATGCAAGCTGCAGCCTTAAAAGACGGCATTAGTATTGGAGCAGTATCAAGTTACAGAGGTTTTGCTCATCAAAAACGCATTTGGGAACGCAAGTTTAAAAGCAACAAAGCCAAAGGTTTATCTGACATGGCCAACATCAAAAAAATAATAGAATACTCTACAATCCCAGGAACTTCTCGACACCATTGGGGAACAGACATTGACATTTACCAAACTAATGTCAAGCAACCAAAAAATGTTTTGCTACCTAAAAACTTTCACGCTAATGGCCCTTACTGCAAACTTAAAGAATGGACGGACGTTAACGCTGCCAAATATGGTTTCTATTTAGTGTATACTGATAATGCAAATCGTAAAGGATTTAAATACGAACCTTGGCATTTTAGCTACAAAGCATTATCCTCTGAGTATTTAAAAGCCTACAAAACATTAAATATTTCTGAAATATTAAAAAAAGAAGCTTTATCCGGAAGCGATTCTTTTTCGGAACTATTTATAAATCAATACATCAACCAAAATATTTTAGATATTAACCCAGAACTTTTGTAAATTGTAAGAGTACACAATTTTAACTATAATGAGAGGAAATTTAAAAGGACGACTACTAATCGGTTTATGTATAGCTGCTTTTTTTGGCTTTAAATACTGCAGTCAGCAAGAAGTAAACCCCTATACAGGTAAAAGACAAGCGATATCCATGACTACGGATCAAGAAATCCAAATGGGTCTACAAAGTCGTGATCAAATGGCTGCTCAACATGGTGGTTTGTATCCAAACGAAAAACACCAAGCACTAGTCGATAATGTGGGTAATAAACTAGTTAATAGCAGCATCGCTAAAGAAACGCCATATAAATATGAATTCCATTTATTAGCAGATCCCAATACCATTAATGCTTTTGCATTACCTGGAGGTCAAATATTTATAACATATGCCTTATACGCTCAATTAGAAAACGAAGATCAATTAGCGGGTGTTTTAGGACACGAAATTGGTCACGTTTTAGGAAAACATAGTGCCGAACGTATCGCCAATTCAGAGCTTTGGCAAGGCTTGTCTACAGCTGGATCTGTTGGTGCAGATGCTGGAGGTTTTATACAACAATACGGCATGACAAAATTATTGACTAATGGTCGTGAGGACGAGTTAGAAAGTGATGATTTAGGCGTTAGATTTATGCTTCGTGCAGGATATAACCCAGAAGAAATGATTAAAGTCATGGAGATTTTAAAACGTGCAGCAGGACCAAACAGACAACCAGAATTTCAAAGTACACATCCTGACCCGGACAACCGTATCGAAGAAATTAGAAAGTCGATTAAAAAATACTCGACCAACTAAAACGTTATCGTAAACAAACCTTAAAGTCCTGCAATTGCAGGACTTTAGTTTTTATATTTGTATATACAAAATCTAATAAAATGAACAAAAAAGTAATCTTAATGATTTTAGATGGTTGGGGAAAATCTCCTGACCCGAAGGTCTCTGCAATAGATAATGCTAACACACCTTTTATAGATAGTTTATATACCAAGTATCCAAACGCACAATTACGCACAGATGGTTTACACGTTGGATTACCCGAAGGTCAAATGGGTAATAGTGAAGTTGGACACATGAACTTAGGTGCAGGACGTATTGTCTATCAAGATTTAGCTAAAATCAACCTAGCTATTGATAAAAATACACTTGCAAAAGAACACGTATTACAAGACGCTTTTAGTTATGCTAAAGCGAATAATCAAAATATTCATTTTTTAGGATTATTAAGTGATGGTGGTGTACACTCTCACATTAATCACCTAAAAGGATTAATTGATGCTACGGAAGCTTCTGGTGTAGAAAACGCCTATATTCATGCCTTTACAGATGGTCGTGATGTCGATCCAAAATCGGGAAAAGGATTTGTTCAAGATTTAGAAACATTCACTAAAAATAAAAACACTAAACTAGCTAGTTTAACCGGTCGTTACTATGCAATGGATCGTGATAACCGTTGGGAACGTATTAAATTAGCATATGATGCCTTAGTTAATGGTACAGGCGAATTATCTAATGATTTACCACAAAGTGTGCAAAACCATTATGATGCCGATATTACAGACGAATTTATAAAACCCATTATAAAATCAAATGCAGAAGGGCTTCCATTAACAACCATTAAAGAAGATGATGTGGTTATCTTTTTTAACTTCAGAACAGATCGTGGACGTGAGTTAACCGATGCTTTATATCAAAATGATCATCACGAACAAAACATGCATAAATTAAACTTGTACTATGTAACCATGACTAATTATGGCGATGCTTTTACAGGAATTCATGTCGTGTTTGATAAAGATAATATTACAGAAACCTTAGGTGAGGTTTTAGAAAAAAACAACAAAACACAAATACGTATTGCGGAAACGGAAAAATATCCTCACGTGACCTTTTTCTTTTCTGGTGGACAAGAAACGCCATTTAAAGGAGAAAGTCGCATCTTAAAAAATTCGCCTAAAGTCGCTACTTACGATTTAAAGCCTGAAATGTCTGCATTTGAATTAACAGATGCATTAATCCCAGAATTAGAAAAAGAAACGACGGATTTTGTCTGTTTAAATTTTGCAAATGGTGATATGGTTGGTCATACAGGATCAATGTCTGCAGCTATACAAGCTTGTGAAGTGGTTGACAAATGTGTAAAACAAGTCGTGACTACCGCTTTAGCACATGGTTACACGACACTATTAATCGCCGATCATGGTAATTGCGAAACCATGATTAATCCAGATGGCTCTCCAAATACAGCACATACAACCAATCCAGTGCCTCTTATCTTAATTGACAAGGAGTTAAAAGAGATAAAGGATGGTGTTTTAGGTGATATGGCTCCAACTATTTTAAAATTAATGGGCATAGAACAACCACAAGCAATGACTTGCCATAGTTTGGTATAACTAAAATTAAACATCAAAAAAACGTTCCATTTTTAATCGATAGGACGTTTTTTTTGTTTCAGAGACAAGATACTCAAACAAACAATTATAAATCTTTCAACTCACTTAACTCCTCTTTCTTTTTATTTCTTTTAAGCTGAAATAAAAATTCATTCTCCTCTTAAAATAAGAGGAGAGCTAACACAACTCTATTTATATACAGCCTTATTTTAGTCATACGCCAGTTCGAGTATTTTTTAGGAACGAAAAAAGTGTATCGAGAACTCATTCTTTAATTCTTCTAGACTTTTACAATAACAGCATCGGCTCTTATCATTCTAAATCAAAAATCACCAACTAACTTAACTCCTCTTTCTCTTTATTTCTTTTAAGGTGAAATAAAAATTCATTCTCCTCTTAAAATAAGAGGAGAGCTAAAACAACTCTATTTATAATACAGCCTTATTTTATTCATATGCCAGTTCGAGTGTTTTTTGAGGCACGAAAAAAGTGTATCGAGAACTTCTCTTTAATTAATTTTAAGTTATGTTCTAGTTAAAGTACAACTACAAAGACTACACTTTCTTTTACTAATAATTATTGTATTTTTGAATTCAATTTTTATATAAAATGAAGCTTTCTAAAGGACTTATAATTGCAGTAGATTTTGACGGCACCATCGTAGAAGATGGCTATCCTGGCATTGGACAAGAACGTCTTTTTGCTTTCGAAACCTTAAAACGCTTGCAATCTGACGGTCATCGCTTAATTTTATGGACTTACAGACATGGAAAAAAACTAGACGAGGCAGTTGCTTTTTGTCAAGACAATGGAATTACCTTCTATGCGGTAAACCAAAGTTTCCCTGAAGAGGACTTTAAAAATGAAGTTAGTAGAAAAATTAACGCTGATCTTTTTATTGATGATCGCAATATCGGTGGCATTTTAGGTTGGGGAGAAATCTATCAGATGTTAACTAATGACACGCCCCAACTACCAAAACCAAAGAAAAAGAGTTGGTTTAAGTTTTAATTACTAATATTTTATCATATCAAAGTACTGCCTATCCACAAGCTCTCTATGATCTGGATGTGCAATATTAACTAATGCTTTAACCCGCTCTTTAATTGTTTTTCCAAATAAATTAGCCACACCATATTCTGTTACTACATAATGCACGTGTGATCGCGTTGTAACCACACCTGCTCCAGGTTTTAATGCTGGTACAATTCTGCTGATTCCTTTTCTAGTTACCGATGGTAGTGCTATAATTGCTTTACCACCTTCGCTTAAAGAAGCCCCTCTAATAAAATCCATTTGTCCCCCAACTCCAGAATACATGTGCGCACCAATACTATCAGCGCAAACCTGTCCAGTAACATCCACTTCTATTGCACTATTAATGGCAACCATTTTAGGATTTTGTTTAATAATGGACACATCGTTTGTATAATTTGATGCTCTCATTTCAACAAAAGGATTATCATCTACATAATCATACAAGCGTTGCGACCCTACTAAAAAAGTAGATAATGCACGTCCTCTATTAATAGCTTTGTAGTTTCCGTTTATTACATTTTTCAAAATTAAATCAATAACTCCATCAGAAAACATCTCAGTATGCAGCCCTAAATCTTTATGATTTACCAATCGCGTTAGCACTGCATTAGGAATAGAGCCAATACCCATTTGCAACGTGCTTCGGTCTTCAATTAAATTAGCCACATAATCACCGATAGTATTTTCAATAGCTGTTGGTTCTACCATATCATGACCCGGTAATGGTTGATGACTTTCTACAAACGTATCAATCTCTGACACATGGATAATACCTGCACCGTGTGTTCTTGGCATATATCTATTAACCTGAGCAATAACCGTAGTTGCATTGTCAATAGCTGCTAAAGTAGCTTCAACAGAAACACCCAAAGAGCAATACCCATGTTTATCTGGTACAGACACATGTATAAAAGCAACATCTAAATCAATAATATTACGCTTAAAAAGCACTGGTAACTCACTTAAAAAAACAGGTGTGTATGAGCCGTTCCCTGCTCTTAAAGTATGTCTCACATTTTTTCCAATAAAAAAGGAATTAACATGAAAACTATCTTTCAATTCGGGATTAGCATAAGGCGCTTCACCTTCCGTATGTAAATGACACACTTCTACATGACGTAATTCTTCGTGTCTTTTAGTCATGGCCTGAATCAAAGATTGAGGTGCTGCAGCAGCAGCCTGAATATATACACGATTATTAGATTTTAAAACTTTTACAGCTTCTTCTGCAGTGACTGATGTGAACATAATATTAATTTTAGACGACAAAAATACTATATAACATAACCTCAAAACCTGTTAAATGTCATGTCTCTAAAATAAGAAAAACGGTTTATTTTAAGTATATTTGCCCATATTTTTTTAAGCATGATTATAGTAAAAACAAAAGAAGAAATAGAATTAATGCGTGCAGCTGCATTAGTTGTTTCTAAAACATTAGGAGAAGTTGCTAAAGCAATAAAACCAGGTGTTACAACCCTACAATTAGATAAAATTGCAGAAGAACACATCAGAGATTTAGGTGCCGTTCCTGGGTTTTTAGGATTATATGATTTTCCTAACACCCTATGTATGAGTCCAAACTCTCAGGTTGTTCATGGTATACCAAACAATACACCACTAGTTGAAGGTGATATCATATCTGTTGACTGTGGTTCTATTTTAAACGGGTATTATGGAGATCACGCTTATACTTTTGCTATCGGTGACATTGCTCCTGAAACAGCAAAACTACTTCAAGTTACTAAGGAATCTCTATACGTTGGTATTAAAGAATTGAAAGTCGGTAATCGCGTTGGAGATGTAGGCTATGCTATTCAAAAATATTGTGAAGACCATGGTTATGGTGTTGTTCGCGAATTAGTAGGTCATGGTTTAGGAACCAAAATGCACGAAGATCCAGAAATGCCGAATTATGGTAAACGTGGACGTGGTAAAAAGTTTATTGAAGGTATGGTTGTGGCTATTGAGCCTATGATAAACCTTGGTACGCAACGTATCAAACAACACAGAGATGGTTGGACAATTACCACTTTAGACGATAAGCCAAGTGCACATTTTGAACACGATATCGCTATTGTAGACGGTAAACCAGAATTACTATCAACTTTTGCTTATATCTATGAAGCTTTAGGCATTGTTAGTAATGAAGAAGATGAGTTTAGACAAAAAACTTTAGTTTTATAATGACCATTGCGACTTTAGAAGACAAACTGAAACCGCTAAGACACCAATTGAATACACACAAATTGTATTCTGTTTTAAATAACTTAGAGGATGTTAGCGTATTTATGGAACAGCATGTTTATGCCGTTTGGGATTTTATGTCTTTACTAAAAGCACTACAAAATCAATTAACCACCACGACGTTACCTTGGGTTCCAGTTGCCAATCCCGCTACTGCTAGATTTATAAATGAAATCGTTTTAGGTGAAGAAAGTGATATTAACGAATTAGGTGAAGCTCAAAGTCATTTTGAAATGTACTTGGAAGCGATGGATCAAATTGATGCCGATACAAACCAAATTCAACTATTACTTTCTAATTTACAAAACGGACTATCCGTTACAGAAGCATTAACTAAAGTTAAACTAAATACAGAAACTTTAAAATTTGTCAAATTTACGTTTGAAGTTATTGATACCAACGAAGCACATAAAATAGCAGCCGCATTTACCTTTGGTCGTGAAGATGTGATTCCTGATATGTTTTTCCAGATTATCAACCAGTCCAAAACGAATAGCAACTCCTATAGTAAATTAACGTATTATCTTAAACGTCATATCGAATTAGATGGTGACGAGCATGGACCTCTATCTTTAAAAATGATTGAAGAACTATGTGGTCAGGATACGACTAAATGGAATGACGTTTTAGAAGTTTCAAAATTAGCTCTACAACATCGCATTACCTTATGGGATGGTATTTATAATTTAATTACATCACCTACATTAGAATAAGCCTAAGTCCTTGAAAAAACTATTCAAATTAGTATTAAATACGATCCCTAGACCTTTATTAATAAGACTAAGCTATTTGGCACGTCCCGTTTTAGCCTTCTTTTTAAGAGGAAACACCTTTACGGACCCTATTGATGGTAAAAGTTTTAAAAGCTTTTTATCTTACGGTTATGGTACACAACGCGACAATGTCTTATCTCCATCAACTTTAAGTTTAGAGCGCCACCGGTTATTATGGTTGTATTTACAAAATGAAACTAGTTTTTTTACGCCAACTAAAGACAAAAAGAAAGTGCTTCATTTTGCACCAGAACAATGTTTTTTGAAGCGTTTTAGAGCCTTAGAAAACATAGACTACACAACGACTGATTTATTATCACCAATTGCAGACGTAAAAGCCGACATATGTAACCTTCCTTTTGAAGATAACACCTATGACGTCATCTTATGTAATCATGTCTTAGAGCATATCCCGGATGATACTAAAGCAATGCAAGAATTGTTTCGTGTTATGAAACCTGGCGGTTATGGCGTATTTCAGATTCCGCAAGACTTAAGCAGACAGACCACATTTGAAGATAATACAATTACAGATAAAAAGGAACGTGCTGAAATATTTGGACAGTATGACCATGTGCGCGTGTATGGCTATGACTATTTTAACAAGCTTAGAGACATCGGTTTTATGGTTAATGAAGTTGATTATACGGCCAAACTTTCCGCGGAAGCGATAAAAAAATACTGCTTAGCTCCAGGAGAAATTATTCCTGTAGTCTATAAATAATAAACTTTTTTATAATGACACAACATATAATACTTGCAACGGGTGCTTTTTTCGGGATGTTATCGGTAATTTTTGGTGCTTTTGGAGCACATGCATTAAAGAAAATTTTATCTGTAGAGCAATTGCATAGTTTTGAAGTAGGTGTCAAATACCAAATGTATCACGCTATTGTACTAATAGGACTTGGGTTAAACACCGCTCCTATTTCTGCTGCAATATACTGGTGTTTTACAATTGGGATTATACTCTTTTCTTTTAGTATTTACGGTCTAATTTTGTCTGATGCAAAAGGAAAAAAATTACGGTTTTTAGGGCCAATTACACCACTTGGAGGATTACTTTTAGTAGCAGGTTGGTTATTACTATTAGTGTCTGCCTTTTAAAACTAATTAGTCTTAAACCCATTAAACGCTTTGGTTTCTAATGTGTTTTTATCGTTTTCGAAAATCAAAAACGCTTGTAACTCTGGATGTTTAGACATAAAGTAATCTACTTTTTTAACTCCCATAGCCTGAAAAGCTGTAGCATAACCATCTGCCATCATACAATTATCAGCAATTACCGAAACGCTTAAAATATTAGTTTTTGTAGGATACCCTGTTTTTGTATTGATAATATGTGCATATTTATTACCGTTTTCGTCAATTTTAAATTTACGATACGTCCCGGAAGTTGCCATAGCTTTATTTTCTAGAACTAGCGTATTATTATAACTCTGTGATGCGTCAAAATTTGGATTTTCAATCCCCACAGTCCAACCTTTCTGTTTATTAAGATGTGTCCCTTTTGCTCGTAACTCGCCACCTATATCCACAAGATAATTTTCAACATTTTTAGACTCCAAAAAATCAGCAATGACATCAACACCGTAGCCTTTAGCTATTGCATTAAAATCTATAAATGTTGTTGTAGGCTTCTTAATTGTATGACCTACTAGTTCTACTCTATTTAAACCAACATAACGCACTAAACTATCCACTTTAATGCTATCTAAAGCCGTTTTGCTGTTTTCGGAACCAAAGTTCCAAGCGTTTACTAAGCGCCCAATAGTTGGATCTAAAACACCTTCAGTTTCTCTATAGATTTGCTTTGCTGCTGTCAATACGGTAATAAAATGATCATCTACTGTCACCGCTTCATTTCTATTTAGTTTTGAAATATCAGAATTAGCTTGATAGTTAGACATCGAATTATTAATAACCACAAACAAGCTATCAAATTGCTTGGTATAACTTGCCCCATCAATATCATAATATTGCACACTGTAACTAGTACCAAACATTGGGCCCGACACTTTTAATAATTGGGGTTCTTTTTTACATGACACAACAGTGATCGCACACAGCATTATAATCAAATTTTTCATGGTAATAAAGATTGGTAACGGCCTTATGAATACACAACGTTAATCATAAACACCGTTAGTATTAATTTAAGTTAGTTTCGATAAGTTGTATTCCGTTGTACTCAATTAAGTATTCTTCATTTAAATAAATGGGCAAGTCTTCTCCCTTGGGATTTCCCAGACCAACACCCGCATATAATACTTTAGAATTATGTTCTTTTGCATGCTGTTTAAAAGATTCCATCCATACAATATCGTAATTATTGGCGTTATCAGGGAGCATAACTGCCCGAACAATAACAAAAAAATACTGCTTATTTTTATCCATGCATACAAACTGCGGTTGCTTTTTAAGCTGACTGTTTATAGCAATAAATTCAAAACCACGTTTTTCTAGGTCTTTACCGACATGATTCATGGCTAGATTATGTAACTCTTGTTTGGAAAGTGCTTTACTCATACTGCAAAAATAAAGCTTATTTCGCTTTCGCGGAATAAAAGCCGAGTAACAAATTACTTAAATCTTACAAATTTAGAATTGTAAAATGTAAAATTAGAGACAGGAATAACGGCGTCCATCTTTAAACTATACCAAGGAGATATAATATCATCATCAAGATTTTTAACTAGATGTACACTTTGTGCTGGTGTATTACCTTGAAATAATAAAAACAACTTTTCGCCATTTGTATTAATGGCTTCATCTGCCAACATCACAATATGTCCTGGACTACCTCCTAAAATAAGCATATCTCCAATTTTTAAATCTTCGACATTAGCTATAGACTTCAACTCATTGTACAATGATAATGTACCAGAATACATATAAATTAAATTTAAATAGTTGTAGAAATTTGCTTTACTAAAATCTGCTCGAGCTGTTTTACTAAAAGATACTTTATTACCATTAACCTTCGGTCTGAATCCAGCCGCATATTTACTCCAAGAACAATAATGCCCTGAGGTAAATTTAAAGCCTATTTCGTCCTTTCTATCGTTGTCCCAAAGGTATTCGCTTCGTATCCTAATTAAAGCATCAGCACATTGTTGTAAACCATTTTTAGGAACTGGAATTTCTAAAACACCAATATGCCCTTTCTGCCAATAATACTCAGAATCGTCATAATTGATAATCTTACTCCCAAAAGGTTTGAGTTTATAGTTTCTGATATAGTCTTCAAAACCACCTTCAGGATAACTCGATCTTTTATATCCCAAAGGCGTATTAACTCGGGAAGCAATAGTCAAACTATCTTTATCAATATTATTAAAACTTGTAGACACCGCTTTAACCAATTGTTTTATTGGTACTGGACTAAGTTTATATACCAATAATACAAGCGTGACTATAATTAAAATAATAAGTGAAATTTTTCTCATACTACAATAGAACGAAAAAACCCAATACTTTCGTATTGGGTTTAGAATCTATTAAGATAAATTTATAATAACTTTAAGAGTTGAATTTCTATCCTCCAAAATCATCAAATCTGATATTCTCATCATCGATACCAAAATCTTCTCCCATTTTTTGAACCGCTTGGTTCATCAATGGTGGTCCACAGAAGTATAATTCGATATCCTCAGGAGCCTCATGTTTAGATAAATATTGGTCGATAACCACTTGATGAATGAATCCTGTAAATCCATCTCCTGACTCATCACTAACATCAGACTTTAAAGTCCAGTTATCAGCTTCCGTAGGATCTGATAATGCAATGAAGAACTTGAAGTTCGGGAAATCTTTCTCTAAAGCTCTAAAGTAATGGATGTAGAATAATTCTGCTTTAGAACGTCCACCATACCAATAGGTTACTTTACGACCTGTTTTTAATGTTCTGAATAATTCATATAAATGAGAACGCATTGGTGCCATACCAGCTCCACCACCTACATAAAGCATTTCTGCTTCAGAATCATTTATAAAGAATTCACCGTAAGGTCCAGAAATGGTTACTTTATCTCCTACCTTTTGGTTAAATATATAAGACGATGCTACTCCTGGATTGACATCCATCCAGCCACCTTTAGCACGATCAAAAGGCGGTGTTGCAACACGTACATTAAGCATAATTTTTCTTCCTTCCGCAGGATAAGATGCCATAGAGTAAGCTCTTTCCACTAACTCAGCATTTTTCATTACTAACGGTCTTAATCCAAACTTATCCCAATCTGCTTCAAATTTATTAGGCTCTCCTGGGTGATCTTCAGGGTGTGCCGTAACATCCATTTCTGAATATTTAATTTCGCAATTAGGAATTTCAATTTGAATATACCCTCCAGCTTTATAGTTCATATCCTCAGGGATCTCCACTACAAACTCTTTAATAAAGGTTGCAACGTTGTAGTTAGACACTACTGTTGCTTCCCATTTTTTAATTCCGAAAACTTCTTCTGGAATTGTAATCTCCATATCTTGTTTCACCTTTACTTGACAAGATAATCGTGCACCATGTGCCAATTCTTTTCTTGAAAAATGAGGTGTTTCAGTTGGCAATGCTTCTCCTCCACCAGATAGTACGTGACACTCGCATTGTATACAAGTTCCACCTCCACCACAAGCAGATGGTAAAAATATTTTATTACTACCTAATGTAGATAATAATGACGCTCCTGAAGAGACTTCAATTTCTCTCTCACCATTAATCAAGATTTTTACTGGTCCCGATGGTGATAATTTTTGTTTTACAAAAAGTAGTAAACTTACTAATACTAGCGTAATAAGTAAAAACGCTACTACAGTTACTATTACTGTTCCTCCTGTTCCTGCTGCTAAAATCATATTACTCTACTATTTTAGTATTGTTAGCTAATTCTTTTTTATCCACAGACAACGTTTTTACTTCAGCTGTCGTTTCTTTTTTAGGTGCTTCTTCGTCTCCTCCAGTTAACATCCCTCCAAAACTTAAAAATCCAATTCCCATTAATCCTGTAATGATAAATGTGATTCCTAATCCTCTTAAAGGTGCTGGTACATTACTGTATCTAATCTTTTCTCTAATTGCTGCAATAGCAAGAATTGCTAAAAACCAACCAATACCTGAAGAGATACCATAATTAAATGCTAAACCTAAAGTTTCAATTTCTCTAGATTGCATAAATAATGACCCTCCTAAAATGGCACAGTTTACTGCAATAAGTGGTAAGAAAATACCCAATGAGTTATATAATGATGGCGAAAACTTCTCTACCACTATCTCTACTAACTGCACCATTGTTGCGATGGTAGCAATAAACATGATAAATGATAAGAAACTTAAATCATAATCTACATATTCTGCTCCTAACCAAGATAACGCTCCTGGTTGTAAAATGTATTGATCCAATAACCAGTTTAATGGTACTGTAATCGCTAATACAAATATTACTGCTGCTCCTAAACCAACAGCTGTTGCTACTTTTTTAGATACTGCAAGGTAAGAGCACATTCCTAAGAATACTGCAAATACCATGTTGTCTATAAAAATCGACTTGAAAAATAATTCTAAATGTTCCATAATATTTTTAGTCTTCGATTAATGCTTTGTTTCTACTACGTTGTACCCAAATAATAAGTCCAACAATTATTAATGCCATTGGAGGCATTAACATAAATCCGTTGTTCTCATATCCTAATGAATATACGCCTGTTTTCTCGATTGGATCTCCTAATACTGGTATTCCGAAAAGTGTACCAGATCCTAAAAGTTCTCTAAAAAAACCAACGATTAAAAGAATAATTGCATATCCTAACGCATTACCAATTCCATCCAAAAATGATCTCCATGGTTTGTTTGCTAAAGCGAAAGCTTCAAAACGTCCCATAATAATACAGTTAGTAATAATTAATCCAACAAATACCGATAATGTTTTACTTAACTCGTAAGCAAAAGCTTTTAATACTTGATCCACTATAATTACTAAAGCAGCAACAACAATAAGTTGTACAATAATTCTAATTTTAGAAGGTATAATGTTTCTCATTAAAGAGATTACCACGTTACCAATTCCTAATACAAACATTACAGCAATACCCATTACCAACGACGCTTTTAACTCTGCGGTAATAGCTAAAGCAGAACAAATACCTAATACTTGAATAGTAATTGGGTTATTATCTGCTAAAGGATCTGTTATTAACTTTGCGTCTTTTTTTGAAAGTAGTCCCATAATTAATTGCTAGATAGTTTTTTTAAATTCTCGAAATACGGTTGGTATAACTTTAAATCTTTTTTAATCATTGCAGAGACACCATCACCTGTGATAGTTGCTCCTGCTAATGCATCAACTTCGTAATCGTCTTTAATTAAATTTTTAGGATCGTTATTACCTTTAGCAACCGTAATACCTTTAAAAGCACCTGCGTCTGTTAGTAATTTTTCACCATAAAAATCATCCATAAAGTAACGTTGCTTAATGTTAGCACCTAAACCTGGTGTTTCACCTGCGTGATCAAAGAAAGCTCCTTGAACAACCATGTTTTCATCTAAAGCCACATAACCCCAAATAGCATCCCAAAGTCCTTTACCTCTTATTGGCGCGATATAAAATGTTTTACCATCTTTTTCTCCAATAAATAATGGCAAACGTCTTGTTCCTCCATTTTTAGCTTTTGCTTGTTCCTTTTTAACATCAATTAAATAGGCTTCTTTATCTTCTTTAGTTACACCATTTTCAATGACTAATTGTTTAGTGATGTATTTTGAGAAATCTCCAGCAACTCTATCCGTAGATACAAAAGTGATATCTCCATCACCTTCGTTACCATTAACTCCCATAGCATACAGAATATTCTGTTGCTTTTCCATTCTTCTGTTTTCAGCAATATTTGGTTTTAATGTTGCTGCTGTAAAAGCCAATAAAGACCCTACAACTAGTACCATTACAATTGCAAATATTACGGTATATGAATTTTTATCTGTGTCCATTGCCATGATTATGCTGTTTTAACTTTTAAACGTTTCATTCTGCGTTTTACGTTTCCTTGTATTACGTAATGGTCAATTGTTGGTGCAAAGACATTCATTAATAGAATCGCTAAGAATACACCCTCTGGATACGCTGGATTAAATACACGAATCATTATTGAAATGAAACCAATTAAAAACCCATAAATCCATTTACCTTTATTTGTTTGAGATGCAGTTACTGGATCTGTTGCCATATATACAGCCCCAAATAAGATACTACCAATTATTAAATGTTGCCAGAAAGGGACATTCATTAATCCATAAAACTTACTTGATTCTCCGATCCATTCTGCAGAAACAACACCATTAAATATTAATCCCATGGTTAAAGCTCCAACTAAAGTAGACACTATAATTCTCCAGCTTCCTACTTTTGTAAAAATCAAGAATAATGCACCAAGTATGATTAGTAATTTAGAGGTTTCTCCTACTGAACCAGGAATAAAACCAAAAAACATATCCATATAATCAATACCTGCTAAACTACTGTTTTGAGCATAAGCACCAAGCAATGTTTCTCCAGAAATAGCATCTGCTGTTCCTGCACGCTCTACTGCTTCATGCACCCACACTTTATCTCCTGACATCCAAGTTGGATAAGCAAAGAATAAGAAAGCACGTATCGTTAATGCTGGATTTAGAATATTCATTCCTGTACCACCAAAAACTTCTTTACCGATAACCACACCAAACACAACTGCTACAGATAACATCCATAATGGAATATCAACTGGCACAATTAATGGCACTAACATACCTGTAACTAGGTAACCTTCTTCTACTTCGTGACCTTTAATTACTGCAAAAATAAATTCTACAAGAAGACCAACACCGTAGGATACAATTACCAATGGTAATACTGTCCAAGCTCCAACTACAAAGTTATCCCAAGTCAAGAAGTTTGCGAATAAAGACGCTTCTCTTGTTAAACCTGCAGCAGCATCAATAGCTGCATAATGTTGGTAACCTGCATTAAAAATACCAAAAATCAAACATGGCACTAAAGCCATAATAACGATATTCATGGTACGTTTTAAATCATCTGCTGCCTTAATATGCGTTCCACCATGAGTGGTTTCATTTGGCAAGTATAAAAAAGTATGTATTGCGTTAAACGCTGGAGCCATCTTGGTTCCTTTATACTTTTCTTTTAATTTATGTAAATTACTTTTTAAGCCCATTATCCTATTTCTTTAAGCATTAAGTCCAATCCTTCTCTAATTATCTTTTGATGCGGTTGTTTAGATACACAAACAAATTCTGTCAAAGCAAAATCTTCTGGTGCAACTTCGTACATACCTAAAGCTTCCATTTCATCTAAATCTTTATACATACAAGATTTTAAAATTTGCATTGGAAAGATGTCTAAAGGAAATACCTCTTCGTAATTACCAGTAATAACAAAAGCGCGGTGCTCTCCGTTAGTATTCGTATTTAAATCAAACTTTTTATTAGGCGTTAACCATGAAAAAGTTAAAGCTCTTGAAGTCGACACTTTGTTAAATACTGGCTTATTCCATCCAAAAAACTCGTAATCATCTCCTTCTGGAATCACAGTAATTGTATTACTATAATAGTCTAGATAGCCATCTGGTTTGATTTGTTTTCCTGATAATACATTACCAGAAATGATACGATCATTACCATCCTTATCTACACCGTTATCATAAATCATAGTTGCGATTTCGCTTCCTAATTTAGTTTTAAAATAACGTGGCTTTTTAACAGAAGATCCAACCAAAGCAACAGTACGCTCTGCATTAAATTTTCCTGTTAATAATAACTCTCCAATAATAACAAGATCTTGAGCGTTTATTGTCCAAACAACTTCGCCTTTGTTTACTGGGTCTATTTTATTGATCTGTGTTCCGACATTTCCTGATGGATGTGGACCAGAGACTTTATGTAAAGTGATGTCTGATAATCCTGCTAAAGGAGAATTCCCTTTTTTAGCAACACTAACATGCACTTTACCATCAGTTAATTTACTTAAAGCAGTAACTGCAGCTTGCAACTGTGCTTCTTTACCTTGTAGCACATAATCCAAATCTGCGACTAAAGGTGCACTAGCATAAGCAGATATAAATATCGCTTTAGGTTTGTTGCTTGGGTTTGCAATAACATCGTACGGACGTTGTTTTACAAATGCCCAACATCCAGATTCTAGTAATCGTGCTTTAATGTCTTCCGCTTTCGCTGAATTTACATCTAGCGTACCAAAATCATGAAATGATTGTTCTTTGTCTGCTTGAATTTTTACTGAAAGAATTTTTCTTTTTTCACCTCGAGCTATCTCGATAATCTCTCCAGAAACTGGGGATACAAACTTTACCGCTTCATTAGACTTGTCATAAAAAACAGGTTCCCCCGCTTTTACTCTTGCGCCTTCTTTTGCAGCTAATTTTGGTGTAACTTGGTGAAAATCCTCAGGTTTTATTGAATAAAAATTGCTAATAATAGCACTTTCGGTTGCCTTTTCGGCTTCCCCGACTAATTTAATATCCAGACCTTTTTTAATCTTAATGTCGTTTGACATATTATAAATCTATTTGTTAATAGTTATACTGATTGTGATTTTTATAGGCTTAAAAATCGGTGCAAAAATACAAATTAATAACAAAACCTCTTTCAGTAGCACACTGTAGTTCTTCTATTTATAATTATTCTAAATAACAAAAAGAACTAAGGCATAGATTTTGTTTATATTTGTTATTAAAAATCGTCTACAAATGCCTGTACATATTAAATGCTTTGTAATTAGCTTTCTAATTTTTTCAACTGGATTTTCTCAGGTCGAAGAGATTACACCTCCCGATTATATTAAAACCATTTATTTTAATGGCGGAACAACCGAAAGTCAATTACCAATCATCCCTTTAGGAGAATCTTTGGTATTAGAATTTGACGCCTTAAATGGAGATGAAGAAGATTATTACTACGAAATAAAACATTATAATTTCGATTGGACACCTTCCATTCTAGTTGAGTCAGAATATCTTGATGGCTTTGACGAACAGCGCATTAGAACTTACGAAAACTCATTTAATACACTACAAACTTTTTCACACTACAAACTATCTATCCCAAATCAATTTACAAAAAGCATCAAATTGACTGGTAATTATATGATTACTATTTACGATGATTATGACGACATCGTTTTTACTAGAAAATTTATGGTTTATCAGCAACAAGCTAATGTTGCTTTACAAATTAAACGCTCTAGAGATGTCGCTACTATTGCCGAAAAACAATCTGTAGATATTTCAATAACCTCTAGCCAAATCCAATTTGTTAATCCTAAAGAAACCATTAAAACAGTCGTTATACAAAACAACAATTTAAACACAGCGATAACGGATTTAGAACCGCAATATATTTTAGGAAACGAGTTAACGTATCGCTACAATGATGCCTCCAGCTTTCTTGGTGGTAACGAATTTTTTAATTTTGAAAACAAAGAAATACGTGCTGCCAATAATGGCGTACAATACATACGCTTAGATGATTTATATCAAACTTACTTATACACTAACATCTCTAGAGCGGACTTAAAATACACCTACAACCCAGATATTAACGGAAACTTTTTTATCACCGCGTTAAACGCAGACAAACCAGAAACTGAAGCCGATTATGCTTGGGTCCATTTTGCGTTGCAATATCCTAAATTAGACACTGGACAAACACTACATGTCTATGGAAACTTTAACAATTACGCTATTGAACCGCAAACCGAATTACGCCGTGAGACAGATGACGCTATTTATAGCGTCGCGATACGTTTAAAACAAGGGTTTTACAATTACAAATATGTTATTGTTGATCAAGACGGACATATAGACGAAAACACTATTGGCGGCAGCTTTTGGCAAACAGAAAACGACTATAAAGTATTAGTCTACTACAGAGAATTAGGCGCTAGATATGACAAAATCATTGGTTTAGGCGAAACAAACTCTGTCGGAATCACTAATTAACTGTTAAAAAACAAGTTACATTTAGAAATAGCGTCATAATAAAGGATATTTTGTTATTTTTACATTAAGCAAACTGCTTTAAACTATGGTTCAACAAGTTACAAGAGGTATAAAAATTTCGGTGGAAACCAATTTTGAAGGGACATTTTATAAAAACTATAAGATTAACTTTGCCTTTGGATATCAAGTAACTATCGAAAACCAAAGCAAGGATTCGGTTCAACTTAATGCAAGATATTGGACCATCTATGACGCTTTAAACAATGAAGAAATCGTTGCTGGCGAAGGCGTTATTGGCCTAAAACCAGTATTACAACCTGGCGAATCTCACACTTATTCTTCAGGGTGTCTACTAACCTCTCCTTTTGGCGCAATGAAAGGCTATTACAGCATGGTCAACTTTACCACTACTAAAAAGTTTAATGTTGCTATTCCTAGTTTTAAATTAAGCGCTCCTTTTGCTCTTAATTAACACAACAGCTTCCCTACTTTTATTAATTCATCCTTTTTTAACAAAAAAGTAAATATTACATTCTAATATTTTACAATTTTGCTAACACTTATAACCCAACAAAAAATCGTAACTTTGTGCTTTAAATTTTCAAACTAAAAACACAATACTTATCATGGGAAAAGGATTTTTCAATGTACCAATTGCTGTTAACGAACCAGTAAGAGCATATGCTCCAGGCTGTCAATATCGTGAAGCAATAGCTAAGACATACAAAACAATGTACAATAGCAACTTAGACGTGCCAATGTATATTAACGGAAAAGATGTAACAACTGGAAACACTAGAACAATGTCTCCTCCACATGATCATAAGCATGTTGTTGGTCAATATCATTTAGCTGAGAAGTCTCATGTAGACGAGGCTATTTCTACTGCTCTAGAAGCAAGAAAAAGTTGGTCTCAAGTGCCTTGGCAAGATCGTGCTGCTATCTTTTTAAAAGCTGCCGAATTAATTGCAGGTCCTTATAGAGCTAAGATTAATGCTGCAACTATGATTGCACAATCTAAAACAATTCACCAAGCAGAAATTGATGCCTCATGTGAGTTAATAGACTTTTTACGTTTTAACGTACAGTTTATGACAGAAATGTATCACGAGCAACCACAAAGTACAAGTGGTGCTTGGAATAAAATAGAATACAGACCATTAGAAGGTTTTGTATACGCAGTATCTCCATTTAACTTTACTGCCATTGCTGGTAATTTACCTGCTTGTATGGCAATGATGGGTAATGTTGTTGTATGGAAACCTAGTGATTCTCAAATATACTCTGCAAAAGTAATCATGGATGTCTTTGAAGAAGCTGGTGTACCTGCAGGTGTTATTAATGTTGTCTTTGGTGATCCAGTAATGATTACAGATACGGTATTAGCTAGTCCTGATTTTTCTGGTTTACACTTTACTGGTTCTACTTATGTCTTTAAAGAATTATGGAAACAAATTGGAAACAACATCCATAACTATAAAACATATCCAAAAATTGTTGGAGAAACAGGTGGTAAGGATTTTATCGTTGCACACAAAACTGCTAATCCAAAACAAGTAGCAACCGCTATTACAAGAGGTGCTTTTGAATTTCAAGGTCAAAAATGTAGTGCTGCTTCTCGTGCTTATGTTTCAAAAAGTATTTGGAATGAAGTAAAAGAGTATGTAATTGCAGATGTTAAGTCATTTAAAATGGGATCCCCAGAAGATATGGGTAACTTCATAACTGCTGTAATCCATGAAGGATCATTTGATAAATTAGCTAAATACATCGATCAAGCAAAATCAGATAAAGGTGCTGAGATTATTGTTGGTGGTGGACACGACAAAAGCAAAGGTTACTTTATAGAGCCTACAGTTATTGTTGCTGAAGACCCTAAATACACAACAATGTGTGATGAGTTATTTGGCCCTGTTATTACGATTTATGTTTTTGATGATGACAAGTATTCTGAAACATTAAAATTAGTAGATGAAACTAGTGACTACGCATTAACTGGTGCTATTTTAGCTAAAGACAGATATGCTGTTATCGAAGCAACTAAAGCATTAGAAAACTGTGCTGGAAACTTCTACATCAACGACAAACCAACTGGTGCTGTTGTAGGACAACAACCATTTGGAGGCGCAAGAGGTTCTGGAACAAATGATAAAGCAGGAAGTATCTTAAACTTACAACGTTGGGTATCTCCAAGAATGATTAAAGAAACATTTGTAACTCCAGTAGATTACAGATATCCTTTTTTAGGAGAATAGTAAAACAACTATTTATATATTAAAAAACGCGAACCAATGGTTCGCGTTTTTTTTGTTTTATATAATTATAAAAGGCAATCTATTACTTCTTAAGTTCTAATTTTTCAGCAAAATAGTCGCAAAAATCTTTCATTGTTGCAGTCATTTTCTCATCCTGTGTCGCTCTGTTAAATGTATCACTCATAGCAACTAATGTTTGATGAAAAAATATTTTCATCTCATCCACAGGCATATCTTTAGTCCATAAATCTATACGTAAAGATTCTTGAGCTACATTATCCCAAACGGATAACATCATTGCTTTCGCTTCCGCGTTTTTTATACCACCATCTTGAGCAGTCCAATTAATTTTTTCTGGAACTCTATTTTCGTCCAATTCAACTTTAAGTGTTATTTCTGAGGTCATATTAGCCATTATTGTCTTGGTTTATATTTTGCTTTATTAAATATGGTTTGCGCTGGTGTATTGATTAAGTCTCCTAAAGTCGTGTCATTATTTTCCATAAAAGCTCTAACAATCTGCCAACCTATAAATTGTCCTACTTTCCCTGGAGATTCGTTATCAATTTCTGCTAAATAAAATTTAGAAAAAGGAGCGTCATTGATAAATCGACCAGGCAACTTAGAGTCCGTACTATATAATATATCTTTCCCTATAAAGTATTGCCACATTTGCTCTTGATTATCCTCTACCCAATCTAACTGCGCTTGCGTATATCCTATTTTTTCAGCATCCGTTTTAAACGGTATAATCTTATCTTTTACATACAATAGCTTTCCAAAATAAATCATTTCTTCCATCAAATTCTTACGCTTTGTATGTAACACATATTTTTGCGCATACGCATTTGCTAAATCCACAACAATCTGTTCCGACCGCATGTTAGCTACAATATATGTTTGCAATCCTTCATAAAAAAAATGGTCTTTTCCTAAATAAGTATCTAACTCTATAATAGCTATTGTATCCGTTACAATAACCTTATTTCTATAATCAACATCTGAAGTTGTTGTAATTACACGAGGGGCTTTAAACGTTGGGAAATTATATTTTAAAGCCTGAAACAACTGTTTTATTTCTTTTGTTTCTGTCTTTAAATCCGGGAATTTTTTTAGGGTTTCTTTATTTAATTGCAGCTGCAACGTGTCCTTCATTTTATTAATCCAAAACGCATCATCATATTGCGCCGGAAACATAAATGGAAAAGTGTTTTGTAACTGTGGTAAATCATCAGGCTTAGCTTCCGCGAAAGCGATATCAAAACGCTCTATAGCAACATTCATATCAATTTTTGAAATCTCGTCGGCTACCTTGTTATCATCTTGACAAGAAAACAACAAGAAAAATACTGATATAATTAAAATGGATACTCTCATAAAACTTAAGCGCTCTTAATTTTTATTACTAATGGGTTTACTTTATTTTTGTTAGGCAAAGGTACTATACTTTGTCTTAAATTCTTTGATTATGCAAACAGAAAAAGTTGTTAAACATATTGTAAATTGGTTAAAAGATTATGCTACTAACGCAAAAGTGAATGGTTTTGTTGTTGGAATTTCTGGCGGAATTGATAGTGCTGTAACCTCAACACTCTGCGCTGAAACTGGCTTAAAGGTCTTATGTGTCGAAATGCCAATACACCAACCTGCTAGTCATGTCTCTAGAGGCCAAGAACATATTGAGCAACTTAAAAAACGATACGCTAACGTGGATGGTATTATATCTGACCTAACGCCTGTTTTTGAAGAATTTAAAACTGAAGTCTCTCTAGATGGAAATCAAGCTATTGTAGATATGGCTTTAGCTAACACTCGTGCACGTTTACGTATGACGACCTTATATTATCATGCTGGATTACTAGGATTATTAGTCGCTGGAACAGGAAACAAAGTAGAGGATTTTGGCGTGGGTTTTTATACTAAATATGGAGATGGCGGCGTAGATTTAAGTCCAATTGCTGATTTACTTAAAAGTGAAGTTTATACTATCGCGGACTACTTAAAAGTTCCTGAATCTATAATAAAAGCAACACCAAGTGATGGACTATTTGGAGATGCACGAAGTGATGAAGACCAGATTGGCGCCTCTTATCCTGAATTAGAATGGGCCATGAAAATGAAAGAAGACGGCAAAACGGAAGCTGATTTTTCTGGAAGACAAAAAGAAGTTTTTAATATTTTTAAACGTTACAACACTAACAATTTGCATAAAATGAACCCTATACCTGTTTGTGAGATACCTAAAGATTTGATATAAAACACCTAACTATTATAATTTTACATACCTTTACCATGCTATTATTATTTCTATAACTCGTACTTTTTTTATTTAAAAAAAAGTACCCTAAAAATTAATTGACCATGGTTAAACTAATGGTTGCAGACCAGCACCCTATTGTCACAAAAGGGCTAGAATTGGTATTTGCAAATTCGCGTGATATTAAAATTATTGAAGCTGTTTCTGATGGCGAAGCAATTTTTAATGCCTTAAAACAGTACACTACCGACATTTTACTTTGTGAAATAGACTTACCAAAACTTAATGGTATAAGTGTATTAAGACGTATTAAAAAGGAAAACCCAGAAGTAAAGGTTATTATTTATAGCGCACAGCAAGAAGATGTCTATGCTGTCAGTGCTATAAAAGCTGGAGCTGATGGTTATGTCCAAAAATCTACTGATTTATTATCTTTAAAAGATGCAATTATGAAAGTACACTTGGGAGGTGTTTACCTAAGCCCTAGTCTTTCTAGAAAAATAGCATCAGATAAAACTTCTGGAAAAGGTGGATATTACAAAAAACTATCTACTAGAGAAGTTGAAGTCTTAAAATTACTATCTAACGGTAAAAGAAATAAGGAAATTGCTAAAGAACTACAGATTAACGAAAAAACGGTAAGTACTTATAGAGCGCGTTTAATGAAAAAATTAAATGTCACCAATCTAATAGACCTTGTCAATCAGGCTAAGGGATTAGAATTATAAAGCTCTATTTAATTTTCTAGCTAATAACATCTTCAAACCAGAATAGTCTTTGACCTCTTCCAAGACGTCTCTATTTACTTCTGTTCTGTTTTGAAGTGTTTGTTGCTGAAAATTAAGCACTTTTTGATCAATTAAAAAACAACGCAATGTTAAGATTGTTTCACTTACTAACTGAGCTACAGAATCCTTTTTAGTTTTAGGAAAAATATTATTACGCTCCCAATCGGATAATTCATAGCGCTCATCCTCCATTAAAATAGAAGTAATCTCTGAAGCTAAATCAGGATGTATCGTATTTATGATCGATTCTATTTTAAACTCTGGATTCTGATTTAAGGTTTCAATTATTGCGAAATAAATATCTTTAAATAGCGGGTTTAAAAATTCCATTTCATCTTCCTGCAAATCCAAAAACACTTTTTCAAACACTTTAGATTGCTGTACAATTGGCTCTAACTCTAACTGGCCTTTCTCATTTTCTTTTAATATAAGATCTTCAAAATCCACTGTTTGATCTCCATAAAGCAATAAAATCTCAATAATCTTACGCTCTAACGTATATTGAACATCTACTTTTTTAACGGTAGGCGTGTTTTTTACAACTTCAAATGCTTGAGGCATTTCTGGACCGTTAGAACTACCTTTTTGATCTTTGTTAGTAATTTGCGCCAAAGTAGAGAACAATACTTCCTCGCTAATATCCATTATCCTAGCACATTCTTGGATATAAATTTCTGTTTTAATCCTATCCGGAATTTTAGCGATACTGTTAACAATATCTCTAATCGTTTCCGCCTTTTTTATAGGATCGTTTTTTGCCCCTTCATATAAAACAGACGCTTTAAATTGTATAAAATCCTGAGCATTCTCCTCTAGATACTTGGTTAACTCTTCTAACGTGTTAGATTTTGCAAAACTATCAGGATCTTCTCCTTCTGGAAAAGTACAAACCTTGACATTCATCCCTTGTTCAAGAATTAAATCAATCCCTCTTAAAGAAGCACGCATACCAGCAGCATCACCATCAAACAGTACGGTAATATTTTTTGTCAATCGGTTAATTAACCTAATTTGATCACTACTTAACGCTGTACCAGAACTGGACACTACGTTTTTTATTCCCGTTTGATAAAACTGTATAACATCCGTATAGCCTTCGACCAAATAACAATTATCTTCTTTGGCTATACTTTGTTTAGCATTATAAATACCATATAACACTTTACTTTTATGGTACAAATCACTTTCTGGACTGTTTAAATATTTTGCAGCTTTTTTATCGTTAGTTAAAATACGACCACCAAACCCCAAAACACGACCGCTCATACTTTGTATCGGAAATAACACACGTCCCTTAAAACGGTCAAAACGTTTACTTTCCTTAACTATAGTAAGTCCTGTGGCTTCTAAAAATTCTAATTTATAACCCTTTTTTAAAGCCTCATCCGTAAACCCACTCCATTGATCTAAACTATATCCTAAATCAAACTTTTTTATGGTTTCTGTTGTAAAACCACGTTCTTTAAAATAACTTAATCCAATTGCTTTACCTTGATCTGTATTATGTAAAATATTCTGAAAATACTTACTCGCAAACTCACTCACTAGATATAAGCTTTCGCGTTTATCATGTTCTTGTTTTTGTTCGTCAGACTGTTCTGTTTCTTCTATTTCAATATTATACTTTTTAGCCAAATACTTTATAGCTTCCGGATAAGTAAAATGTTCATGCTCCATTAAAAAGGCAACCACGTTACCTCCTTTTCCACTAGAAAAATCTTTCCAAATTTGCTTAACAGGTGATACGACAAAACTTGGAGAACGCTCGTCAGAAAAAGGACTCAACCCTTTAAAATTAGTCCCTGCCTTTTTTAGCTGAACAAAATCACCAATAACCTCTTCTAGTCTAGAGGATTCATATACTTGGTCAATGGTAGATTTAGAAATCAAAGTTTTTTATTATTGAAGGATTATACTGCAAAAGTAATATAAATAACAGCCTTTTCAATACTCAATCTTATAGTTTTAAATCACTTTAGACAGCTCCAGTTTATAACATTCTATGCGCTAATAAGTCGCAAATAAAAAAAATGTTAAACAAGATAAATAGTACGTCATGTCTTTTAGCTCAAATTTGACTAATTTTGCAACATGGTAAAAGACATTCAACTTCGTGTTTCTTTAAAAGAAGAAGAGATTCCAGATATTTTAATTAAAAAATCTGCGGAATCGCTCTCTATGTCACGGGACAAAATTTCCGGAATTAAGGTCTTGCGAAAATCTATTGATGCCAGAAAACCAAAAATCATATTTAATTACAAGGTCTCTGTTTTTATTAACGAGCCCAAACCCGAAACTTCAGACTACACTTTTGATTATAAAGACGTCTCTAAAGCCAAACCCATCCACATTATAGGATTTGGTCCTGCTGGTATGTGGGCGGCTTTACGTTGTATCGAATTAGGTTTTAAACCTATAGTTTTAGAACGTGGCGCTAATGTAAAAGACAGACGACGTGATTTAAAAGCCATCAATCAAGATCACTTTGTAAATGAAGACTCTAACTACTGTTTCGGTGAAGGAGGAGCAGGAACGTATAGTGACGGTAAATTATACACCCGTAGCTTAAAACGTGGTGATGTCCGACGTATTTTTGAAAACCTTGTTTACCATGGTGCCACAGATCAAATTTTAGTCGATGCCCATCCACACATTGGAACTAATAAGCTACCTAAAGTTGTACAAAACATTAGAGAAAATATTATTAAATATGGCGGAGAAGTCCATTTTAATACCCGTGTTACCGATTTTGTAATTAAGAATAATAAAATTGAAGCTATACAACTTAAAAATGGTGACGAGTTAATTACTGACAAGGTCATTTTAGCGACTGGTCACTCTGCTAGAGATATTTTTAACTTATTACACGATAAGCATATCGCTATTGAAGCAAAATCGTTTGCAATGGGAGTTAGAGCAGAGCATCCGCAACACATTATAGATTCAATACAATACCATTGCGAAGGTCCAAGACCAGACTTATTACCTGCAGCCTCTTATAGTTTAGTACAACAAGTTAACGGACGCGGTGTCTACAGTTTTTGTATGTGTCCAGGAGGTTTTATAGTACCAGCTGCAACTGCCAATGGTGAGGTTGTTGTTAATGGTATGTCGCCTTCAAGGCGAAATAACAAATTTGCCAATTCTGGGATTGTTGTAGAAATTGATGCCAATCGTGATCTTAAAAAGTACGAACATTTTGGCGCGTTAAAGGCTTTAGAGTTTCAGAAAGACTTAGAGAAGCTGGCCTTTACTGCTGGTGGACGTAGCCAAGTTGCTCCAGCACAACGCATGACCGATTTTGTTGAAGGTAAATTATCTAGTAGTTTAAATGAGACGTCTTATCAACCTGGTTTAAATAGTGCTCCGCTACATAGTTTGTTTCCTAAATTAATTGGAGCTTCTTTAAGAAAAGGCTTTAAAGCTTTTGGAGATAAAATGAAAGGGTACTATACTGAAGAAGCTAATATTATTGGTGTAGAATCCCGCACCTCATCGCCAGTCAGTATCCCAAGAACAGACCTTTTATCTCATCCTGAAATCACAAACCTATTTCCTTGTGGAGAAGGTGGTGGGTATGCTGGTGGAATAATAAGTGCTGCCATGGATGGCGAACGTTGTGCAGAAGCGGCGACCGGCAATCTATAAAACACAAGAAAAAGCATCGTATTCCATTTAAAGAAAACAGCTCAAAGAAAAGCTAATAACGTCCGAATTCTATACTAAACAGGACTAAATCTTAGGATCTGACTTGCGTCTTATACAGATTTTATTCTTATTTTCGCTACTTAAATAAGAAAGCAATGAAAGCATATATATTTCCAGGTCAAGGTGCCCAATTTACAGGAATGGGTCTTGATTTATACGAAAACTCACCAGAAGCTCAACATTTATTTGAAGATGCTAACGAAATTTTAGGTTTCAACATTACAGATATCATGTTTGAAGGTACTGCTGAGCAATTAAAAGAAACTAAGGTAACACAACCTGCTATCTTTTTACACTCTGTTATTTTAGCAAAAACATTAGGTGATAGTTTTAAACCAGAAATGGTTGCAGGACATAGTTTAGGTGAATTTTCTGCTTTAGTCGCTGCTGGCGCATTAAGTTTTGAGGATGGCCTTAAACTAGTATCGCAACGTGCGCAAGCCATGCAAAAAGCATGCGAAATGCAACCAAGTACTATGGCAGCTGTATTAGGTCTTGAAGACCATCTTGTTGAAGCTATCTGTGATAAAATAGACGGTATTGTTGTTGCTGCAAATTATAATTGCCCTGGTCAGTTAGTCATCTCTGGAGAAGTTAGCGCTGTAGAACGTGCTTGCCAAGCTATGAAAGACGCTGGCGCAAAGCGTGCTTTAATGCTACCTGTTGGAGGCGCGTTTCACTCGCCAATGATGGAACCTGCAAGAGAAGAACTAGCAGCTGCTATTGAAAATACTACTTTTAGTAAACCAAATTGTCCAATTTATCAAAATGTAACTGCTACTGCAATTACTGATGAAGCAGAAATTAAAGCAAATTTAATATCGCAATTGACTGCGCCCGTGCGTTGGACACAATCCGTACAGCAAATGATAAAAGATGGCGCTACTTTATTTACAGAAGTTGGCCCAGGAAAAGTCCTTCAAGGTTTGGTTAAAAAAATAAATAGAGAGGCACAAACAGCATCTGCAACTTTACAAATTAAAGACGATGAGTAGTAGAAACATACTTATTTTAGGGTTAATTGTCCTGAATATTATTTTAGATCAAGTGTCTAAATTTATTGTCAGAGTAGATGTCATTGCAGGTACTCAAACAGAAATTTTTGGACAATACTTTACACTTCATAACGTAGAAAACAAAGGCGCCTTTTTAGGTATGGGTAGTGATTTTAGTCCTGCCTTACGCATCGGCTTACTTCTAGTCTTACCTATAGTTGTATTAGGCTTAGTACTAAGACATATTATTAAAGACAAAACCATGAATACAATGACCTTAGTTGGTTTTTGTTGTATCATTGGTGGTGGAATTGCCAATGTATATGACCGTATTATTTATGGTTCTGTTACCGACTTTTTACATATCGATTTAGGCGGTGTGTTTAGGACCGGTATTTTTAATCTAGCGGATGTGTCGGTTATGGTTGGAATGGGCTGCTTAATTGTAGGTGGTTTAAAAACCAAAAAAGCATAAAAAAAAAGCCTCGAAATTATTTCTAGGCTTTTTTTTATTATTTAGCTAGCTAAATTACATGCGCTACAATCTTTAACTTCTCCGTAGTACGTTTCGCGATACTTATGAAGCGTTTTAATTGGAATACCCAGTATTTGCTTTTTAATATAGGTCACTTTAGCATTAAGTCGTCCCATTTTAGGATCGAATCTGTTTTCCTGTCTTGTCTGACGTTTTACTGTAATCAATTTCATTATTTTATCATTTGCATTGACTGCAAAGGAAGCAAGAATAACAACCAATAACGAATTACAAAAACTAAAATAGTGTTAATCAATACATTAATATTAATCTATTAATGAGATCGCACTATAATTATAGGATTACTAATTTAAGAGTACTCTTGTTCAAGATTTACTAATGCTATTTTAACACTTTTTGCCATTTCCAAGACGATAACATCGCTTGTTCTAAAGTATGTTCTGCTTTCCAACCTAATTCTAAATTAGCTTTAGACGTATCAGCAAACGCTGAAACAACATCGCCTGGGCGCCTATCTACTATTTTATAATTCAGCTTGGTATTAGATACTTTTTCGAATGCTTTAATCACTTCTAAAACAGTACTTCCTGTGCCTGTCCCTAAATTAAAAACCTCAAAATTAGTTTGATTTTTATGATCTAATAAACGTTGCAATGCCACCACATGCGCCTTAGCAACATCTACTACGTGTATATAATCTCTAACACAAGTACCATCTATCGTTGGATAATCGTTTCCAAAAACTGATAATTGATCACGTAAACCTATTGCTGTCTGTGTTATATAGGGTATTAAGTTTTGTGGCACTCCTATTGGCAACTCCCCTATTTTTGCAGATTCATGTGCGCCGATAGGATTAAAATAACGCAATGCAATACTGTTTAATTTAGCATTGATATTACAAGTGTCTTGTATGATTTCCTCTCCAATCTGCTTTGTATTGCCGTATGGAGATTCTGCCGGTTTTATTGGGGCAGTTTCTGCTATTGGCATTATGTCGGCCTGACCATAAACAGTACATGAAGAACTAAAGATAAAGTTAGAGACCTTTAACTTTGTTAATTCCTGTAATACATATACTAGTGTATTAATATTGTTTTCATAATACATCAAAGGATTGACTACACTTTCCCCTACTGCTTTATTCGCTGCAAAATGGATGATACCTTGTATGTCTTGATGTACTTTAAAAAAGGCTTGCACTGCTGATTTATCCTTTAAATCTAATTTTTCAAAAATAGGGACACGACCTGTAATTGCAAAAACCCCCTCCAAGACATCTAATGATGCATTAGAGAGGTTATCTATTATGACCACTTGGTATCCTTTATTTTGAAGCTCGACAACGGTGTGCGACCCTATAAACCCTAAACCTCCTGTGACTAGTATTTTCATCTGTTGCTTTGCGCGTTAGGGATAGAAGCGGTATCCTTTTTTTGCTGCCATATATGGCAAAAAAAGATTTTAGCGGATAGCCCGCCCCTTGTGGTAACGTCCTAATAGTTTAGGCCAAAAAGTTTTTAATTGTTGTTGTTATAAATTGAATTTGCTCGTCATCCAACTCGGTATGCATTGGTAAGGATATTACCTGCTTTACTAATTGGTTTGTTACTGGAAAATCAGCTTCGTTATAACGCTCGTCTTTATATGCTTTTTGTAAATGTAACGGGATCGGGTAATAGACACCACATGGAATTCCGTTATCATTTAAATGCTTGACTAAGGCATCTCTGTCTGTGTTTTCAATTTTTAAAGTATATTGATGAAATACGTGACAATCGCACGTATCACAAATACCTTCGCAGTTATTTACCGTCTTTGGTGTTGTAATTTGTGGTACGTCTGCCAATGCTGCACTGTACTTTCTTGCGGCATTACGGCGGGCATTATTATAACTATCTAATTTAGGTAATTTTGCATCTAAAACTGCTGCTTGGATAGAATCCAAACGTGAGTTTACACCAACGACATCGTGGTGGTAACGTTCGTACATTCCGTGATTTACTATTCCTCTTATGGTATGTGCTAAAGTATCATCGTTTGTGAAAATAGCACCTCCATCTCCATAACATCCTAAATTTTTAGAAGGAAAAAAAGACGTTGACGCCACATGACCTATTGTACCTGCTTTGGCTTTTTTACCATCGCTATATGTATAAGTTGCTCCAATGGCTTGCGCATTATCTTCAATAACAAACAAATTATGCGCTTTAGCAATTTCCATAATAGCTTCCATATTTGCAGATTGCCCAAATAAATGAACAGGGACAATTGCTTTTGTTTTTGGAGTGATGGCTTTTTTTATAGCTTCTATACTGATATTAAAGTCATCTGGATTAACATCTACTAAAACGGGTGTTAACTTAAGTAATGCGATAACCTCCACAGTTGCTGCAAAAGTAAAATCGGCTGTAATGACCTCGTCTCCTTGTTCCAAACCTAATCCCATCATTGCAATTTGCAAGGCGTCTGTACCATTAGCACAAGGGATTACATGTTTTACACCTAAATAATCTTCAAGGTTTTTTTGAAACTCATGCACCTTAGGTCCATTTACAAAACTGGTGTTGTCTATAATTTCTTGAATAGAAGAATCTACAACATTTTTTATAGCTGCGTATTGACCTTTAAGATCAACCATTTGTATTTTTTTCATCGCTTTATATGTGGTAAACTAATGTTAGAAACTTAGTTTTACTTTTAATTTATAATTATCGAATTTACAAAAATACCAAACGCTAAGCAATGAATTGTTTATTTTAGCAAAAATACCTCCGTGAAATTACTTTATAACATAGCCATACAACTAGCCGCATTAGCTTTAAAATTTTTAAGTTTATTTAATAACAAGCTTAAATTAGGAGTAATTGGGCGCGCTAAAACTTTTGACCTATTACAACAATCGATAAATAAGGGCGATCAGACTTTATGGTTTCATTGTGCGTCTTTAGGAGAGTACGAGCAAGGTTTACCCATATTTACCGAACTTAGAAAAGACTACCCTAAACATAAAATTGTACTGACTTTTTTCTCGCCTTCCGGCTATGAAATTAGAAAAAGCGCCCCTTTTGCAGATGTTGTAGTATACTTACCTTTGGATAGTAAGCAACATGCAAAACGCTTTATAAATATAATTAATCCTGAATTAACCGTTTTTGTAAAATATGAAATTTGGCCAAATTATTTGAATCAAATTAAAGCCAAAGGATTAAAAGCAATATTAATATCCGCCGTATTTAGAAAAGAACAATCGTTTTTTAAATGGTACGGGACTCAAACTAAAAATGCCTTATTTGCTTTTGACCACATTTTTACACAAAACGAACCCTCCAAAACACTATTAGAATCAATTGGCTATACTAACGTAACCGTTTCTGGAGATACTAGATTTGACCGCGTCTCTAATCAATTAGAAATTGATAATAATTTACCTTTTTTAGATGAATTTAAGGATAACAAATTATGTATCGTCATCGGTAGTTCATGGCCTGAGGACGAGACTATTTTAGTTAATTTTATTAATGCTTATGAAGGATTACCTGTTAAATTTATAATTGCACCACACAACATCAAGTCTAAACAGATTGAAAACATACAATCTGGATTACATAAATCCACTGTGTTATTCACAAAAAAAGAAGGACAGAATTTACAAGATTACGATGTCTTTATTTTAGACACTATTGGCGTACTAAGCAAAGCTTATAGTTATGCAAACATCGCTTATGTTGGCGGCGCCATGGGAACTACAGGTTTACATAACATTCTAGAACCTGCTGTTTTTGGAGTTCCGATTATTATAGGAAAAAACTACAGTAAATTTCCAGAGGCTTATGACATGATTGCTAATGGCGGGGTATTATCAGTTGCTAATAAAGCCCAGTTATCTTCTAATTTAAACCTTCTTATTACCGATAAAGAGTATAGGAGAACAACAGGATTAAAAAACCTTAACTTTATAAATGATAACAAAGGCGCGGTAATTAAAGTGACTGATTTTTTAAAGCAATAAATCTTGAACTACTTTTTAGCGGCATACAATGTGTTACTGATTAAAGCGAGTATAATTACTGCTATTCCTAATAAAACCATGGCACTATAGGTTTCTAAAAACCAAAATGTACTTACTATTATTGTAAAGATTACTTCGATGTATTTAAACGGTGCAACAATACTTGTTTTTCCTGTTTGAAATGCTTTGGTCATATATAATTGCCCAACGTACCCAAAAACACCTAAACTAAGCAATATTAGCCATTCTAATTGGCTAGGAGTTTTCCAGTCACCAATACTCATGACACCTCCAAAGATCAAAGCCGTTAGCATAAAGTAATTGATAATAACCAATGGACTTTCTTCCTTTCCAATTTTTCTAATTAAAACAAAAACTAATCCATTGGAAAATGCAGAAATAAAGATTAGAACGACCCCTAAAGTATGTATATCCTCACCAAATCCTTTAATAATTAAAACACCTGAAAAGGCCAATGCAAATAAAAACCATTGTAAAAGCTTAATTTTTTCTTTCAATAAAAACACGGCTAAAATAGCTGCAAAGATTGGCGCTGTATAGCGTAAAGACACGGCAGTACCAACTGCAATATAATTTAGAGACTGGAAGAAGCAGGTCAAAGAGATCACACCTACAATGGCCCTTATTATCATTAATTGTTTCTTATTTCCAAAGTAAGGAATTTTATTTTTTAAGATTAATGGCGTGGTGAAGGCTAAAGTACCTATTGCTCTAAAAAACACAATTTGATACACACCAAATCCATTTAAATATTTAACCAACAAATTCATAAGTGCAAAAGCTAATGCACTTACAATCATAAATATGATAGACTTATTATAATTCATTTTCAAGTAAAAATCCCTTCAATAAAAAATATTGAAGGGATATATTTAATAGCGCTAAATAACGTATTATTTTAACGAATCTATAATTTTTAAAGTACTTTTTGTTGTGGATTCAATTTTACCTAAATCGTACGTACCATTACTTTCTTTTGCAATCAGCTTAGATCCTATACCAACACAGGTAACCCCTGCATTAAACCAAGACTCAAGATTTTCTCTCGTTGGAGAAACACCACCTGTAGGCATAATACTAGTCCAAGGTTGCGGTCCTTTTATTGCTTTAACAAAATCGGCACCGTATGTTCCACCTGGAAATAATTTTACAATCTCACACCCTAACTCTTCAGCACGACAAATTTCTGTCAATGTACCGCAGCCAGGAGACCACATTACTTTACGTCTATTACAAACGATAGCAATATCCTCTCTTAACACGGGCGTAACGATAAAATTAGCTCCTAAAGCCATAAATCTTGATGCAGAAGCTGCATCCGTTACAGAGCCAACCCCAAGTATCATTCCTGGTAACTCTTTTGTAACATACTTACTTAATGCGTCAAAAACTTCGTGAGCAAAATCGCCACGCGCTGTAAACTCTAATAATCTTGCGCCACCATCATAAACTGCTTTTACAACTGCTTTACTAATTTCTATATCGTCATTATAAAACAAAGGGACTAACCCTGTTTGTTTCATAACTTCTGCTACTTCTATTCTTGTGAAATTTGCCATTTTATTTTTTTTATCTTGAAACTTTACCTGAAGAATCTCCGCTTAATAACTTTTCGATATCATCAAGTGTTATTAAATTACAATCACCAGAAATGGTGTGCTTTAAGCAACAAGCTGCTACTGCAATGTTTAAAGCTCTTTGCTTATCATTTTCGTTATTATCTAATCCATATATTAACCCACCCATAAATGCATCTCCACTTCCTACTCTATCAACCACTGGTGTTACTTCTTTTACATCCGCATTATAAACGGTTTTTCCATCATACAAGATACCTCCGATACGTTGATGAGAAGCACTAACAGAATATCTTAATGTCGTAGCTATAGTATGTAAATTAGGACACAACTTAAAGATTTGATCATATAAAAACGGTAATGATTTTTCATTTTGATAATTAGGATTTACCTTGTCTTTTCCTAACATAAAAAATGCGGTATCGATGTCTCCTAAAATGATATTACTATACTTTAAAAGCTCGGGCATAATTTGACTTGGTTCTTTACCGTACTGCCATAATTTAGATCTATAATTTAAATCTGAAGAAATAGTAATCCCTAATTTATGGGCCATTTTAATAGCTTCTAAACATTCGTCTGCAGCCGATTGAGAAATTGCAGGCGTAATACCGCTCCAATGAAACCATGTTGCTCCCTTTAAAACGTTTTCCCAATCTATTGATCCTTTTTCAATAGTAGACATAGAACTATGTGCTCTATCATAAACCACATTACTACCACGGGTCCCTGCTCCTGTTTCAAGATAGTAGATACCTAATCGGTCTCCACCATAGATTACGTTTTTAGACTCTACATTAAATTTACGCATCTCTTTAAGTGCACAAGCACCAATTTCGTTATCAGGTAGCCTGGTAACAAATTCAGCTGGTATACCATAATTTGCTAATGATACTGCAACATTAAATTCTCCACCTCCATAAGAAGCTGCAAATTTATTTGCTTGAGAAAATCTTAAATGACGCTCTGTAGAGAGTCTTAACATAATTTCTCCAAAAGTGACAATTTTACTCATTTTATAAATTAGATTACTATTGTATTAAAAAACTAAATAGTTTTATTTTTTTTAAAATCTTTTTAAAATTAAACTATTGAAGTTAAAAAAAAGACGTTATTAAAAATAAAACTATTTAGTATACTTAAATTTACTTTACAATTTAGCTAATGGCTAAATATTCTACTTTAAATTTAATTAAATCCCTAAAGCTTGACCACCACCAATCTGGATAGTTTCCGCAGTAATGAAAGAGGCATCCTTACTTGCTAAGAATGAGATTACTCCAGCAACATCTTCTGGTTGACCTAATCTCCCTAACATAATATTGTTTGCCCAAGAAGCGAAAACCTCTGGTTTAGTTGCTTTAATTTGTGCATGAAAAGGCGTGTCAATAGTCCCTGGAGATACTGCATTTACTCTGATACCATATTCAGCTAAATCTTTAGCTAAAGCTCTAGTAATTGCGTGCACACCTGCTTTAGACGTTCCGTAAATACCTGCTCCTGGTCCTCCTGCAGTCCATCCTGCATTAGATGTGTAATTAATTATTGAAGGGTGCTCTCCTGATTTAAGAAAAGGTATTGCTGCTCTTGATGCATAAAATACAGAATCCAAGTTTAACGCCATTACGTTTTTGTAAAACTCAGTAGTCATTTCTTCAAATCTAGAACGTCCACCTAATCCACCTGCATTGTTTACAAGTACATCAATTCTACCATACTTATTACCTATCGCCTGAATATTTGACGTTACCTCTGCTTCATTTGTTACATCAAAACCATAGTATTCTGCTGTAATTCCTTCAGATTTTAGCTCCTCAAGCTTCTCCGCTCCAGCCTTATCATCTATACCATTTAAAACTACAGTATATCCGTCTTTACCTAATCTTTTTGCTACTTCAAAACCGATACCTCCTGTTGCTCCTGTTACTATTGCAACTTTTCCTGTTGTATTACTCATTTTTATATGTGTTTAAATTTAATTTATTCTTTATTCAATTATTATCTAAATTATTAATGTCTAATTAACTTCTTGGTTTTAGTGGTTCTATTTTTGGACATAATAGCCAAACTGCTAAAAGTGCAACTATTGCTAAAGCGCCTCCTATTAAAAATGCAGGTGTATAATTACCTCCTGTTGTAATAAATGTTACTAAAAGTGTTAATCCCGCTGCTCCTAACTTGGCAGCCATACCTGCAAAACCAGACAAAGTACCCACAATTTTACCTCCAAAAAGATCGCTTGGTAGTGTTTGAATATTACCTATCGCCACTTGAAAACCAAATAATAATATTGCCATAATTATAACTGCAATTAATGCTGCAGTATTTCTAGCCTTATTAATTTCTGATAAAGACGCAAGCGCCGCAATTCCAAAATCTGACGGTGGTCCATATTTTGGCAACAAACGTTCTTCTTTTTCTGCTTCTGCTTTTGGTGTTTTCCAAACAGCAGATTGATATGCTTTCTTAAATCTAGGATTAGATTTAATTTCATTAGTACTATTTCCAGCAATGCTTTCAATAAAATCTTTATCCGATTTTAAATCTTTGAATGCTTCATTATCCATTATCTTTTTAACTTGTGGATCAGCCATTGTTAAAGCAGCAGCTTCTTGAACTCCAAAAACTCCTAAAACTTGCGGTGCACCAGGGTATTTTAATAGAATAAAACATGGAATCATTATTACACATCCCAATGTAATAACATACTTACGGGTCTTATCTACAGTCCATCCAAAATTTAGCTTTTTTTGAGCAAGTAAACCTCCATACCATGCACCAATCATTGCTCCTACATAAGGAACCCAAGCTGAAAATGCAATTTCTTTTACATTCATACCAAATACCTCAGATAAATATATAGGAATCCAAACAATAAACAACCACCAGATAGGATCAAGTGCTGCCGAAGCAATTATTACTCCCCAACTTTCTTTATGCTTAAGCAACTGTCCAGTATCAGGCACATATCCATCATCATAATTACCATCTTCATCAACATCTTGATTTTTTTGACCAGAAAGGATATATTTTCTTTCATCGTCAGACAACCAAGGATGTGTCTTTGGACCTGATTTTACAATGAACAACCAAGGTAATAACCATAATAACCCAAGTATACCTACAACAATAAAAATGGATTTCCACTCTAAATAAGCAGATAATAAACCAATAACAGGATAAGCAACAATACCTCCAATAGCAGCTCCTGAATTAAAAACACCTTGAGCCAGCGCTCTCTCTTTTGTTGGAAACCACTCTGCATTAGCTTTAGCTGCGCCAGGCCAATTTCCAGCTTCGGCAACACCTAATATTGATCTAAATATCGAAAAACTTAACATCCCTTGGGCTAAGGCGTGAACCATAGTTGCCACAGACCAAACACCAATAGATAAAGCAAACCCCATTCTAGTACCTATCCAGTCAAAAATTTTACCAAAAAGGGCCTGACCTCCGGCATAAGACAGTATAAAGACTGTTGATATGGTACCAAAAATAACCTTATGTCCATCCTTGTCCATTTCAGGAAATAAATCTTTAGCAATGTCAGGCCATAGTGCTCCAAAAGCTTGTCTATCGATGTAATTAATGACCGCCGCCAAAGCCACTAGCCCTACTACCCACCATCTTAATCCTTTTACTTTCATAAGGTTTTTTAATTTTTAAAATAAAACATCTAACAGGATATTTAGAAACAAACTAAATACCAGCACATTAGACTGATTTGTAATAAATTTGAATAATTATAACTTAAAGAAGTATTGCCTTAAATTATTTCCTATATATCTATAAATTGTAACAATATTTATACAATTCGTTAAAGTGATTTTTCATTGCTTGTTTTGCTTCCACTGGATTTTGATTTTTAATAGCATCAAAAATCAATTGATGTTCTGCAATAGCCCCTCCAGATAAATTTTTATCACATACGTGATACTTTTCAAAATTTGTAATAATCTCTGGAGTGATTATTAACATAAATGTATTCATGGTACTATTACCACTAGCTTTTGCAATCGCTAAATGAAATAGTAAATCTTCTTGTACTGCATTTTCTTTATTTTTAACTTTATCACTGTAGGCGTCTAAAGCTAATTTCATTTTTTCTAAATCTTCTTCTGTACGTCGTAAAGCTGCAAGCCTTACTGTTTTTAATTCTAGCAAAATTCTTGTTTCGACTAAATCTTTAAATTCTGGAGATTCTAATCTTAGGATATCTTCTATCATTCCATTCATAGCAATGACTCCAATATTTGCTACAAAAGTTCCGCTTTGCGGAATAGATTTTAATAATCCGTAAAATTCCAATTTTTGAATAGCCTCCCTTACATTACTCCTTGATACTTCAAACTTTTCAGATAACACACGTTCAGCAGGTAATTTATCTCCAGGTTCAAGATTTTTGATATTTATTAAATCTCTTATCTGAGCAATAATTTGCTTTTGTAGGCTAAAGTTTTCATTTTTTGTAAGGACTTCCAATTTCATATAAATAATATTTTATTTATTCTACCTTCAAATTTACTAAATATGAACAGATCTATTATATAATTATTTAGCTAAACTTTACAAGTTACGTGCAGAACTTGTAAAGCTTAACCTAAATAAAAGACTAATCATAATAATATTAATATGTGATCCTAGATCATAATATCTCATCTTTAAAAAAGAGGTATATAACCCTTTTTTTACATTGAAATTTACAACCTCTTTTAAAATTACAAACTATACTTCTTTTGTTTGTTTCTAAAAATAATATCGATTCCAATGCTTATATTTTCTACTAACAAACATCGTAATACAACTTTTTATCATTGACACAAACCTTGTATAATATAACTGTTTTCGTAATTTTATTAATTTAATCAAAAAAATATTTTCTTTCTTTATAAGTATTACATTTAAACCAAACGGATAAATAATAAGATTTATAAAGAAAGAAAATCACTAAGTATTAATAACCCGCATTTTGAGTAATCACACCATCCGTAGCTAATATTTCTGATACAGGAACAGGGAATAAATAATAATTACTATTAACGGTAACTCCCATTTCTGAATCCACGGTATTTGTTCTAACTAAATCAAACCATCTATGTCCTTCAAATGCTAATTCTAATCTTCTTTCATCTGCAATAGCTTGCCTAACATCAGCCTGAGAACTGATTGTTCCTGTTAAGCTATTTAAACCAGCTCTAGTTCTTATATCATCCAATAAAGGAAGTACGGTAGAAGCAGGAGACGCATTTTCATTCAATGTTTCAGCATATAATAAAATTAAATCTGCCAATCTCAATTCTATCCAATCATGCTCTGGACCTAAGCCTCCTTCTTTAGGAAATTTTACAGCAGTTAAACCATCTGCACTAAGCGTCACAGCCCTTCTTAAATCGGTACCACCACCATTAGCATCACTAGCATCAAATGCTGCTACTAAATCAGGGTCAACTGGTAAATCAGCTTTTGAATCATCTCCTACAAACCAATTCCAAAAATCCGAACCAAATGAATACTCATCTGTAACAGATCCTGTTATTTGAGTAGAAAAAATAATTTCAGAGTTTTCTACTTCATTTTGAGCTCCAAAAATTTCGTCGAAATTAGTTTTCAAACTTACTCCTGCTGCTGATGCTCCATTGACAACAGCCGCTAAATGCGGCTCAGCATTAATAAAATCGCCCATTGCCACATACACCTTACCTAATAAACTCTGAGCCGCATAACTAGAAGCTCTTCCATTAGCACTAGTTGTGCCTAACAAGGCCATAGCGCTATTTAAATCAGGAATAATAACATTATTGTATACCTCTGCCGCAGGTCGTCTTACCAAAACAGATGTATCAGTTAAACTTGGCGCTGCCAATAAATTAACAGTAACATCTCCAAAAACTTGGACTAATTTAAAATAAGATAAAGCTCTCAAGAATTTAGCCTCACCAACTTGAACATCATTAGAAGAATTTTCTATTACATTATTAGCACTCAATATTGATTTATAAATAGCGGTATAAAACGGCCCAAAAAACTGATCTTCCATAGCCGTTAATCCATTATCATATTCATCAAATTCTGTATATGGAGATTCGTCCATTACCGCATTATCCGATCTAAACTCTCCCATAACAGCAATTGGTGTTACAGCACCTAATTGATAATAATATGCAGCATTCAAAACACCTTCAAAATCTGATAAAGAATCTGAATTAGCAATATTAGACGGAGATTGTTCTAAATCCGTCGAACATGATGTTATGAAAAGCAATGATCCTAGTAATATAGATATTTTTTTCATTTTATTTTTTTTTTAAAAATTAACATTTAATCCTACTGTAAAACTTCTAACAATTGGACTAGCTCCAAATTGTGTTCCGTATGTCGTTGGTCCTAAATAATCACCACCAGAAGTACTAACTCCTTCAGGATTATAAGAAGTATAATCATCCGCCCATAAATACAATAAATTAGTTGCCGCTACATAAGCTCTAATAGAACTTAACCCTATTTTATCAACAACATCTTGTTGAAGTGTATATCCAATAGTTAAGTTTTTTAATGCTACAAAAGAAGCATCTTGTAAACTTGCATCTGTTTGATTTCTGTTTGGTGTGTAAAACTCACCATTATGATCAGCAATACCGTCATTATTAGCGTCAAAGCTATCAACTAATCTTCCTCCCCATTGTGAACCATAGTATAAAGGATCTACATTATAAACATCCGCTCCATGAGAACCTTGAATCTGTAAAGACATATCAAAATCCTTATAGGTGAAATTATGAGACATACCCCAATAAAAATCTGGTGTGTTTTGTCCAATTTTCACTAAATCTCCCCCATCTTCAACAGTTCTAGTGTTATCAATTACACCATCTCCATTTTGATCTACAACATAAGATTCTCCAGATTGGTTATTTGGACTTCTTGAACCATCAGCCAAATAAGTCATTTCAACCTCACCAATAGTTTCTAATCCCCACATCTCACCAATTCCTCCTCCTACATAGTTTCTATATACAGGTCCTCTTCCACTTACTCCATAAATTGTTTGAGGTAATTCTGAAAGTCCTCCTAAATCTGTGATTTCTGTTTCAACAGTAGATAAATTAGCTCCAAAACTCCAACTAAAATTATCATTACTTATGACTCTTGCATTTAATTCAAATTCCCAACCAGAACTTCTTACATCACCTGAATTAAGAACAATAGAAGACGTCCCTAACACTTCCGAAACACTTTGATTAATAAGGATATCTTCAATATCTGAAGTATAGTAATCTACACCAATTGTAAAACGATTATTTAAAACTCCGAAATCTACACCATAGTTAGTTTCAGTATTAGTTTGCCAAGTCAAATCTAAATTTGCAACATTATCAGGTATTAAAAAACCTGTTCCAAAAAATGTTGCTGAAGGATCCAACAAACTCAATGCATCATAAGATCCTAAAAAAGAAGTCGTTCCTAAAGACCCATAACTCATTCTTAATTTTAATTTACTCAATGTTTCACTTTCTTCTAAAAACGATTCTTTGTGGACATTCCATCCTAATGAAAATGCTGGAAAAGTAGCATATTGTTTATTCGCTCCAAAACGAGAATCTCCATCCCTTCTTACAGATGCAGATACTAAGTAACGATCATCATAAGCATAACTTACTCTACCAAACACACTCTCTCTTGCTCTTGTTTCATCTCTTTCTGTTACAGTTATATCCGCAGGATCAAATAAGTTATAATTTAACACATCTCCATCAGGTACATTTACACCATCTAATGCTGTCCCTTGATATTTTGTTGTTTGAAATTCTATTCCCGCAACTGCTGAAATGTCATGTTTACCATACTCTTTAGCAAAACTTAAAGTTGTTTCACTTAACACTGATGACACCTTTAAATCCGTCTGATCCATATATGTTTGAGCCGTCCTAGCTCTAGAATCATAACCAATTAATCTATGCTCATAATACTGTGTATCCTTAAGATCTCCACCTAAAACAGTTTTTAAATCAAGACCGTCGACAATACTATATTGTAAATAAGAACTTACATTCCCGAAAAATGTTTTTTCCCAACGTTCTGTATTATCAAGCTTTGCTGCAGGACCAGCATCACCAGAACCACCAATACCATTATTATTTCTTCCATAATGCCAATCTTGAGCCGCCATACCTGGCTCCAAAGTATAAATACTATTTGCCTCGTAACCAGACCCTCTATATCCATCATCAAAAGCTTCTAAACCTAAAGCTTGTGCTTGTGAATCTAATTGTTGCACGAATGCAATAGACTCTGCTGTATGATAAATAGGTGTTACAGGTGTTGACCTTAATAAATCCCTCATATCATGCCCTAAAATATCTCTATCAGATGTAAACCCATTAAAACTTACTCCTGTCTTAAATTTATCTCCTAACTTAGCATCAATATTTAAACGTGCATTTAACCGCTCATAACCTTCTGTAATAACAACACCTTCTACTTTCTGATACCCAATTGAAGCAAAAAAGCTTACATCATCAGACCCGCCACTCATATTAAAATCATGACTCATAGAATTACCATCACGAAACAACCAATCTTCTGGACTAATTGAACCTGGAGAATCTTCATAAGCACTTAGCCTATACTCTAAAAAATCAGGATCAACAGTATCTACCGTACCTGCCCAATTACCTGCAGCAATTTCCTCTCTTGCGTGAGCTGCCCATTCTGTACCAGACTTAAGAATATTTTTTCTGTATTTACTAGATGTACTTGTGTAAGTATTATAACTAAAAGTCGCTTTACCTGACTTTCCTTTTTTGGTTGTAATTAATATAACACCATTTGCACCTCTAGAACCATAAATAGCAGCAGAAGCCGCATCCTTTAAAACCTCTAAACTTTCAATATCATTTGGATTAACAGTAGCTAAACTACCTGAAATAGGAAAACCATCAACAACTATTAACGGGCTAGAATTACCAGAAATAGATGATGCCGCTCTAATTTGAATTTTAGGATCCGCACCAGGTGATCCATTTTGGTTTTGAATTAAAACCCCCGGTAGTTTACCCGCTAAAGCTTCATCAACTCGCGTAGCCTGAACACCTGCAACATCATCTCCACCAAGGCTAGATACTGCTCCTGTAAGATGTGATTTTTTTCGTGTACCATATCCAACAACAACAACTTCTTCTAAAGTATTAGCATCCACACTTAAGGATACATCAATTGTCTTTTGATCACCAACTACAACTGTTTGAGCCGTGTACCCTATATATGAGAATTGTAAAACATCTCCAGACTTCACTTTTATTTGATATTGACCATCAAAATCTGTACTTGCACCATTAGTCGTTCCTACAACAATAACATTAACGTTGGGCAATGGCATACTGTACTCGACATCAACCACTGTTCCCTTAATCGTCACACCGTCTTGAGCAAAAGCAGCAATACACATGAAGAGCATTGCAAATAGTGCTGATTTAGCTTTTAAATTCATAATTAATTTTTAAGTTTTAGTTAATTAATTTAGTTTCACTAAAAACACAAACGTTAGGCGAGTAACAATTTGTTTGTTACTTTTGTAATGTTATGTTTTTAACATAATTACTTCCCGTCAAAGAAGTGTTTTTTTTTAAAGGATAGATTTTTTAATCTGTCCTTTTTTTATGGTTTTAACCCAATAAACATAATTGGTTTACCAGATTGGTTTACCAAATATATATAAATATTTGTTAATTACAACGTTTTCGTGATTTTTCTATGTTAAAAAACCACATGTTTAAGTTAAAATAGTAAAGAATCACACAGAAAATAAGTGTTTCATTACTATTCTATAAAGTCTTCATATACAAGATTAAACAAATTTATCAAAATTATTACTTGACACTAATTGCTTTCTTTGGCAAAATAGTTTGGATTTTCACTCAACTTATGAGTCAAATAAAACCGATTTTAACGTTTCTCACTAGTCAGTCAATTCACTTTACTTCTTATCTCCAAAATAAGAGACCTCAGCTCCGCTTAAAAAATCTTCTCTTACAGGACTGAATGTATCTATTAACTCACCTTCTTCTAAACATACAGCACTGTGCAATAAATTAGGCTCAATATATACACCATCTCCCGCTTCTACAATTTGTTTTACGCCATCAATTTCAAATTCAAATTTACCCGAAACACAGTAAGTCGCTTGCGTATGAAAATGTTGATGCGGAGCACCTAATGCGCCCTCGTCAAATTTTACTCTGACCATCATAATTTGATTATCATAACCTAAAAATTTTCTTGACACACCACCACCAAGCACTTCCCATTCCATGTCTTTTGTAATGACGTATTTTTCACTAGATCGATTCATTTTTTTATTTATTTAAGGATTAATTTATTCAAAGTAATAAGCACCACTCCATTGGTATTCAACACCATTGATTTTTAAAGTATGCTTTGCTTCTTCTGAAGCCTTTTTATTTGCTGTTATAAAAAGTTTAGTAACACTGTTTATATCAGTTATTGCAATTGCGGTATATTCTTCAGTATCTAAAACAACTTTCAATTCTTTTATATTACTATTTGAATTTACAGCAGATTCTGAAACAGGACTATAACTACCATGTGCTTCTATAGTAGACACAAAAAGTGTGTTCTTAGTGTTTTTTCGTCTTAATAACAATGCAGGGTCCCGACGTAAATTAAACTCAGGATCGTTTGCTCCTATTCTAGTAAACATCAAATCATCCTCAGCATTAGTCACCGTGGTTAAGGTATAAAACTTACGATTATTTAACCACGAAAATTTACTATTAACGTCCGAAGCTTTGGCAGTCGCCTCCACATATAAGTGTTGATACCCATTTTTACTTCCTAATGGTTTCAACGTTTCTGGTGTTTTGTATTCAAAATTTGCAGCTAATACTTGACCAAAAAAGTAATATGGGAAATCATATTGATTGACTTTATTGGATATAATTTTCATAATATCCAACACATATGGTTTTTCGAAATCTGGATCTTTGATAATCGCCATAGTACGAAGCATTTCTGTCCCAGGATAAGCATTTACTTCTTTTGCACTTACGACTTGCACACCTGCATGGTCTGAAGAAAAATAGTGTAATACGGAATGGTGTTTACTTCCTATTTCGTATTTACCGTTAAAATGAGACGCTTCATTTTGCGTTACTGTATTATGAGCTATCGTTTGTTTTGCCCAGGTCTTGTTTTCCTTTAGATAGTTTCCGCCTCCTTTTTGTTCAATATTTACAAAACGTGCTAAACCATAATCTTGAATAACTTCTTCTCCATTTTCATATAAAGAATATGACAACTTATCATAATGACCATGGCTAGATCCTTGAGCTGCATATTTAAAAACAAGCTCTAATGGTTCATTTCTCAAAATACCAACACCACCTTGTGTTCCATTTGGCCCATCAGATAAATTAATCGATTTTTTATCAAACGGTATTGTTTCGCCATTTTTAATCCCGAGCGCTACTGCTAACCCCGAGTCGTCCAATAACACTTTGTCCTGTTTCTCTGCTACACTTAATAATCCTGCATCCTGATTTCCAAAATGATATGAAATATCTACTGCTGTAACTAAAGCATCATTATAGTAAGACATTCCTTTTTGACCATCATTAAGCGGAAAAAAATCACCATCTGCATCTGATAAGTTCAAAAGCGCATTAATGGATTTTAATAACACCCCATTTTTATACTCAAAAATCTTTAATTCTGGTTTAACATTATGTAATCCTTCAGCAAAAACTAAAAACGGATACATTGCATAGCGTTGATAATATGGCCCTTCATTATAATAACCATCTGGAGAAAATGGCTCTTCGATATTCGCTAAAAAACCAGCTTTACCATCTTTATTTAAAAACCCGCCATCATCATCTTTTTCTTCAGTATCTAATTTTAAATCTTTAATACCGTACAGAGCACGATCAATTAATTCTTGATCGTCCATCACCAAACCAATCATACCTACTGCTGCATTACCCCAAGTACTATGGTTATGCACTCTTTGGTAAAACTGTGGACTATCTACAGAAATATGATCTGCAAATGGCTTAAACAAATTTGTCTCTAGCTTAGTACGCTCTTCTTCGGACAAATAATTATAAACACAATCATAAGCTTGACTCACGTACACTAACCAATTAGCATCGTTTAAACACTGCCAAAACAATTTACCTCTTGCATACGATCTAGTTTTTGGATGCAGTGGTAATGTTTTATACATAGCCTCATATTGCATCAACATATCCTTTACATACTTAGCATATTTTTCGTCATCCAAAATTTGATATAACACACCCGCTTTTTGCAATACAACCATATTACGTTTATGACGTACATGCGTATAACCTCCAGAATAATCTAATGGAATCGGTGTCTCAATACCTAATGCAATCTCGGCATCTATTTCTTCTTGCACCGTTTTTAGGGTTGTATCAAAAATAGGAATACTCCCTAATTGCGCTCTAATATCTTTAACGCCTCGAGCAGTTAAAATCAAATTAGGATGCATTGTTGTTTTTATTGTTGTCGCCGTTTCCGCTTTACTATTTGTATGCGCTGCATTTTCTTTTTTACAAGAAAACGCAGTCAATACAATCGCGACTAAAGCAAATCTTAATATGAAGTTTTTATTAAATGTCATGATTAGTTTTTAGCAATAATTCCTATTTCTTTTTTATCTGTCCCTTTCCCTCGTAATGAAGACTCCTCTAATAGTTGAAATGTTCCTTCCTTAAACTCAGGCTCAATACTATAAAGATTTTCTACATTATATTTCTCGTCTCCAGTAACTTCAATTTCACCAGACTTATAATAGTTATTATTAACTACGTTTACAATGGGCTCTCCAACAACTAGGTGCATTTTTAAACCCTTAGTATTATTAAAATTATTATTCTGGATATCATTTACTTGCACACCATATAAAGACATTGCTGCTTTGTATTTGTTTTTCTTACCAAAACCTACATTATTAAAGACATTATGATCGACTTCTAGAAACGGTCCGAATGTACTTTCGTCTTTTCCGCCTCTGTATAATCGTAATGCAGCACCTTGCATATCGTTAACCGTATTGTTTTTCATTAACATGTATTCTACATTATAAGCTCCAATGTCATCAGTTTCCTTGTCTAATGCCGCAATATGTCCTGATATATTTTTGAAAGTAGAATTTTGAATACTAATTGTATCTGCAAATGTCCCTTTAGACACTCGTAAGACATCAAAAGAATGATTAACCACCATATCTTTAAACTCGCAATTATCAATAAACAATTTGTAATTATCTAACATAGAATTTTTACTTGTGCTTATCACTGAATTACCTGCGTAATCCGGTGATTTTGTACCATCAAACGATACATTCTCTAAAGATAAACTTCCACCATTCTGAATTTCGAAAGCCATCATACGTTCAAATAAAATCGTTGCTTTTTTTGTTCCTGAAGTTTTAAAAGTTAAAGGGTGCTTAATCTGAACTGCTTTAGTAATTAGATAAATACCAGCTTCTTCTAATTCTATTATATCGCCAGCTTCAGACTCCTTAACAATTTCATACAGTGTATTAATACCCGCTTTAACTTTTATTGTTTTACCAGAATTTAAAGCAATGTTTGTATCTGCCTTAGAGTACCAAGTCGTCCCTGTATTTTCTTTGGTTGCGACATTTGGACTTATAGTAACTTTAGATTTAATTTTATCCGAAGTCGGTATTAAAAATCCTTGTTCGTTTTTTACTAATGTTATTTCTGCGTTTTCAAAGCCGCTAGTAATACTGGTTTTACCATTTGTACCTAAAAGATTATCTTTAAATGTAATGCCACTAATATCATCATACACCGTAAATGTGTCGTCTTTAGTGTCATTATAAAAGATATTTCCTGAAATCTCTGACGTTCTTGGCGCTTGACTTCTTTCAGAATCACTACCTGCACCTAATTGAATATGATCACAATTTACAAACGTGTTATTATTTAGCTTAGAATCTATAACAGGTACGTAACGATTTGGTGGCGAATTTGGCACACCATTCATCATTACAAAAGCACCTCTAAAACGATAGCCCGTTAATCCAACATGGTAATTATTAATTACAGTTTGTGATTCATTAATGATACGTACACCTCCAGTACTTGGTTTTCCGTTGCCTATAAACACATTCCCATCTACCAAAGTTTCATTTCCATGACGCATCGTTAAGGTGCCTGTACATTCAAAAAAGGTATTGTATTTAAAAGTATTTTGACACGATTTATTTGAGATAATTTCGTGTTCTCCGTTAGTTCTATCAAAATAGTTAGATTCTACTAACGTTTTAGAATTTTCTAATGCCGTATGACTGGTACCAATACGCAATGTTTCGCCACCATTGTTTCCGTAGGTTGGACGTGGTCCGAAATAATTATGATCAATTTTATGATTGTTTTGTACACTTTCTTTTGTATCCAAACCGACAATCATAGTCACCCCTAAATTCTTTTTACCTGAAATATGATTGTGATCTATGCGATTATTTTTTCCGTAGATAGTGACCCAATAATCTTGCACTTGACGCTCTGGATTATTAAAATTATCAATAACACACTCTGTTAATCTTGTATTATTAGCTAATTCTTCTCTGTTTTTTCTAAATGAAATAACGGCATTTGTTGGGGTATACCCATTTTTAAAAACAAGACCATTAACAATTAAATGTTCTCCTGCCAATTGAAGATTTGAAGCCCCTTCTAGAGTCACCTCTCCTTTAGTTTCTACTGTTAAAGTAATAGGCTTTTCTGTAGTTCCGTGACCTTCAAAAACCAATTCAGCATCTTTCCAAATACCATTAGCTAAAGTGATAATATCACCTGGACTTGCCTTTTTAACAGCAGTATTAAACTCAGCTACATCTTTAACTAACAATCTATTAGTAGCAGACTCTTTTTCTTTACAAGAAATTGAAACAAATAAACAGACGATTAATAAAAGCGAAAATAGTGGTTGTTTTTTCATAAAAATTGGTTTACCAAATTGGTTTACCAATATACAAGCATTTTTAATGCTAACCAAAATAATCTATTGACATTTAACTCTAATCTATGCTATTTTGACCATGCACAAAAAAGTCAACCTATTTTAAAAGTATTCTGTTAAGGCTATAATACCATTATAAGAAATGACACAAGCAAAAAGCAACGCTGCAAACAACCCAATATTGACAAAAAGACTGGTTTTATAATTCCCCATAACCTTTTTACTATTCACCATTATTATAATACCCAAAATCACAAGAGGTAAAACAAATACATTAAACACTTGAGATAAAATCTGAATTTCAATAGGGTTTGCTCCAAAAGCAGGCCCGATCAAAGCTACCAAACACGCTACAAAAGTTACAACTCTAAACTGTTTAGAACTTGTATCTAACTCTCCTGATTGATAATCTGCAAGCAATAAAGGCGCTATTAAAAGGCATGGAAATATAGACGACAAACCAGCACTTAACGCTCCGAAGAAAAATATAGTAACAGCCCATTTTCCAGCAACTGGCTCTAAAGTATTAGCCATATCCAATACACTGTTAACTTCTTTTCCTTGATAAAACAAGGCTCCAGCTGCTACAGCCATAATAGTTGCACTAATTATAAATATTAAAATTGCTGCGGTGATAGAATCTCTTTTTTGTTGCCCTAAGTTTTTAATGTCCCAACCTTTACCTTTAACAAATAATGGTCTTGATAAAAATGTAGCAGACGCCATAGTAGTCCCAACAAATGCCGCAACTAACATTTTACCTCCTGGAACATCCGGAATCGTAGGTATCAACCCTTTAACAACATCTAAGGGAAGCGGTTGCACAAAACATAAGGATAACAAAAATGAAAACCCCATTAACGTCACAAAAATGACTAATATTTTTTCAAAAAAAGTATACTTCCCAACTAGCATCAATAAGTAAAACGTAATAATAATTATAATCGCCGTTATTAAAACTGTTTCATATTTATAAGCACCCAATCCCTCAAAATTGACTGCTAATATTTCAAAAATAATATTAGATGAAATCCCTAAAATCCCCATCAAAGAATTCCATTGTCCAAACGTAATACCAACTATAATTAAGATAGCTAAAGCTTTACCATATTTTAAATGTTTTTTAAAACCATAGAGTGCTGTTTCTCCTGTTATCAAACCATAGTTTCCGTAAGCAAACATTAATATTCCAGAAAACAAACAACTTAAAAGCAACACCCACAATAATTGCATATTAAATTTACTTCCTGCAACAATCATTGAAGTAACACTTCCAGTACCTATAGTATACCCAATAGCAAAAATACCAGGACCAAAACCTAATACGATAGCTATAATCTTTTTGAAAAATGAATTTTTAGGTGTTGTTACATCCATAATATGTGTTAGTTTTTAAGATTAGTTTGTTTTATTAGTTCCATTTGGTATGATGAGACTTACCTGAAGCATCGTCTAACCTTAGATACGTATGCGCCCCGAAATAATCACGTTGAGCTTGGATTACATTTGCCGAAGCATATTCTGTTGTTATTCCGTTCAAAAACTGAACAGCTTCACTTAGAGCCGGTGTTGCAATATCACTAAGAACAGCTTCCGACACTACCTTTTTAGCTGCAGGTCTGTAACCATCAATCTTTGTTATTAATTCTGTATTAGTTAATAAGTTAGCTGTATCCTTAAACACACTAACTAATTCCTCCATTAGAGAAGATCTAATTATGCAACCATTAGTCCAAATTCTAGCAATTTCACTAAGATTTAAATCCCATTCAAATTTACTTGAAGCTTCTGCTATTAACTTAAACCCTTGATAATGGTTAATAATTCTTGCAAACTGATATCCTTTCAAGACCTCATCAGTACTGATTTTTAAATCTGATTTAGTATTGTAATTAAATCGTTTACTTAATTCCATTCGCTCCTCTTTATAAAACGAAATATATCTTGAAAACAACGCTGAAGCAATTAAAGTACTTGGCACTCCTAGTTCCGCAGATGCAATCGTCGTCCAGTTACCCGTCCCCTTATTACCTGCTTTATCTAATATCTTTTTTACCAGCCAATCGTCGCCTTCTTTCTTTTTAAAAATAGCTGTTGTTATTTCTAGTAAATAACTATCTGCTGTGTCAGCCCAAGACTCCAAAGTATTAGCAACTACATCCGGACTTTGTCCTAAAGCCTCCAAAATAGTAGTTACCTCAGCTAGCAATTGCATTTCTACATACTCCACACCATTGTGCACCATTTTAATAAACTGACCGCTTCCTTCTGGGCCGACATACGTACAACAAGGCAAACCGTTTTTATCTTTAGCTGCAATAGTTTCCAAAAAAGGCGCCACTTTATCATAAGCTTCTTTATCACCACTTGGCATTATAGATGGTCCTTTTAAAGCTCCTTCTTCTCCACCAGAAACCCCTGTCCCAATAAAATTAACCCCCTTAGTCTTTAAATAATCGTAACGTTCTTTTGTTTTTTTATAGTTTGAATTTCCTCCGTCAATTATGATATCATTTTTTGTTAAATGAGGCAATAAATCTTCAATAACATAATCTATTGTTTTACCCGCATTAACCATTAGCATAATCCGTCTTGGTTGTTGTAAAGAATTTACAAAGGCTGAAATATCATCAAAAGCTTCCGCTTGCGCCAACTCAGTATATTGTGCTTTAAAATTTTTAGCAACATCAACCTCTACACTATCGACATGCCTGTTAAACATCGAAATTTTAAAACCGTTATTAGCTAAATTTCTACACAGGCTTTTTCCCATGATACCCAAACCAAATAATCCAAACTCTGAGGTATTCATTAATTCTTGTTTTATTATTTTAATAATATTTTCTGGTGTCGCACTGATATCTATTTGAATCGCATTTTTAGGAATTTCTAAAGTATCAAATTGCGATTGTAGTAATTCGGCAGGCATAAAATGATCCGCTCTACTATTTACTCTTTCTAATATCTGATCAAAAGCCCCGTTTAAATGCACCCAAGCCGTATCGTCTTCAATAGTAAGACTTAATAAATCGCGATACTTTTGCTTTAAAGCAGAACATACGATTACACAACTTCCTTTATTAAGCTGCTTTTTTGCTAAGTTATTTAAAGTCTCTAACCAACCTTGTCTGTCAGCATCATTCAAAGCTTGTCCATTAGACATTTTTGTAATATTACTTTCCGGATGAAAATCGTCACCATCAAAAAAAGGAATATCTAATGCTTCAGACAACAACTTTCCAATAGTGCTTTTTCCACAACCTGAAACACCTATAACAAATATTACTTTTTTCAATCGCTTTGTATTTTAATTAGCTTTTACTGAACACTTAATTTTTTGCTTTACCCCTTTCTGAGTAATTTCAGCTTTACATTCCTTTTTACTAAGCAATTGTAACCTCAACCCTTCAGCCCCAGTATTCACTAACACATCCACAACTTCTTCAAACTTAATTTTAGTATCACCAAATTCTAATGTTTTAACTGAAAAGAACATAGAAACCCCCTCTTTAGTTAAAGAAACAGCGTCACTATTATCAGCAATCCACTTTGAAGCATTAAGCTTCCAACCGCTAAACTGTTTATCTTTAGCATCCTCATCTATACGTTTGTCATAAGTTTCAAAAGGATAAACAATTGTTATAAAGCTGAATTGTTTTGCATTCGATTTTGACACCACAGACCACTCTTTACCTCTTGCGCCGTCTGTTTCTACTTTATCTATTGTATTCAACTGAAAAATATCCAACCCTGAACCATCATCAAAAGAAGACCGCAATAAATCGGCACCATTTTCTTCCGTGTAATGTCCTTGCCAAACTTGTTTGTATTCGTGACTGTCTTTCGACTTAAAATTATCCTTAACAATCCAGAAATCATTTTTAATAGTAATAACTTGTCTGTTATAGTCTACACCAATGTTTTCAAAACCATCATGACTACCTACAAAAACATCTAAATGATCACTAGTATCAAAAGCAATTACTTTTGGTTGTGCCAATTGTTTAAACTTACCAAATCCGCTACCTCCTTTATTACTTGTATATTGTTTACCAAGCAATTCGTTATCGACTAAAGCTACATTTTTAGTCATGGAGTTTTTAAACAACTCTAAATCTTTTAATGAATAACGGACTTGATAATTTGGTAATACAACTTGACCATTAGCCATTGCTTGAACACCCAAAATATCACCATGTTGATGATCAGGCTTTAAAGGATCTAATCCAGCCGAAATCACCATCATATTATCCTTAGCATTCCAACCTTCTCGCATTATATAATAGCCCGTGTCTGGAAAAGACAAAGACAAGTGTTTTGGTGCTACAGAATTAATATTTTTTAATTTCTCTAACTGTACTGCACTAGCATCCCAATAAAACTTTGTACTTAATTTATTCTTTGCAAAGTATCCCATCTCAGGATCTTCAAAAAGCAAATACCCTAAAGTCATTGCTCCAGAAATATCATTTTTTACGGCCCAAGGTGCATCTGTATCGTCAGACAACACAGGCGCTGATTTATCGGGAAATGCAATTTTAGTAAGTGTTGTAAATAACGACTCTAATTTGTTTTCCCATACCGGGTTTATTGGTAATTTGCTTTTCTTAGCTAATTGGTACACATAAAAATAAGTCCCTATATCACTCATATGATAATGGATTGTGCGCTCAAACTGAAACCCATCATCATTAATTTCTTTATCTAAGTGCTCTCCTAAAAGCGTCATAGAATGCTTATACCACTCGTCCGCACCTTTAAAATCTCTCAATACAATAGACAGCATTGCTAAAGCCGACAATCCTCGTGTTTGATGATTACCCGATTTAAACGTTTTATTATGCTCATATAAATGTTGCGCATGTTGTAAAAACGTTGCAATGGTCACTAATTGCTCCGCATCAGAGTAGCCAGACTGTCCTAAAAACAAACTGTGTAATTGCAACCAATTAATCATACGGTATCCAGAACGAAAGGCCTCATACACGCCATTACCATCTTCAATACGTTCATATTGTTTATTGACTAAGGCTGTATTTAAAGACGCTAATTGTTCTGTAAAATAATCAAGATATTGCTCGTCTTTATTCTGGTAAAAATAATAGTATCCAATATCTATCATTTTATGCTGCCTAGCCAAATGGCGCAAAGCATAAGCATTTACTGGATCTCCGTTTTGATAATTAAAAGGCAATTCCCATTGCGCTTTCGCGGGAAATTTTGCCAAATGATCCAATGCGCGTTCTGTATGATTTATTTTGGCCTCAGGATAAATCTCTGTGTATTCCTTAAATCGCTTCTCGTTAGTTTCCCAATTATAGAAATAACGTTCCGTAAATTTTGTTCTAAAAAACCGTGCTAAGTCCGCTTCAGAAATAGCTCCGTTAGTTTTTAAATCTTGTTGAACAGTGCTTGTTAAATAAGATGCTAAATCTTGATTAGACAAAACCTTATCAGAAGGTATCGTTTGCCCTTCAACAGTTTGAAACCATCCTAATAAACTTATAAAAAGTAGTGTTATTGACTTCATATTAATACATCAATTTCATTTTCAAATTCTCTTCCGTGTTAATTTGCCCTGAATTAACTAGAGTGTTTTCGGACTCTACATTATTTTTTGCTCCCCATAATGTAGAGACAAACTGTACTTTGTTGTTTTTAAATGTGTTTTTAGTGATATTCACATTTACAATCCCGTTATGATTCAATAATGTTTTGTTCTTTTCTTTAGCTCCACAATTAATAAAAGTACTATTCGTGATTAGAAGGTTTCCGCCGATAGTAGACTCGTCATACCCCCCTCTATAATAATCAATCACATTTGCTTTTACATTATCAAAATGACAGTTATTAATGGTTAAATACTCTGTATTATAATCTCCTTTATCGTTGGTTTCCTCTGATAATTCTAATCCATTTTCACAGTTTGTGATTGCCGTATTCTCAAAAGTAATACGCTCTGAAAATGATTCTTTATACACTTTTAACACATAGTCAAAATCACTAATTTCAGTATTTGAAACTGTTAGACCGAAGTGGTTAGCCATGTTTTCTTTTAAACTTGCAAAGGCATAATTATTTTCATTCCCTTCTAAAACAATATTATTAATTGTTAATTTACCTTTAGATTGCAATGAAAACAATGGTGTCTCAGACGGTCCCACATATACTAACTTAGCCTTCTTTTCTCCTTGAGATTGTATTGTAATTGCTTTATTAATTATTAAAGCCTTCTTAAAAGCATAACTACCTTCCGCTATAGCGATAATATCCCCACTATTAGCTTCATTTATTTTAGCTTGTAAATCCTCTGCTTCGTTTACAACATGCGTTACTGGAGCTTTCACTTCTGCTTCATTTGAATACCAAGTTGTTCCGTATTTAGATTTATCCAAAATATTAGGACTACCAACCTCTGTGCCGATTACTGCACCAATACTGGTATTATCTATTCTTGACGTTCCAAATAAGTCTTTCTCAATCGTATTAAAATCGAAACCTTTATAAGCTTTTATTTCTTCAGGAACTCCTATTGGTAAAAACAGATTATCCGTTAACTTTTTCAACTCTAAAGAGGCCGCTATAATACCACCATCAAAATCATTAAACGACACGCCTTTATTATCGACTACATTATTTACAAATGTTACACCGTCTGCTTTATCGTTTTCCACAACAATAGCTTCCAACCCTTTTTCATTATACACAACGTTATTAGCAACCGTTGTTCTAATTGCTCGAGCCGATCTAATTTCTGATTTTGGTAACACATCCGCTTGCGCGATATTTGTACCCACACCAAATTGCCAAGGCGAACTACAATTAACGTAAGTATTATAAGCAACAACCACATCTGTGACTTGGTTGTAACGGTTTAATGGTGATTTAGGAATTCCATTCATAACCGCTAAAGGACTTCTAAAGCTTTTCCCTTTTAAATTGTAAAAGAAATTATTTGTAACCCAATGCCCTGTGTTAATTATTCTAATCCCACCATAATTCTCGTTTACACCATCACCTATAAAATAATTCCCATCGATTTTACAGTAATTACCATGACGTGTCACTAAAGACCCCTCACTTTTATAAAACACATTATTTCTAAACTCGTTGAAATTAGTTTTACTAGAAATCACCTCAACTTCACCATTACATTCTTCAAATAAATTATTAGCAACCATAGTATGGCTTGGAGACATAGACGTATAACTATTACCTAATTGAATAGTTTCTCCGCTTGGCCCACCTTTTACAGGTCTTGGTCCAAAATGATTATTAATAATTTGATGATAATTATTAATACTTTCAACACCTTCTATACTAACTCTTACTGTTGGGCCTCTGTTTGTTTTACCTGCAATATAACTATTGCTCAACTCATTATGTCTTCCCCAAAATTGCACCCATAAATCACTATTATCCCTTTTAGGCTTATTAAAATCTTCAATAACACAATTAGTCACCTTACAATGGTCAGCGATTTCATCCGGCGCATCCTTATGACTAATTTTAAAATCTATTACAGCACTAGATGGTGAAAATCCATTTTTAAAATGCAACCCTTCAACCACTAAGTATTCCCCTCCAAATTTCAAATACGACTGTCCTTCAATGGACACTTTACCTGCCGTTTCCGCCTTTAAGGTTATTGGATTGTCTTCAGTTCCTTTTCCTCTAAATTTTATTTCAAAATCCTTATAAGTTCCATTAGCCAACACAATATTATCACCAGGCTTAGCATCTTTAATAGCGCTATTTAATGCTTCTATATTAGATACCGTAGTAACACTAGCTTGTGTTGTTATTGTTTTTTTTCCACAAGAGATAAGGAAAAGAGATAAAACTAAAATATATACTGTTTTTTTCATAAGTATTAATAGTGTTGTTTTTATAAAAGATAAAAGTCTATTATTTTATTAAAAGACCTGGTTATTATTATTTTAATGTGTCACAACTAAATCATAGTATTTAGCGTAACAAAAAGCATCTGCATTTATAATTGTCAAGTAATTCCATACATCTAACCCCAAGTCTGTTTCTTCTGGCGCATTATTATCACCAACATCTTCTACCTCCATTGTAACTGCGAGAAGTTGCCTTATCACTGTGACAAACGAGCAACTACATATGATAAAAATAGTGTGCTTTTTTAACCCTAACCTTAACTGGTTTACCAATCTGGTTTACCAAATATAGTTTTTTTTAGTACACTACTAAAACAATAAACTTAATAAATAGCATCTAAAACTAATTATTTCATAATAACACACGTTTTCTAACGCATAAAATCATCATTTTTATTAAAAAACATACCGTATTCTAAATTCACAAAACTAATAAAACAGATTAAGAATATCTGAGTTCTTTTATTTACAATTCACTTTCAATTAAAAGCTTACAATCCTTAATGCTCCATAAAAAAAAAGAAATTAAAACCTTAAACAAAAGACATAAGCACATTAATACTAACAATTTAGGTACTATAAGTTGTTTTTTATCTAAAATGTTAAAATTTTGTTATAATTACTATAGTTTTTTGAAATTAACTTGTTAATTTTGAATTAATATAACACTAAAACAGAATCTAATGAAAAAATTATTATTAAGTGCAGTCCTAGTTGCTGCCGTATTATTTACATCTTGTAGAGATGAAAAAGACAATGCTGACAAAACTGAAGACACTTTAGAAAACGCTGCTGAAGCGACAGGTGATGCTTTAGAAAATGCAGCCAACACTACTGGTGATGCCACAAAAGATGCTGCTAACGCAACAGGTGAAGCTCTAGAGGACGCTGCTAACGCTACTGGTGATGCTGTAAAAGACGCAACCAACGCAACAGGTGAAGCTTTAGAGAACGCTGCTAATGCTACTGGTGATGCTGTAAAAGAGACAGCTGAGGGCGCTAAGCAATTAGCTACAGACGCAGTGGATGGTGCTAAAAAAATGGGTACTGATGCTGCAAACGCAACAAAAGAAGCTGCCTCAAAAACAGGAGCTGCTGTTGAAGAAACAAAGCAAAGAGTAAAAAGAGAAATGGATTAAAAACCTTATTTACAAAAACACTCTTTTCGAAACAAAAAAACCTTATCAAAATCTGATAAGGTTTTTTTTGTATTCAAAACTTAATTCATCTAAAAGCGCACACCCTAAATAATTGAGAGGCTACTTTTATAAAGCAAAAAACCTCTTGAAAATCGTTTGATTAACAAGAGGTTTAGTACTCGGGACGGGACTTGAACCCGTACGTCCTAATGGACATTGGATTTTAAGTCCAACGTGTCTACCAATTCCACCACCCGAGCTTGGTATATTTTTAAGAAAGTCTCAGAGCGAAAGACGGGATTTGAACCCGCGACCCCCACCTTGGCAAGGTGATGCTCTACCCCTGAGCTACTTTCGCAGTCTTTATATGAACGTGCAATATCGTATTGCGGTTGCAAATTTAGGACTTTTATTCAAAGTACAAAGCTTTTTTTGAAAAAATTTTAAAATAATTTATACTTGCTTCTTTTTCACCAACATACGTTTGATCTCATTTAGCTTCATTAAAGCTTCCACTGGTGTTAATGTGTCAATATCGATATCTATGATCTCTTCTTTGATGTTTTCAAGTAATGGATCGTCTAAATTAAAGAAGCTTAATTGCATCTCATCTTGCATAGATTTAACTTTATCTGTCAATTCTTCACTAGAATGACTCTTCTCTAGCTTTTTTAAGATCTGATTTGCGCGTCTTAATACTTGTTGTGGCATTCCTGCCATTTTTGCTACATGTATACCAAAACTATGCTCGCTACCACCTTCTACAAGCTTACGCAGAAATAACACATTGTCTTTTAACTCTTTTACGGAGACATTGAAATTTTTAATACGCTCAAAAGTTTCTGTCATTTCATTTAACTCATGGTAATGCGTTGCAAATAACGTTTTAGGCTTCGCAGGGTGCTCATGTAAATACTCACTAATAGCCCAAGCAATAGAAATCCCATCATAAGTACTAGTCCCTCTTCCTATTTCATCTAATAAAACTAAACTCCTATCAGAGATGTTATTTAAAATCGATGCAGTTTCATTCATCTCCACCATAAATGTAGATTCTCCCATCGATATATTATCACTAGCCCCTACACGTGTAAAAATTTTATCTACAACACCTATTCTAGCCTCTTTTGCGGGCACAAAGCTTCCTATTTGAGCCAACAGTACTATTAAAGCGGTTTGACGCAAAATAGCGGACTTACCAGACATGTTTGGTCCTGTAATCATAATAACCTGTTGCGCTTCCCTATCTAAAAATACATTATTAGCGATATAAGGCTCTCCTATTGGTAATTGTTTTTCAATAACAGGATGACGCCCCTCAACAATATCCAAATCATGCGACTCGTCTAAATTTGGATACACATAATTATTATCTGACGCTAACTGTGCAAAACCGCACAAGCAATCAATTTTAGCAATTAAATACGCATTTTGTTGCACTGGCTTAATATACTGATTCATCCATTGTACCAAATCTGCAAACAACTTTTGCTCGATTGCCATAATGCGCTCTTCTGCACCTAAAATTTTAGCTTCGTATTCTTTTAACTCTTCAGTGATATAACGTTCTGCGTTTACTAAAGTTTGTTTTCGTATCCATTCTTCAGGCACCTTGTCCTTATGCGTATTTCTGACTTCTATATAATAACCAAACACATTGTTAGATGCAATTTTAAGAGACGTGATTCCCGTACGCTCACTTTCACGCTTTAGCATTTGATCTAAATAATCCTTACCTGACGTCGATAATGCTCTAAGCTCATCTAATTCGGCAGAAAAACCAGCAGCAATAGAACTTCCTTTTAAAATATTTACTGGTGCTTCTTCATTTAATGTTTCTTTTATTTTTTCACGAAGCACATTACAACTTTGCAAATTATCTCCAATAACCTGCAAGGACTCGTTATCACAATTAGAAGCAAACTCTTTTATAGGAATTATAGCTTCTAAAGAGTTTTTAAGGTGAATGACCTCACGTGGACTCACCTTCTGAGTTGCTATTTTAGAAATTAAGCGCTCTAAGTCACCAATCAACTTTATATTATGTTGAATTTTACCCAAAACAATAGTATCTGTTTTTAAATAAGATACGACTTCGTGACGTTGCTTAATCTGATCTATCTGTTTTAATGGCAAAGCCAACCATCGTTTTAACAAACGCCCTCCCATAGGAGAGATGGTTTTATCAATGATATTTAATAAAGTGACCGCATTGTTGTTAGTCGAATTATAAAGCTCTAAGTTTCGGATAGTAAAACGGTCCATCCACACATAATCATCTTCTGCAATACGCGAAATAGACGAAATATGCTCTAATTTATTATGTTGTGTTTCTGCTAAATAATGCAGTATCGAACCCGATGCGATAATACCTTCATTTAAATTTTCGATTCCAAATCCTTTTAAAGATTTAGTATCAAAATGTTTTAATAACGTTTCGTTAGCATAATCAGGCTGATATACCCAATCTTCTAAATTAAACGTGTGAAAATCTTTACCAAAACACTCAGTAAACTTATTACGTTTAGGTTTAGCAACCAAAACCTCACTTGGACTAAAATTTTGAAGTAATTTATCGATATATTCTTGATTACCCTGTGAAGTCAAAAACTCTCCAGTTGAAATGTCTAAAAATGAAATTCCGATATTAACTTTTCCAAAATACACAGAGCACAAAAAATTATTAGTCTTAGACTGAAGCACTTCGTCATTTAAAGCAACTCCTGGTGTCACCAATTCTGTGACCCCACGTTTTACAATATTTTTAGTTTGCTTTGGATCTTCCAATTGGTCACAAATAGCAACACGCTCTCCTGCTTTTACCAATTTAGGTAAATAAGTATTTATCGAGTGGTGCGGAAAACCAGCTAATTCAATTTCACTTTCACTTCCTGCTCCTCTTTTTGTAAGAGTAATACCTAATATTCCAGCTGCTTTTATTGCATCCGAGCCGAAGGTTTCGTAAAAGTCTCCCACTCTAAATAATAATAGCGCATCAGGATATTTAGCCTTGATCGCATTATACTGCTTCATTAAGGGCGTGACTTTTTTGCTTTTTGTTGCCAAAGGATATACGTTTTTAGTAAGTTTGCAATGTAACTAAATATTGATTTTTATAGAAGTCAATTCAATTTTAGTTATTGAAAATTATTCACAATCATTGTAATGAGAAAACTAAAGAACAGCGAACTAGACAGATTAAGTGTTAACGACTTTAAATCGGCTAAAAAAACACCCTTAATTATTATTTTAGATAACATTAGAAGTTTAAATAATATTGGTAGCGTTTTTAGAACTAGCGATGCCTTTTTAGTTGAAAAAATTTATTTGTGCGGCATCACTGCTACACCTCCACACAAAGACATCCACAAAACAGCTTTAGGAAGTACAGATACTGTTGCTTGGGAGCATGTTGAGAATACAATGGATTTAATAAAAAAATTACAAACTGAAAACATAAGCATTTGCGCCATTGAACAAGCAGAACATGCCACAATGCTTAACGACTTTAAAGTTGAAGACAATAAAAAATATGCTTTAGTTTTTGGTAATGAAGTAAAAGGTGTTACTCAAGACGTGGTAGACGCAAGTGATGTTGTTATTGAAATCCCTCAATTTGGAACAAAACATTCTCTAAACATAAGTGTTAGTTGTGGTGTTGTCGTATGGGATGTTTTTTCGAAGCTATCCTTAACAGAATAAGTACACAAATTAGTTTTTATAAAAAAAGTATAACCATACTAAAATTGAGTCACCTTCTCAGGTTTACATCGTTAATACGACACCTCTTTTTCTTAACGTCTTCGTTTTCCAAAAAAACCACTTTTCATACGCTTCTGATAAGTACCTGCTGTATCCGTAGAATGAGAACTTGACGCTTGTACATCTAATTCTTCTGCAAAAACCTCACCCTCTTCAGCTGAAGCCGTTTCTTCTTTTTCTACTTCCTCTATTTCCACATCATCTTCTAGCACAACAGATTCTTTTTCAACAAAAAGCTCTTCCGTCGCTGGAATACTCGGTTCGCCATCAACATCTTTTAACATGTGAAGCACTTCTTCAATTAAGTTATCTCCTATAGCCTCATTCTCTTCGTCTATAGCCTCATTCTCTTCGTCCAAATATTGCTCAGGGTTAACTCTAAACGAATTAAACTTTATCTTCTTCTGTTTCAAAACTTTAATTAAAACCGTCTCTGTCATCTCTTTAAATCGCATATTTTATCATTCTTTGAAGCAAAATAATGCTTTTTAAAAACAACGGTAATCATTAAATTAGTTAAAAAAATACTATACTCGACAAAAAGCAAATTTTCACCACTAACCACGTTAAGTATTATTTAAAATATAAAAAAACAATGTCTTAATTCATACGAACACCTTTAAACCGATAAATATGATATTTATCGGTTCATATTAAAAACCTACAATTTACTCACAAAAAATATAACTGTTTTCAAAAAAGACAGTACATTTGCCACCCAGAACACTTCGAACTAATGATTGATATAGAACAAATTAAAGCTGAAACAGGAGCCAACATCGTAATTATTGTAGATAACTACGGCACCATTATTAACTCTACTGAAACAGAGTATGTAAAAAACTTTGCATTAATGACCGAGTCTGCTTTCTCCATGTGCGATGCCCTGCTTAAAGACATGACCGATACCAATCTAGATCAATTAATAGCTAAATCGAAAGAAAACCTTTTTATAGCAAATAGACTAGACGAAAACTCTATCATACTTGTAACCACTGACAATTTATCTAAATTCGGATTACTTCTTAAGTATATGAATTCTATAGAAAATAAATAACTCAAATTAATAAATAAAACTATGTCAAATTTTTTAGAACAATTTACCACAGAAATCAAAGCTAATGTACCAGGATACATTGCAGTAACAGTAACAGAAGTAGCTACAGGTATCTGCTACGTATCTCACTCTGATAAAGCAGATTTTGATCCAGAAATGGCTTCTGCATACAACTTAGAAGTTGTTAAAGCTAAACAAGGCGCTATTAAAGCATTAGGTTTAGATTCAAAAATCCAGGATATCTTAATTACACTTACAGATCAAATCCACATTATTGATGTTGCTGAGAATGGTGAATATTTTATCTATTTAGCTGTTGATTCAAGCAAAGCAAACTTAGGAATGACTAGAGCCTTACTTAAAAAGTACAAAAAAGACATCGTTAACGAATTATAGAAATCACTTTAGCATTACAATAAACTTGTAATATAATAACACTTTCTATTTAACAAAAAACCATCATAAACACTTGATTTATGATGGTTTTTTTTTTATTTTAGACACTAAACAATAGGCACCCAAATCTCCTCTTCAACTTCTAAATTTGTAGGATGATAATCCTCAGGGAGCTTTTCAAAATGAGGCCTATCATCCAACGTAAATACTGAGCTAGGCAACCAATTTTCATGTATAAACTGCCAAGCACTTAAAAACCCCTCTGACTTCCCCTTATAATTAAACACAGCATATTTACCAGACTCTATTTTTAATATCTTCAAACCTTCTGGCACATTTAAAAAACTAGAAACTTCCACACCAACCCACTTTATATATTCCGTTTTTGGAGATGTTTTATTATAATCAAATTGATTATAAATCTGAATAGAAAATTTTTCAGAACCAACTTTATTTGAAATCTGGTGTCTCTTGGGCATAAATTGCCTAGCTAAAGCTCCAGTCCCTTGCGCATTAGTAATAAAAGACATTACATCCTTGAGACCAACAATTAAAATAGCTTTTGATTGTATTATACTAGGCGTCATGCTCACATATTTGTTCCATCAACCATAAATAGTCAGCCCTATTTTTAACAAAGTCTTTATCTGAAATATCAATAATCTTAATATTAAAATCCGTTTGGCTTTTCAAGAACTCTAAATAACCCGCATTAATTTTATCAAGATAATCGTCTTCTATTTCACTTTCATATTTACGTCCACGTTTTTTAATATTTGCTTGTAAACGCTCTGTATTCTGATACAAATAGACATATAAATCTGGCTTTGGAATGTCTTTATACATAAGATAAAACAACTTCCTGTACAACTTAAACTCGTCCGGTTGCAACGTGATTTTAGAAAAAATCAAGGATTTAAAAACATCGTAATCACTGACAATAAAATCCTTAAACAAATCCAACTGCCCTAAGTCGTCCGTAATCTGCTGATAACGATCTGCCAAGAATGACATCTCCAAAGTAAACGCATAACGTTGCGGCTCTTTATAAAATTTTGGCAAAAAGGGATTATCTGCAAAACGCTCTAACACCAATTTAGCATTAAAATCTTCAGAAATCTGGGTTGTTAAACTCGTTTTACCAGCTCCAATATTACCTTCAATAGCAATATAATTATGCTTAGAAAAACTAAATTTTTTATTTGGATTTTTTAACCAAATCTTTACTTCCTCTAATTCGCTTTTATCCTCACACACCAACAATAAATCTTGAACAGACCGCTGCAATATAGGATGCATTACACTTCCTGCTATTAGCTGCAAAGGCTCTAAAACAAAACGACGCTTATGAGCTGCAGGATGTGGAATTATTAAATTTTTGTCATCAACAATTTGATCTTCAAAAAAGATAATATCTAAATCTATAACTCTAGACTCATATCCTTCTGATTGCTTTGGCGTACGTCCTAACTTTTTTTCAATTTGCTGTAAAAGACTCAAAACTTTCTTAGGCTTAAACACCGTACTTACAGCGATACAAGTGTTAAAAAAATCTTCCCCTTCAAAACCAAAAGCCTTACTTTGAAAAACTTTAGCAATACCAACCACATTACCCACCTCTGTAAACACAGCGTCTACAGCGTTTTGTAAGTTCTTAAACTTATCGCCTTTATTACTTCCTAATGCTATGTATACTGTTTTTTGGTCAGTCATAATTTCTTTAGCAAAATAACTAAAAGAAATTCACTTAGTTCTTATCTTTATCAAATCTGTTAATAAGTTTTTATGACCTTAAAAGACAAATTACTTGCTCAAAAAATCTATTTCCTTCTAGGAGCGCTTTTTATAACCTCTTTAGTTGTTTCCAATCTAATATTTCAAAAGTTTTTTTATTGGTATCCATTTGATATTAATATTTTTGGCTCTAAATTATTCGAGATTTCTGTAGGTATCCTCCCTTATCCAATCACTTTTCTAATTACAGATCTAATCAGTGAAATTTATGGTAAAAAACGCGCAAATCAAATTGTAATTGGAGGCATATTCGCTTCACTATTTTCACTCCTCATCGTGTTTACAGCCAATTCTATACCTGCAACAAATTGGTCTCCTGTTAACGACAGCTTGTTTACCAATGTGTTTGGAAACACCATCATCGCGGTATTTGCTAGCATGATGGCTTATCTTCTTGCTCAATTAGTAGATATTCAGATATATCATTTTTGGAAACGCATCACTAAAGGTAAACATTTATGGTTACGCAATAATTTTTCAACCTTTTTATCACAATTTGTAGATACCTTCTCCGTCTTGATTCTACTTTGTTCTTTTGGAGAAATACCATGGCATAGATTTACAGGCTTACTAATAAGTGGTTTTATCTTTAAAGTCCTAATTGCTATAATAGACACACCCTTTTTGTACTTAGGTGTTTATATTTTCAAGAAACGCTTTAAACTTAAGCCTAACGAAGAATTACAACTACTTTAACAAATGCTAAACTTTTATTAAATACTTTTGTATAAACAACTATTTATATAAAAAATTCGTAAATAGAGTGTACCAAAAAATCAATATTTTATGAAGAAAAAACTTAAAATCATAGGTGTATTTTTACTAATAATTGTAACCTTATTAATTGCAAGCCCATTTATATTCCAAAGTCAAATAAAGGACATGGTGCGTAATTACATCAATGACAATGTTAACGCAAAAGTCACTTTTGACGATGTCAATTTAAGTTTTATAAGCAGTTTTCCTCAAGCCAATGTCACATTAGACAACTTAGCGATAACAAATTTAGCGCCCTTCGCAAATGATACGCTTGCAAAAGTCAAGCTACTGTCGCTTGATATGTCTATAAAAGAATTGTTTAAAAATGCATCAGAAGATCCAATTATCGTTAATACTATAGCTATTGATGAAGCTAAAATCAATCTAAAAACGAATGCAGAAGGACAAGTAAATTGGGACATCGCTAAAACCAATGACACTAACGCCGCTCCAGAAACAACTAAAAGTAAAGGTTTTGCTTTTGACATCGAAAACTATAGTATCAAAAACAGTGCTTTTAACTATTTAGACCAAAGTACAAATACCATATTTAACATCGCCAATTTAAATCATTCTGGAAACGGTAGATTCTCTGGTGATGTTTCGGAATTGGATACAGAAACCGAAGCTAATATTTCCTTTAGCCTTGATAGCACAGAATATTTGAGTAATAACAGCTTAAAATTAGATGCGTTAATAGACTTAGACTTAACCAATAGTAAGTATACTTTTAAGGACAATAAAGCGTTAATTAATGACTTACCCATAGAGTTCAAAGGATTTATACAACTAACTGAAGCTGGTCAGAATATTGATATCAGCTTTGAAAACCCTGGCTCTACCTTTAAAGATTTTCTAGCTGTAATCCCTAAAGCATACGCTAAAAATTTAGACAATGTTGATACCACGGGTAGCTTCAAGATTAACGGTGTTATTAAGGGAGAAGTTACAGAAACTACAATTCCAACTTTAGATATAAATATTTTATCCAATAATGCCTCTTTTAAGTTTGCAGAGTTACCTAAACGTGTTGAAAACATAAGCATTAATACACAAATAAAAAACGACACCGGTAATATAGATGACACTTATGTAAATATTAATACACTAAACTTTAAAATTGACCAAGACGAATTTAAAAGTTCAGCTACCATTAAAAATTTAACAAAAAACATGTTAGTTAATGCTAATATTGATGGTGTTTTAAACTTAGGAAATCTTACAAAAGCATATCCTATAGCGTTAGAAAACGAACTAAAAGGAATCTTAAAAGCAAAAATCAATACTAGTTTTGACATGAACGCAATTGAGACCAATGCTTATGACCGTATAAAAAATAACGGAAGTATATCCTTGTCCGATTTTGTGTTTTCTTCAGCAGATATTGTTAATCCGTTAAATATCACTAAAGCTTCCGTCAACTTTAATCCTGGTACTATCACGCTAGACAATTTTATTGCAAAAACAGGAGACACCGATTTAAATGCCACTGGAACGATCAACAACTTACTTGGTTTTTTATTAAGCGACCAAAAACTTACCGGAAACTTTAATCTAAAATCTAATGTCTTTAAGATAAGTGATTTTATGGCTGAAGGTGGGAGTGACGCCCCAATCAATCAAAGCGCAGAACCAGCCACCGCTTTAAAAATACCTGCTTTTCTAGACTGTACTATTGTTGCTGATGCCAAAACAGTATATTACGATAATCTAGTTTTAAAAGACGTTAAAGGACAACTTAAAATAGCGGATGAAAAAGCGCAACTAAACAACGTAACATCCAGTATATTTAGTGGTAATCTAACATTAGAAGGACTAGTAGACACAAAAACAGCTAGACCATCTTTTAACATGAATGTTGGCGCCCAAAATTTTGATATTGCCAAGTCATTTACAGATTTAAATTTATTACAAGCGTTAGCTCCACTTACTAAAGTTTTACAAGGTAAATTTAATAGCACTATTAATCTATCAGGAAGTTTAGGAGAAGATTTCACACCGCTATTAAATAGTATTTCAGGAGACGCTTTCGCGGAATTAATGACCACAAAAATTGAACCTAAAAATGAACAATTATTTTCTATGTTAGAAAGTAAACTTAACTTTTTAGATTTTAGCAAACTAGACTTAAAAGATTTGAGTACTAAGCTATCTTTTGATAATGGACAAGTCACCGTTAAGCCTTTTGACATTAAATATAAAGATATAAAAATGACAGTAGGCGGATCACACACCTTTAGCAACACCATGAATTACCAAGTTGTTTTAGACGTACCAGCTAAATACTTAGGTAGTGATATAAATACTTTAATTAATAAAATTAATGACCCTGCGGTCAATACAATTACTATTCCTGTTACTGCTACTATCTCTGGAAACACTTTAAAACCAGATGTAACAACAGACTTAACTAGCGGTGTAAAAAATTTAACAACTCAATTAGTCGAAATTGAAAAACAAAAACTTTTAAATAAAGGGAAAGACAAATTAACTGATGTCGTAGGTAATATTCTAGGGGGCAACACTACTAAAGACAGTACAAGTACACAAAGCGATAATGGTGTAAAAGACCTGCTAGGAGGCATAATCAACAATACTAACACTCCAAAAGACACTACCAAAACAGAAGACAATACTCCTAAAGACAAAGTCAAGGATGCTCTTAATGGTCTGTTTGGAAAAAAGAAGACAAACGAATAATTTAAAACTTTAACAAAATTTAATTGTTGTTACGATTTTTTTTAATGAATTTTAATCGTTTGAACTCTTTTTTAAAAATAAAGTGTTAATAATTAGGAAATGTCAAAAAAAACATTAGATTGTATGTATAACTTTAAAACAATTTGGACTGAATGAGGCAATTAAAAATTACCAAGCAAGTTACCAACCGTGAATCAAAATCACTAGATAAATACTTACAAGATATAAGCAAACTTCCCATGATTACTGCTGAGGAGGAAGTAGAACTAGCCCAAAAAATAAGGGAAGGTTGTCAGAAATCTTTGGATTTATTGACTACTGCTAACTTACGTTTTGTGGTCTCTGTTGCAAAGCAATACCAAAATCAAGGTTTAACTTTGCCTGATTTAATAAATGAAGGTAACGCTGGATTAGTTAAAGCTGCGAAACGTTTTGATGAAACCAGAGGGTTTAAATTTATATCTTACGCCGTTTGGTGGATTAGACAAGCAATTTTATCTGCTTTAGCAGAACAATCTAGAATTGTTAGATTACCATTAAACAAAATTGGATCTATTAATAAAATCCGAAAAGTAACGTCTCATCTTGAGCAAGTCAACCAAAGACCTCCAAGTGCATCAGAAATAGCAAAAGAGCTTGACTTAACAATTAGTGATGTTAAGCAGTCTATGAAAATTTCTAGTAGACACGTTTCTATGGATGCGCCTTTAAAGGAAGGTGAAGATTATAGCCTTTATGATTTAGTAAGCTCTAATGAGTCTCCAAATCCGGATAATAACTTAATGCGTGAGTCTTTAAACACAGAGATTGACAGAGCACTAGAAACGTTGACACCTAGAGAAAGTGACGTGATTAGACTTAATTTTGGATTAAGTAATCAACCAGCTATGACTTTAGACGAAATTGGTCGTACATTTGACTTAACACGTGAACGTGTAAGACAAATTAGAGAAAAAGGAATCAGACGTTTACGTCAAACTTCAAAGAGTAAAATACTAAAAACATATTTAGGATAAACCTAAATATTGCTTTGTATATTAAATAACAAAAAAAAGTGCATTATTAATTTGAATTATATTTTAATTTAATTGATATTTGCACCAGATTTAAAATTTAGATATGTTAAGAATTGAAATTAAAGAAGGTGAAAACATAGAACGTGCACTTAAACGTTACAAACGTAAGCACAGAAATGTAAAAGTTATGCAAAACTTAAGAGACAAGCAATACTTTACAAAACCATCTGTAAAGAACAGACGTCAGATTCAGAAAGCTAGTTATATTCAAGGTCTTAGAGACGCAGAGAATATATAATAACTTTTTATTTTATATAAAAAAACCACGCATTTATAAATGTCGTGGTTTTTTTGTTGTCTTAAATCAAAAAATTTATAATATCATCAAGGTTGTTACATTAATTAGAATACACTCTATCTTAACTACAGAGTTGTTAAGCTCAACGCTTTTATTAACCTACTGATTTTTATATAATTGCAATCGTCCTTTTTTTTATTCGAAAAACTTAGTTGCTCTTCTTGATTAAAATTTTAAATAGTCAACTTTAAACTTATCTTCCAACAAACTTGACATCACTAATGGGTTACTATTAGAATAAAACTGTAAAATTGGATTAGCTTCAGCTGTATTTAATAATGCATGCTTTTCCAAAACAGCTTTCGTCTGTTTTGCTACCGCCTCTCCAGAATCAATTATCTTAACATGTTTAGGCAATATTTTTTTCAATTGAGTCATCAAATAAGGATAATGCGTACAACCCAACACCAAATAATCAATATTAGCTTCTAGCATTGGTTCTAAATAACCTCTAAGAACAGCGGTCATTTTAGTAGAGTTAATGCGACCACTTTCTATTAATTGTACTATCCCCTCTCCTTCTTGCTCTATAATCTTTATACCATTACTATATAATTGCGTCGCATTACAAAACAATTCACTACTTAAAGTTCCTCTTGTAGCCAAAACACCTATGACCTTTGTTTGTGTTTTTAAAGCAGCTGGCTTAATGGCTGGCTCTATACCTATAATTGGCACATCATAATGTTGTCTCAGATAGTCAATAGCATTCGTTGTAGCAGTATTACAAGCCACAACAATAAGCTTACAGTTGTGATTAAGTAAATACTCCGTATTTTTAATAGAAAGGGCTAAAATAGCCTCTTTCCCTTTTGGACCATAAGGTGCGTTAGCACTATCTGCAAGATAAACAGTATTTTCTTTAGGCATCAAAGCATGAATTGCCCTCCATATGGACGTACCACCTACTCCCGAATCAAAAATACCTATGGGTTGTTTATTCATAAAATTAAGCATAAAAAAAGCTGTCTAAAGTTAGACAGCTTAATTTTAATTTGAAAGGAATTTTAATTAAAATCCTAATTCTTTTTGTACATCAGTCATTAAGTCTTTTCCAGCTGCCATAATTACACCAGATCCTTCAGAAGAATCTAAAACGTAATTAAACCCTTGTGCTGCACCTACTTTCAAGATTGCAGCTTTAGCTTTATCAGTTATCGGCTTTAATAAGTCAAACTCCTTTTTTTGTAATTGAGTTTGCGCATCTGTTTGATATTGACGGATACTTTGTTGCATTCCTTGTAATTCTTCTCCACGAGATTGATTCTGCTCGTTTGTTTTAGTCGCAGCTTCAGCTTCGTATACCTTTGCTTTAGATTGATATTCAGTCATCATTTCTTTAATATCAGCTTCAAAAGTCTTACCCATCTTTTCCATTTCTGCTTTAGCAGCTTTCATTGCCGGCATTGATGCAACTAGTTTTTGTGTATCAACATGTGCTAATTTTGTTTGAGCATTTGTAAAACTTGTCGCTCCAATAAATAAGGCTGTAGCAAATAAAAGTGTTTTGATTTGTTTCATTTTTTTAATAGTATTTGTGTGTTATAAATTATTTGTAATTGTCTTAGTTGTCTTCGTCTTTTCCTCTATATTTTTTTTTAGCAACTAGCGCTACTTTACCCGCTTCGCTATCTGCTATCCTTTTTTTTATCTTCTCTTGTAGAAGTTACCCTCTTCTTTTTGGTTACTCTTCCTCATTTACATCACCTGGTTGTCCAACAGACTTATTGTCTTCTTCCTTACCAGCATTTCTTTCCTCTAATTTATCCTCCCTCGCTTTAGCTCGTTCTTCTATGACTTTAGCTCTTTCTTCTGCTGCTGCTTTTTTCTTAGCCTCTCTCTCATCCAATACCGTCTTTTTTCTTAATTCAGCAGCCTTTGCTCTCTCTGCTAATTTATCGTCTATAGCCTTTTGACGTGCTTCCTTACTTTCGTTAATTTCAACAACCACATCCTCTTCCTTGGCATTTTTTCGTTCCGATCTATTATTTGCTTGCGTACGTTTTGACGCTCTTGATATTGTTCTTATAATTAGTTCACTCATATCAAAACGTTCCGCTGAATACAGCATCACAACATCTGCAGACTTATCAAAGACGAAATCATATTTCTTTGCTGTTGCAATATCCTGAACAGCCTGAAAAATCTGATCTTGGACAGGTTGCATGAGTTGTCTTTTTTGAATCATTAAATCACCATTAGGACCAAAACGCTTCTGTTGATAATCTAATATCTCTTTTTCTTCAAAAACAAGATCTTCTTCACGCTCCTCAATTAACTCTTTGGTCAATAAAGCCTTTTCAAGATTTAACGACTCACGCTTTACCTTTAAATCATTAAGCTGACCTTCTATTTCGGATTTCCATTTTTGAACTTTGCCTTCTAATTGACTAGTAGCTTCCGTGTATTCAGGAATATTTTCTAGAATATACTCAGTATCTATATAACCAATCCTAACCCCACGTTGGGCACTAGCAGTAAAACCTACCGTCAGCATAGCCAATATAATAAGAACTTTAATTTTCATTTTGGGTTTTGTTTAATTATTTCACAATTATAAACTCAAATTAATTACAAACATTATAAAAAAAATGTTTTTTTTGAGTTAATTTTTTCAAAATAACGAATTTAAATCTAAAAATTTTTGATTCTCTAATCAAATCCTTATAATATTATTAGAAAATATCGTGCCAAAAATAAAAAATAAAAAAACTATGGCTGTAATTTAATGGTTTTATTAGATGTAACTATAATTAATTAAAATTGTTGACCAATTATAAAGTGAGTTTCCCAACCATGTTTAGACGTTTCTCCTGGTTGTGGATCAAACCCGTGACCAAAATCAATTCCTAATAAACCAAATGCTGGCATAAAGATTCTTAAACCAAACCCAGCTGATCTCTTAAGTGCAAACGGATCATAGTCATTAAAATTATCATAAGACCCACCACCTTCTAAAAATCCTAAAGCATAGATCTTAGCAGATTGCTTTAAAGTAATAGGGTAACGTAATTCCAAAGAAAATTTATTATAAATAGTACCACCATCTGAAGATGAGAGTGCTTGATTTGCATAACCACGAAGGGCTACAGCCTCTCTACCATCTAAACTATAACTACCCAATCCATCACCACCTACAAAGAAACGCTCAAAAGGAATCACACCTCTATCTTGATTATATGCTCCTAAAAACCCAAACTCTATACTTGGACGCAATACAAGTTTACCCACTAATTTGGTATACCAATCTCCTTTGAATTTAATTTTATAAAACTCCAACCACTTATAACGTTCTTGATCAATTTCACTTACTCTATTTGCGGCTTCTGTTCTTAAAATTATGTTTGCATTATCATCATTAGCAATATCTTCATTAATATCTCTTTCCGATTTAAGCGCATCATAATCTGTACTGTTAAACAAAGAATATGGTAAAGAAAATTTAGCTGTCGCAGAAAAACTGGATCCACCCATTGGGAAAATTGGATCATTAAATGTATTATTTCTACTCAAACCTAACGTGTATGATAAGTTATTAGAATAACCATCTCCAAAAGTAAATAATCCTGTATTGTAATTTTTTAAATCATAATGTTGAAAACTTACAGCCTGAGATAAAGTAAAGAAATCATCAGGAACCGATAAACGTTTAGCTAGACCAAATGTGATCCCCGTAATATTAAATCGACTATCTTTATCTGCATTCCCTGTTGTTGCATCATACAAGAATTGTTTTGTTTGTGAAATAGACGTTGAAAACTGAACTGGTTTTTTACCTCCTAACCAAGGTTCTGAGAATGAAAAACTATACGTTTGGAAATAAGTACTGGCCTGCAAACGTAATGCCAGCTTCTGACCATCACCACTTGGTATTGGATCATAAGCCTCTTTTTTGAATAAATCTTTTATCGAAAAGTTATTAAAAGAAAGCCCCAAAGTACCAATAAATCCACCGCCACCATAACCTCCTTGAAGTTCGATTTGACTAGAACCAGACTCTACTACAGCATATTCCATATCTATAGTACCTTCCTCTGGATTAGGATTTTTAAAATTTGGAGATAATTGTTCTGCATCAAAGAAACCTAACTGACTAAGTTCTCTAATAGTTCTAACTACATTTTCTTTACTATATAATTCACCCGGTCTTGTTCTAATCTCTCTGTAAATTACATGGTCATTAGTTTTTTGGTTTCCTACTACTGACACTTTATCAAAATAGACTGCCTTACCTTCAGAAATTCTAATCTCCATGTCGATCACATTCCCACCCGAGTTAATTTCGACAGGATTTATTGTAGAAAATAAATAACCATTATTTTGATAAAGGTTAGTCAAGTCATCTCCATCTGGTTTTGTATCATCAGCAATACGCTTTTGAAGTTCAACCCCGTTGTAAGTGTCCCCCTTCTCAATTCGTAATTTCCTTTTTAAGTATTCATCAGCATAAACAGTATTACCAATAAAGGATACTTCACCAAACGTGTATTTTTCACCTTCTTCAACATTAATTTTAAGGGATACTGTTTTGTCATTATTATCAATTAAGGAATCAGAAATAACTCTCGCATCTCTGTATCCAACTTCTTTATATTTATTTACGATGCTTATAAGATCCTCTTTATAGTCTGCTTCGATAAATTTTGAACGCTTCAAAACTCTAATAGGATTTTTCTTTTTAGTGTTTTTCATAGCTTTTCTAAGGTTTTTATCACTTATAACTGTATTACCTTCAAAATCTATATTTTTTACCTTTACCTTTTCACCTTTATCAATAGCAACTATCATGTTTACAATAGATTTATCGATTGAATCATTAACTACTTCTATAGTATTTACATTTACCTTAGCATTAAGAAAACCATCTTTCTTGTACTTACTTTCTAAGTAATTCTCTGTAGTGGTAATTAAATTCTCTGTAACTTTCGTCCCTTTTAAAAGTTTATTTTCTTCTAAAATAGCTTCGTGTTTTCCTATTTTAACACCTGTTATTACAATTTCTTTAAGTTCCGGCAAGTCAGATAATCTAATCTCTAAAAAAGCACTATCCCCTTCAACCTTTAGCAAATACATTTCTATATCACTAAACAAATTAGACTTCCATAGCTTTTTTATGGCATCACTAATTTCTTCACCAGGAATCATAATTTCCGTTCCCTTTTTTAAACCGGAATACGTAACTATAGTTTGTTCGCTAAAGCTAGTATTCCCTTTAACTGTAATTTCTGCTAGATTATATTTTTTACCGTTTTCGTAGCTTAAATCTTGAGCAGTTATTGTTAATGCACTTAAAAATGCAAATACAAACAAAGTGTAATTTAATATTGTTTTCAATGGTAATTGTTTAGCTAAGTTGTTCACTTGTTTTCCCAAATCGTCGTTCTCTTTTTTGATATTCTGTAATCGCTTCATTTAAGTGTTTCTTTGTAAAGTCCGGCCAAAGTACTGGTGTAAAATATAATTCTGCATAAGCTATTTGCCACAACAAAAAATTACTAATACGCTGCTCTCCACTTGTCCTTATAAGTAAATCAACATCAGGTAAACTCTGCGTGTAAAGATGTGCATTAAATACCGATTCGTCAATATTTTCTGCAGAAATTATATTATTTTTAACTTTAATACTGATTTCTTTAACAGCATGTAATAGCTCTTCTCTAGACCCATAGCTAAGTGCTAATGTCAGATCCATATGTGTATTATCCTTAGTTAATTCAATAACTTCTTGTAATTCTTTATAAACTTTTTTAGGTAATGACTCTAGATTACCAATTGCTTTTAGTTTGATTTTGTTATCTAAAAGTGTTTTAATTTCTTTTTTAAGAGAAGACACTAAAAGCTTCATTAAAGTATCCACTTCTAATTTGGGACGTTTCCAATTCTCTGTAGAAAACGCATATAATGTTAAATGTTTTATACCTAATTCGGCACAAGCCTCCACTGTTTCGCGCACAGATTTAGTACCATTCTCATGACCAAAAGCACGCAACATACCTTGCTTTTTAGCCCATCTCCCATTACCGTCCATAATTATGGCGATATGCTTTGGCAGGTTCTGTTTTTGTATGTGATTTTCTGTTTTCAAATTAATATCCGCAATAACAAGGGTTTTTACCAAATGTATATGTTAAGGTTACTCCTGTAAACATATACCAATCATTATTATTTAAATTCCCGAAACTTCTTTGTGCTAATTCTTCTGCATCTGGCGAACTTCCATCTAAATTATCAGAAAAAGTATAACGTGCGCCTACTTCTAAAGCTAGAATTATATTAGAACTAACTAAAGCTTTAAAGCCTATTATCATTGGAATCCCTAAAGCAATATTAGTATCATCATTAGACTCTACCTCTCCTAAACTATTATAGTAAAAATCATCGTGTTGCGTTGCACTTATACCTGTAGACAGATATGGTGTAGACACAAACCCGCCCTCGTGTAAATCAAAGTCAAAAAAAGTAAATTCGACACCTGCCGATAATTCTATAATTTGATTATTAAATTCTAAGCTTCTTAATTGCCTACTTGGGTCGTCGGAATTTTTATCGATACCTTCTAATTCTGCAAACGTTAAAGAAACCCTGTAAGAATGTCTTGGACTCCTATTCCATTTATATATAGCACCTATTGCTAATTGGTTTGGAGCTATATAATCGGTAGCTCCAACATCTCCTACAAAATTAGCACCTCCCAAATACAACCCAAATTCGTTGATTTGTGCGCTACTATTTTGTATGCAAAAAAATGTTAGTATTAGTAAGGTTAACTGCTTCATAAATCTTCAAAGTTTGCAAATATAATAAATAAGACTAGTCTATAACAATTTGATTGAAATAGTTACACTTAAAAACAGATTTAACAGCAATTTATTGTTTAATTACGTTTGTCTTCTCCCCAAAGTAATTTTTTTCGGAGTGTATCCAGAAAAGTTTCGTTGTTTAACACGATCATTTTAATAGTAAAAGGTGCCTTTTTAATGGTAATTGTAGTTCTATTTGAAAGCGTTGCAATTCTAGAGTCCATCGACACTAAATGCTTTTTCTCTCTCCCATCTACTTTTAAAGTAATTACGGTAGAATCGTCAATAACCAATGGTCTTGCACTTAAATTATGCGGTGCAATTGGCGTTAAAACTAAACTATTTGTATTAGGAGTTATTACTGGCCCTCCACAACTTAAAGAATACCCTGTAGATCCTGTTGGTGTTGATATAATCAAACCATCACTCCAATACGACGTAAGATACTCGCCATTCAATTCGGTCTCAACCGTAATCATAGACGTTGTATTTTTTCTACTAACTGCGATTTCATTTAAAGCAAAATTGCACGTATTAATTTCGGCATTATCCTCAGAACTTTCAATCGTTAACAAACTACGTTCTGAAATGGAATATTTTTTTTCTAAAATACGATGTATCGCCGTTTCAATGTCTTCAATTTGTATGGTAGCCAAAAAACCTAGACGACCTGTATTAATACCAACAATAGGAATATTTAAATCTCCAACGACAGTTATCGCACGTAAAATAGTACCATCCCCTCCAATACTAACTAAAAAGTCGCAACTATTATCTAGCGTTGAAAACGTATTATATTCAGACTTTATACTTGACGACACCCCTTTATAGAAAGCGGCTTCAATAACAACCTCTATTTTCTTTTTTTCTAACACATTCAGCAACACTTCTAGTGATGCTAATGGCTTTTTTTTCTGAAACTGACTAAAAATAGCAACCTTCATCATTACATGTTTAGATATTTATTAAGATAATCAGAACGTTCTTTTAAAGCATCAAGATAACTATCCTCTTCATGTCCTGAAACAATATTATAACTATAACGTCTAAAGGTTTGCATAATCTCGCTTAGACCAACATTCCCTATTTTTAATGTAATCTGAGCAATATCATTTTCAATTTTAGAAATAAAAGCCCCATACAACTTACCATCATTACTTTCTACTATTTGGCTAATTTCACTAAACGAATAATCAGGCAATCCTTTTTCAATAATTAAAACGGCTCCATTCTCGGCAAAAAATGGTGTTTCATTAAACAAACTAATAATATCATTAAGTTCATAATAACCTAAATATTTACTATTTACATCTAAAACAGGCATAATATTAGCTGAGTTTTGCGCAAAAGCCTCTAAAACATCTAGCCAATTAGTATCGTCTCTTACAAAAAAACCTTCTGTAGCATACGCACAATCCGAAATAACCTCAACTTTTTGAAAACAATGCGCGTCATTCTCCGAGATACACCCCAAGTAGACGCCATCCTCGTTTTTTATAGGAATATGAGAATAAGTTAATTGATTAAACAGCAACTGTAAATCACTAACCAAACCTGTGTTAAGCAATGGTTTTATATCGTTTATTACGTAATCTGGAAGATTCATTTTATAAAAACTTTAGTTTTGCAAATTAATTAAAAATTAGAACAAAAAGCCTCTTATACTTTGTATTTTTGTGATTTAAATTCTAGTATAGTTATGACAAAATTAAGCGTAAATATCAATAAGATTGCTACTTTAAGAAATTCTCGTGGTGGCAACACTCCTAACGTCGTTCAATTTGCTAAAGACGTCCAACGTTTTGGAGCGGAAGGCGTGACTATACATCCACGACCAGACGAACGCCATATTACTTATCAAGATGCTTACGATTTAAAACCTATAGTACATACCGAGTATAATATAGAAGGTAATCCTATCCCTAAATTTATGGATATGGTTTTAGAATTACAACCAACACAAGTAACTTTAGTCCCTGATAGCATCGACACTTTAACTAGTAATGCAGGTTGGGACACGATTAAAAACAAAGCGTTTTTAGTTGAAGTTATTGCCGAGTTCCAGAAAAAAGGCATCAGAACATCCATATTTGTAGATCCTGATTTAGCACAAATAGAAGGCGCTAAAGCCACGGGGACAGACAGAATTGAATTATATACTGAAGCTTTTGCACATCAATATAGTTTAGGGAACAACAAAGCGATTGAACAGTATACTAAATGTGCAGAATTAGCAAATAGCTTAGGACTAGGAATAAATGCAGGACACGATTTATCTTTAGATAATATCCAGTTTTTTAAACAAAATATGCCTGGCTTATTAGAAGTATCGATAGGTCACGCGCTAATATCAGAAAGTTTGTATTTAGGTATTGAAAACGTCGTTAATATGTACAAAAACAAGCTGAAGTAATTAGATAAGAAAACAATTAATCTTAATCCAAAATTAATGTTGTTACATTCAAATATTATAGGTGAAGGCCAACCATTCGTAATTCTTCACGGTTTTTTAGGCATGAGTGACAACTGGAAAACATTAGGTAATCGATTTGCCGAACATTTCCAGGTCCATCTAGTAGACCAACGTAATCATGGACGCAGTTTTCATGACGACAACTTTTATTACGAAACTTTAGCTGAAGATTTAAAACACTATTTTGAGCACCACAACATTAAAAACGCCATAGTATTAGGGCATTCCATGGGTGGAAAAACAGCCATGTTATTTGCAGCCTTATATCCTGAGCTAGTAAGTAAGTTAATTGTTGCCGATATTTCTCCACGTTTTTACCCAGTCCATCATGATGCCATTTTAGAAGGGTTAAATAGTTTAGATTTTGAAGTTTTAAAAAGCAGAAGTCAAGCGGATAAACAATTAGCTAATTATGTTTCTGATTTTGGAACACGACAGTTTTTATTAAAAAACTTGTATTGGATTGAAAAAGGACAACTAGCTTTAAGAATAAATCTAGACGTTTTAACAGAAAATGTATCTGAAGTTGGAGAAGCACTTCCCTTGCATGCTAAATTTGACGGTGACACCCTGTTTTTAAGAGGAGACAAGAGTGAATATATTGGCAATCAAGACGAAACCTTAATTAAAAACCATTTTCCGAAAGCACAAATTGCAACTATTTCTAATGCGGGGCATTGGCTACATGCAGAAAACCCTGAAGATTTTTATAATGCTGTAACAAATTTTGTAAATTAAGGTCTAACATTAAAACTTTAATCATGAACTTAATAATAAGATTACTCCTAAATGCAGTCGCTATCTTTTTTCTAGCTAACATCCTAAGTGGTGTCGCTGTTGACAATTACACTACAGCTATAATTGTAGCTGCCGTAATATCCATCTTAAATTTATTAGTCAAACCCATCTTAGTTATTTTAACGTTTCCAATTACTATAATAACATTGGGATTGTTTCTATTTGTGGTTAATGGGCTAATCATTTTACTCGCAGACAACTTCATTTCTGGCTTTTCAGTATCAAGTATTTGGACTGCCATTCTATTTAGTATTTTATTATCCATACTTCAATCTGTATTCCAATCGTTTTTAAAGACAGATAATAAATCCAACTAATACCTAAAAATCGGTCTGTAACACAACACGTTAAAAACTTTGTAATACTGTAAAAAAGTAGTACTTTTGCACACCTTTTTAATTAAAAAAAACTAGTGTTAATGCCCATTTTTGGGCTTTATATCATTTATAATGAATATTACAAGAGAAAACATTGATGCATTAAATGCTGTAGTAAAAATAGAAATCGTTAAAGAAGATTACAACGATAAAGTAGAAAAAATCTTAGTCGACTACAGAAAAACAGCTAACATTCCAGGATTTAGAAAAGGTCAAGTACCAATGGGAATGGTAAAAAAACAATACGGTCAATCTGTATTAGCTGATGAAGTAAACAAATTACTTCAAGGCGCATTAAGCAACTATTTAACTGAAGAAAAATTAGATGTTTTAGGGCAACCATTACCTAAGCAACAAGATGAGATAAATTGGGACGCAGATTCTTTTTCTTTTGAATTTGAATTAGGTCTTTCTCCTAAATTTGACGTCGAGTTAAAAAGCAAAAAAGCAATCACGCATTATAACATCATTGCTGATGATAAAATGATTGATGAACAAATAGAGCGTATCCAAAAACAATACGGTAAAGTTACACCTCAAGAGGACGTTACAAAAGACAGCGAAATCACTGGTACTTTTAAAAATGAAGAAAAAGAAATAGATAACACTGTAACGATTACTTTAGATCAATTTAAAGGAAAAGCTACAGAAAAGTTATTTATTGGCGCTAAAGTTGGAGATGTAATCACTTTAAAAACTAAAGGATTATATGCTGACGATCATGAATTAATGAATGCTTTAAAAATAGAACATGACGCTGCACATGGCTTAGACATCGAAGTCTCTTTTACTATCACAGGTATCAACAGTCGTGAAGCAGCAGATTTAGACCAAGAGCTATTTGATAAATTATTTGGTAAAGATGGCGTGAAATCTGTATCAGAATTGAAAGGGAAGATTAAAGAAGATGCTGAAAAGCAATTTGTACAACAATCTGACCAAAAATTATTAAATGATATTACAGAATATTTAGTTGATAATACTAAGTTTGATTTACCTGAAGCGTTCCTTACAAAATGGATGCAAGTAGCAGGTGAAAAGCAATTAGATGAAGCGGCTGCTAAAGAAGAATACAATAAATCAGAAAAAAGCTTACGTTACCAGTTAATTGAAGGTAAGTTAATGCAAGACAACGATCTTAAAGTAGACTTTGAAGACGTTAAAACAAACGCTAAAGGCATGATCAAAATGCAAATGGCACAGTTTGGTCAATTAAATCCTTCTGAAAAAGAATTAGACGATATTGCTGCACGTGTATTAGGTAACCAAGATGAAGTAAGACGTATTTCTGAGCAAGTTGTAAGTCAAAAATTATTAGACCTTTACAAAGAAAAAGCAAACATCAAGACTAAAGAAATGTCTTACGAAGCTTTTGTAAAAGAAGTTTATGGTGATAAATAAGACCGGCACTTTTTCATTTTTATCTTTTTGATAAGATTGTATTAGTACAGGTTTAACAAAATAATCATTATCTTTAGGCGTTGTTTAGCAAGACTAAACAACGCCTAATTTTTTCAATTATAATAACAATTAAGCAAACTATGGATTACGGAAAAGAATTCGAAAAATTCGCTATAAAAGATCAGGGTATAAGTAGTACATATTACAATAAGATTATTAGTAGCATGTATCCTCAGGATATGACGCCTTATATTATAGAAGAGCGTCAATTAAACATATCTCAACTTGATGTGTTTTCAAGATTAATGATGGACCGCATACTTTTTTTAGGTACAGGAATTAACGACAATATTGCAAATATTGTACAAGCACAACTTTTATTTTTAGAAAGTGTAGATGCTAATAAAGATATCCAAATGTATATTAACTCTCCTGGAGGAAGTGTTTACGCTGGATTAGGTATTTATGATACTATGCAATTTATTAAACCTGATGTGGCGACAATTTGTACAGGTATGGCTGCCTCAATGGGAGCAGTACTTTTATGTGCTGGAGCAAAAGGAAAACGTAGTGGTTTAACACACTCGCGTGTTATGATACACCAACCTTTAGGTGGTGCACAAGGACAAGCAAGTGATATAGAGATTACTGCACGTGAGATTTTAATCTTAAAGGAAGAACTTTACAAAATTATTAGTAAGCATTCTGGTCAAGATTACGACAAAGTATACGCAGATAGTGATAGAGACTACTGGATGAAATCAGATAAAGCTAAGGAGTACGGAATGATTGACGAAATTTTAGCTCGTAAATAAAACTATATTATAGTGAGTTAATACCCTTTTGAAAAAATCAAAACGTTTAACTTATCACTTTTAACTAAAGAAGATGGCAAAGGAAGAATTAGAATGTTCATTTTGTGGTAGAAAAAAACCAGAAACCAGCTTATTAATAGCTGGTTTAGATGCACATATATGTGATAGATGTATAGAGCAAGCTCATGGAATTGTTATAGAAGAATCTAAAGAAGAAGATTCTAATGACCTTTCTGCTGAGATGATGCTTAAGAAGCCTCAGAAAATAAAAGCTTTTTTAGATCAATATATTATTGGTCAAGAATACACAAAAAAAGTAATGTCTGTTGCGGTTTATAACCACTACAAACGTTTATTACAACCAGCTACTACAGACGATATTGAGATTCAAAAATCTAATATTATAATGGTTGGTCAAACAGGAACAGGAAAAACATTAATGGCTAAAACCATTGCAAAAATGTTAAATGTTCCTTTAGCTATTGTTGATGCAACCGTGTTAACAGAGGCTGGTTATGTTGGAGAGGATGTCGAAAGTATTTTAACGCGCCTATTACAAGCTGCCGATTACAGTTTAGAAAAAGCAGAAAAAGGTATTGTTTTTATTGACGAGATTGATAAAATTGCTCGTAAAAGTGATAACCCATCAATTACAAGAGACGTTTCTGGAGAAGGTGTACAACAAGCTTTACTTAAACTTTTAGAAGGGACAGTTGTTAATGTTCCGCCAAAAGGAGGTCGTAAACATCCAGATCAAAAATTTATTGAAGTTAACACAGAAAACATCCTATTTATTGCTGGTGGTGCTTTTGACGGTATAGATCGTGTGATTTCAAAACGTTTAAATATGCAAGCGGTTGGATACAGTGCTTCTATAAAAGAAGATGTTGTAGACCATGACAATTTATTACAATATATTATACCAAAAGATTTAAAAGACTTTGGTTTGATTCCTGAAATAATTGGTCGTCTACCTGTTTTAACTTACATGGATCCTTTAGATGGCAAAACATTAAGAGCTATACTTACTGAGCCTAAAAACGCGATTATTAAACAATACAAAAAATTGTTTAAAATGGACGATATAGAGTTAAGTATCACAGATGGCGCCTTGGATTTTATAGTAACAAAAGCTATAGAGTATAAACTAGGTGCACGTGGTTTAAGAAGTCTATGTGAAGAGATACTTACAGATGCTATGTTTGAGTTACCAGGCGGCGACATAAGAAAGCTTAACGTAACAAAGGCTTATACAGAACAAAAACTAAGTAAGACGACTATTAAAAAACTTAAAGCCGTTTCTTAATTATACCATTTACTAAAATAAAAAACCACTTTAGACCAAATGTTTAAAGTGGTTTTTTTTATTAATAAAAATGACTTTCCCAAAAGCCAGAATAACAGCAATTACAACACATACTGTAATGGCTTAAAAAAACAAATCATTATATTATTTATTAGTAATACATTAAACCCTGTATCCAGAAAGTATTTTTTTGCACATAACTAAGCTTAAATTAATATTAGTGCCAATATCCTAAATTATTTATTTAATACCAGCAACTCATCTAAATATTGACGTGTATTAGATAGTCTAGGTACTTTGTGTTGCCCACCTAATTTATTGTTTTGTTTTAACCAATCATAAAACAACTGCGTTCTAGCAACATGTATTTTTGGTTTATTTAATGTCATATTATTATAACGCTTAGCTTCATAATCAGAATTTAAACTTTTAAGTGCATTATCAAACAACTCATTAAAGTAATCAATGTCCTTAGGCGGTGTTTTAAACTCGATTAACCACTCATGGGCACCTTTCTCCTTACCATCCATAAATATGGGAGCAGCGGTGTAATCTACAATCTCTGATTTTGTTTTTTTACAAACCTTTTTTAAGGCGTCTTCTGCATTTTCAATAATTAACTCTTCTCCAAAAACATTAATATGATGCTTTGTACGACCAGATACTTTTATACGATACGGGCTTATAGAGACAAATCTAACTGTGTCCCCTATTTTATAGCGCCAAAGACCAGCATTAGTTGTAATTACTACGGCGTAGTTTTTTTTAAGCTCTACCTCACTTAAAGGAATCACCTTTTGATCTAATGTCCCGTAATTGTCCATTGGTATAAATTCATAAAAAATACCATAGTCCAACATTAATAATAAATCTCCTGAGTAGTTTTGATCCTGAATCGCAAAAAAGCCTTCCGATGCATTATAAGTCTCGTAGTACTTAAAGTCTTTTTTAGGTAGTATTTTTCGGTATTGCTCTATGTATGGATTAAAGCTAACCCCACCGTGAAAATAAACTTCCAGGTTTGGCCACACATCAAACAGACTTGTTTTATCTGTTTTATCTAATACATTATTTAGTAACACCAACATCCAACTAGGCACACCAGCTAAACTGGTGACGTTTTCATTAATGGTTTCATTAACAACCGCAGCCATTTTAGTTTCCCAATCACTCATTAGACTAACCTTATTACTTGGTGTACTACTAAATTCTGCCCAAAAAGGCATATTATCTATTAGAATAGCACTTAAATCTCCAAAAACAGTCCCCTTTTCTTTATACAATTCTTTACTACCTCCTAACCGTAAACTTTTACCAGTAAATAATTGTGAGTCTTCATTATTATTTAAATACATACAAAGTAAATCTTTACTTGCTGCATAATGGCAATCCTCTAAACTATCTGTACTTACCGGAATAAATTTACTTTTAGCATTGGTCGTACCACTAGATTTTGCAAACCACTTGATTGGCTTTGGCCAGAAAATATTATTTTCTCCTTGTCTAGAGCGCTCTATCTTGTCTTGAAAATCTTCGTAAGTTGTAATCGGTACACGCTGGGCAAATGTCGCGTAGTTTTTTATTGAAGCAAACTCATGTTGCTTACCAACTTCGGTATCTTTTGCCATGTCTAATAAGCTAAATAGCAGCTCTTGTTGTACTTCATTTGGATACTTTAAAAACAACTCTATTTGATGAAAACGCTTCTTGAGAAACCACGAAGCAATAGAATTAACGAGAGGAATTGACATAGTTATTTGTATCTTTAAGTTTTAAAAATAATACTTTTTTTTATGACCTACCAAGGTGTGTTGACAAAAATGCAAACAGAGTTTACTAAACCTATTAATTACTATCTAGTATTTAAAAATGACTTTATAAACCTTAATCAATTATTAAACAAAACCTTAGAATTTAGTTTTGTAAAATACGAGTGTTTAAACTGCCATTTAGACAAGCCTATTTACCGTCAAGGTTTTTGCAAAAGTTGCTTTTTTGAGATCCCTCAAGCCGCAGATTGGATCATGAAACCCGAATTAAGCAAAGCTCATTTAGGTATTGAAGAGCGTGATTTAGACTACGAAAAGCAGGTCCAGTTAAAACCACATATTGTGTATTTAGCTAATTCTAGCAATGTAAAAGTAGGAGTAACAAGAAAAGGCCAAGTCCCTACACGTTGGATAGATCAGGGCGCCCATGAAGCTATTGAGATTGTAGAAGTACCTAACAGATATCTTGCAGGTATTACTGAAGTTGCTTTAAAAAATTATGTTGGAGACAAAACCAATTGGCGTACGATGTTAAAAAATGAGATTAAAGATGAAAATTTAATTGAATGGCGTGATAAACTGAAACAATACATACCTGATGAAGCCCAACAGTACTATATTGAAGATAACGAAGAAACCAATATTGAATTTCCGGTATTACGCTATCCAACAAAACCAAAGTCTTTAAATTTTACAAAAACAGCGCATTATACAGGTGTTTTAAAAGGCATAAAAGGACAGTATTTGATTTTTGAAGATGACACTGTTTGCAACATTAGAAGCAACGAAGGTTTGGTTGTAAACATAACTATTTTGTAATTATTATTGCATTAACACGACTTAGGGTATATGAATACACTAATTTTTGTTTACAATGCTAATTCTGGGTTGAAAAACCTAGCTATAGATATTGCACATAAATTATTTAGCCCTAAAACCTACGCTTGTAATTTATGTGCATTGACTTTTAATACATTTTCAGAAAATACGATTTGGAAAGATTTTAGAAATAGAACCAATTTAGATATTTCGTTTTTACATACAGACGAGTTTAAAACGAAACACCCCAATCATTCTTTTGAATACCCGATTATTTTAAGCAACAACAGTACTACTCTTGACGTCTTTTTATCTAAAGATGAAATCAACGCACTATCCTCAGTTGAAGAACTAATCCTTAATATTGAATCTAAATCTTGCGACATGCTGCGTTAGCGGTAGTAATGGCATCCTTTTTTTGCTGCCATATATGGCAAAAAAAGATAGAATGGATGACGTGACCCTTGTGGTAACGCCCAACTTTATCAAGCTAACCGCAGAAAAAAACTACGCTTTAAACCAGCCGGAGTATTTAACGTAATTTTCGGCAATACGGTTTATCTCTCCATTGATTAACTCTTGACTAATATCTTTTACTTTTTTTGCTGGTACGCCTGCATAAATACTACCGGACTCTACGGTTGTGTTTTGAGTGACAACTGCCCCGGCTGCCACAATACTATTACTTTCTACGACGCAATTATCCATCACAATACTTCCCATACCTATCAAAACATTGTCATGAATTTTACATCCGTGGACAATAGCATTATGACCAATGGATACATTATTACCGATAATTGTTGGATATTTTTGATAAGTACAATGTACAACTGCTCCGTCTTGGACATTAACTTTATCTCCTAATTTGATGTAATTAACATCACCGCGCAATACCGCATTAAACCAAATACTGCATTGGTTACCTATCTGGACATCTCCAACTATGGTTGCATTTTCTGCGATGTAACAATCTTCTGTTATTTGTGGTGCTTTACCATTTACTGGTTTTATTATTGGCATGTTTTATATTTTTTTTATTGTTCTAACTACTTTTTGCTTATTCTTCTATAATTACTCAAAATGAAGTGTTTCTCTATTTAAAATAAGATAATAGGTCTGATTTTTTAGAGGCGGATACCATAATTTCTTTTCCATTACTTAAGATAACACTTCCTCCTTTTCCTTTTATGTATTTAACAACTTCTCCTACATTAACTAAATAACTTTTGTGAACACGAGCAAATCCTGATGGCGTTAGTGCATCCTCAAAATATTTGAGCGTCTTACTGACGACTTTCTTTTTATTGTTGTTTAAATAAATTTCAGTATAATTATCATCTGCTTTGCAAAACAGTATGTCTTTAGTGTTTAACACTTCAAATCCATCTTGTTGTGGTATGGTTATTTTACCAGTTACACTCTTTGTTTTTGGAATTAAAACCTGGTCTTGTAAAGCATCTTCTTTTGACTTAATTTCGGAAACGTAGTCTACAGCCTTAATCAACTCGTCTATATCTATTGGCTTCATCAAATAATAGGATGCATGTGCATTTAATGCGTCTATAGCATAGTTATTATAAGCGGTTACAAATATAGTTTCGAAATCGCGATCACCCACTTTGTCTAGTAGGTCAAATGCATTACCATAAGGCATCTCCACGTCTAAAAAAACAAGATCTAGGTCCAAGGTACGAATTAGCTCTAAGGCTTCTATAACATTAGCTGCTTCACCTAAAATATTGACTTTTGGACAGTATTTGGTTAAGTAGTTTTTTAGTATAGCTCTACTTTGTTCTTCGTCTTCTACTAGTATTGCGTTTAACGTCATGTTTAGTCTTTTTTTATTGTTACTACTACCTTAGTTCCCACATCTCCTTCTGTACCATTATCATCTATAAGCACATCTACTTTGTCTTTATACATCTGGTTTAAAATAGACACTCGTTTTTTAATATTACCTAAGCCTTTAGAGTTGTGCTTTTGTTGATTTTCTGTCTTTAAACTTTTAGACTTTTTACGCCCAATACCATTATCTGCAATAGTAATAGCAATAATACCTTTTTGTTTTTTGATTATTGAAATATGTAGTAATCCCATATCGTCTTTATATCGTAAGCCATGCCAGACAGCATTTTCAATATAAGGTTGAAGTAACATAGGCGGAATCTGATACGCTTCGATATCTATAGTTTTGTCCACGTCTATTGTATATTCAAACTTATCTTTAAACCTAAAATGTTCTAGTTTTGTGTACAATTCGATCAATTCGATTTCTTTTTGAAGTGGAATAAAATCTTCTTCAGAATTCTCTAAAACAGCACGCATCAATTTTGAAAAATCTGACAAATATTTGTTTGCTGTACGCTCATCATTAGTTGCAATAAAACTATTAACCGAGTTTAGCGCGTTGAAGATAAAATGAGGATTCATTTGGCTTCTCAATGACTTTAAAGCTAACAAATTATTAGCCAATTTTTGTTGTTTAATATACTTATACATTAAATACGCTGCTACTGCAAATAAAAACAAACCACCTATTAAAGAATAGATTATCAACTGTTGGGTTTTATTTTTTTCTTCGGATAACGCGACTTGACTCAAAGTTAATTTACGATCGGTTTCTAGTGTTGCTATTCGGTTTTGCTTCTCTGCAATACTTTTATTAAATCGTGCTGCCTGAGATATTTCCTGTTCCTTTTTAATATAAAGTTGATCAACCGTTTTTACATACTCATCAAACGTTTTTTTAGCTTCACTAAAATTACCTGATTCCACATAAACATCAGTTAGCTTTTTAATCGCGTCCTTTTTAACTATTAGATCCTCTTTTTTATCCGCCTCTACTATACTTTTTTCTAAGTAAGGAATAGCCTCTTTATACTCCTTTTGCAAAAAATAAGCATTTCCAATTTTATAATTTTGCTTTTGTTTAGTGATGCTACTTTCGTTAGAAATAATAGAGTCTTTTTCTATGGTATCGATATCATTAATAATCTCTTTTCTGATTTCAATTTCTTCATCATAAGATTTATTATTATTCTGAAAATCTGCAAATTTAACCTTCTGCTCTACCTCTCGAGTTTTGTTTTCTTGAGCTGCTAACACTACAGAATTTTCTAATAAAACTTCAGCTTTCTTCTTTTTGCCTTCGGTATTATAAACTTCACCTAGTTTAGAGTTTAAATCAGTTATTTTAGACTGAATACTGTTTTCTTGAGCAACCTTTAATCCTTCCTTATAAGCTTTAGTTGCTTTACTTTCATCCTTAATTTTAGAATAAACATCACCTAAACCTTCATAAGATAACACTTTTTGAATACCAGTTAAATCTTTTAATTTTAAGCCATTATAGATCGCTAAACTTTCTTGATGGTTTTTATTATTGTAATACGCCTTTGCTAATTTCAACTTAACATCATTAGAAATAACGTTATTTAAACTAATCCTATAATTAGTAACTGCCAAATCATATTGTTTCCAATACATATAGACATCTCCTAACACTTGAAAAGCCTCCGCATTTTGTGTAACAGAATTACTCTTAGGAATCCCATCGGCGATAAACTGAATGCTTTTTTCTGCTGAAATTTTCTTATAAAACTGTGCCGAATCTATAGCTATTTTAAACGTGTTTTCTTTTGCTTTTTTTTTAGATTGAGAAGCTTCACTTATAGATTGTACCTCAATCCTAATATCATCGTTACTTGTTACCATGTAGTAGATTGTCTGAAAATCCTTATGACTTATCATAATCTCATCTCCTTTTCTAACACTTATTTTAAACCGTCCACTTAAACTCGTACTAGTATAAGCACCTCCATTAACCTGCACATTAACGTCAGATATGGGGTTATAATTATTAGTCTCTAACACAAACCCGTTTACTGAAAAAGAGTCGTCAATTGACCTACTAAGCTCTTGTTGAGCAACTATCATTTGCTGAAACACAAGACTTAATACAACTGTAATTATTAACCGTAGATTTTTCATTTATAAATTTCTAAAACATAAACTTACGGACTTTAAATCATTAAATAAAATGCGTTTTTTTAATGTAACGTATTAAATTATTTAAATAGCAGCCTTAACTCATTTACCTGTCACATTTGCTCATTACCCTTACTAGTTCCCTCATTATGGTTTGTACTTTAAATAAAAGCCATCTAGCTTTACTTAACCAAAACATAAACAAATTATGAAAATTACACATTTATTTTTCTTTTTCACCTTGCTAGTCTCTAATACACAAGCCCAACATAAAGGTAATTACAACCAAAATATTTCTAGACAGAATATTGCGACTGGTAATGCGGCAGTTTTTGGGCATTCGGAAAAACACAGCCTTACCAACCTAAACCCTAATAGCACTATAGTAATTGATGTGAGAGCTCTACAGAATGTAAAAGCAAGTACCTATACCGCTATTTTTAATGTTTCCCAAATTGGCGAAACTGCCGAAATGACAAATCAATTGATGACTGAGCGTATTAAAAAAATAAAAACAGAATTAATTTTATATGGCATAACAGAACAAGATATAGCAATTGATGTGATTTCCTTTGTTCCCGTTTATGAGGTTGAAGTCACAAAAAAATTATTTAGTAAATCATATACCGAAATCCCAAAGGGTTTTGAGTTACAACAAAACATACATATCCAATTTTCTAAAACACAACACTTTGAAAATATATTGACTGCTTGTGCTAAAAATGAAGTCTATAATTTAGTTAAAGTAGATTATTTTATTGAAAACATTACAGACGTATATAAAAATCTACAGACTAAACTCTTGGCATTAATTACAGAGAAAAAAGATTATTATAATGCTTTAGGTTTTACTTTAGACCATTACAATGTAATCATGGCCGACCAAAAATATTGTTATTTTCCAAAAGATTTTTACCAAAACTATGAAGCCTTTAATAGTATCTCTTTTCAAGCCTTAAAACAAAACAAAGGTATCACGCAGGCTGAAAAACAAAAATCTTATTACTACCAGCCTTTATCTTACGAAAAATACGATGTTGTTATCAACCCATCAATTTTAGCGCCAGTCGTACAAGTAGGAATGGAAATAAAACTACAATTTACACCAAAACCTAAAGCGCAAAAAGAGGAACCCCTAGTAAAAACAGAAATTAAACATAAATATTATGTTATCTCTCCTGACGGAAGCATAGATGTAAAAGAATTAAATACCAACCAATAGAGTAATACCACAAAAAAAAGCCTCGATATTATCGAGGCTTTTTTTTATGTCTTTTTATTTAATTAATTGCAGGACAATCACAACTGTATCTTTCTTTACCACAGTTAAAGTTTAATCCAAGTGTTAATTGATGAAAACCACCATTATTAAACACGACTGAATTAGATTGATAACTATAAGTATAAGCAAAAACAAAATTATTAACCTCTACTCCTAAAATTGGAGTAATATATTGTAATTTTTGACTACTAACTCCTGATCCATCAACAAACTCTGCACCATCTAAAGAACGTCTATACGACAACCCTCCCCAAACTTTACCAAACTCTAAAGACTTATACGCTTTAAGGTTTATATCAAAAGACGCCTCTTCTGTGGCATCTCTGTACATAAACATCGCTGAAGGTTCAAAACTCCAATCACTACCTGAACTACCAAAGTTATTCCCAATAGACACTAAGTACGTTCTTAAGTTATCATAACTCAAACCTTGTTCGTTAAAATTTACACCATCATTGTTTAAAAGATTTTTAATTGTTGCATGTGCATAAAAATCATATACGAAATAAGAAAAACCTAAGTCAACATTAAAATTAGTAGCAGATTGCTCTATTCCCGAAATTATTGGATCAAATCCATCTGCCAAAAAACTAGTTTCATCCAATTTATATTGTATCGCACCAGCACTTAAACCAAAAGATAATTGATTTAAATCCGTTGTACTTCTAGAAAACATTAAGTGATGTGCATAAGTAAAATAAGCGCCCGTTTGCGAGTGGTATCCATTTTTATCACTGTACACAATTGCTCCAATACCAGATTGAGACTCTCCAATACGACCATTAACACTAGCCGTTACTAACTTTGGCGCGTCATCATCTCCAAACCATTGTTGTCTTCCAGTGATTCTAAGCTTCGCACAGTTTGCAGCACCAGCCATAGATGGGTGTATTAAATAATAGTTGTCTGTTAAATAATCAGAGTAGATTGGCAACCCTTCTTGGGCTCTAGACAACTGAGCACCGAACAAGGCCACAATTGCTATTAAAAGTACGCGGTTTAATCTCATAGTCTCTAAATTCGAAGTCGATAGGTTTAAATGGTCAGTTGTTAGGTTTATAACTCTTTTTTAACATAAAAATTATAAATAAGATTCAAATATATAAATTTACACCTTATAAATTCACTCCAAAAAGTTAAAGCTTCAAGATAAAAAGGTTTTATCAAATAAACTAAAAAAAAACAAATTTTGATAGTTTTATAAATTTGACATATCCTAGATAGCTATACTTTTCTTTAGTATTTTTGCAAAAAAAAGTACCAATGAGCAATTTTAAAGTTTCCATTCAAGAAACCTCAAACCCAACTATAATCAAATTTGAGCTTAATCAGTTTATAACTAAGCATCAAAGCTTTGAGTTTAATAACATTGACGAAGCTAAAGACTCTCCTTTAGCGCAGCAATTGTTCTACCTTCCTTTTGTAAAAAAAGTTTACATTTCTAGTAATTTTATAGCTATTGAACGTTATAATATAGTGGAATGGGATGCTGTTAAAACAGAAGTCTCAGAACAAATTGAATCCTATCTAAATGAAGGCGGAAGTGTTGTCTCAGATTTAGCTGAAACAAAAAAAGTCGCCGTTACCGTTTACACGGAAAGTACGCCAAACCCATCCGTATTAAAATTTGTAGCAAATAAAAAATTAGTTACGGCATCATACGAATTTACGTCTATTGAAACTGCAAAACCATCACCGATGGCTACTGCCTTATTTCACTTCCCTTTTGTCAAGAGTGTGTTTTTTGATGAAAATTTTGTTTCTATTACTAAATATGACATTGCAGAATGGAGTGATATTTCTTTTGAATTAAGAGAATTTATAAGAACTTATATTGAAGATGCAAAAGAAATTGTATCTCCAAATGCTCCTGAAGTTGTAGAAAAATCCATTGAGAAAGTAGAAGCACATTTTGAAACACTTGATGACACTTCTAAAGAGATTATAAATATCTTGGAAGAATACGTTAAGCCTGCTGTTGCAAGTGACGGAGGAAATATTCAATTTGAATCTTATGATGAGGCTACAAAAACAGTAAAAGTAATTTTACAAGGTGCTTGTAGTGGCTGTCCATCGTCTACTTATACCTTAAAAAGCGGAATTGAAAACATGTTAAAAGAAATGCTAGCAGGTAAAGTTGATTCAGTTGTTGCCATAAACGGTTAATTTCATCCTTAAAAACCTGCTGTTTATCCGTTTATGCCTTTTATTACACCTTTAAAAACGGCGATAATTATTTTAATATTCGTAAATTTAAGGAACAAATAATAATTAAAAAACAACATTATGGCAGTATTAAAAGTAATTGAAGTATTATCTAACTCGGATAAAAGTTGGGAAGATGCAACTAAAAAGGCAGTAAAACATGCATCTAAGAGCGTGAAAAATATTCGCTCTGTATATGTACAAGATCAAAGCGCTAGTGTTAAAGATGGTGAAGTCGTAGACTTTAGAGTAAACTTAAAAATCACTTTTGAAGTTAATTAAACACCTTTTTAAGATTACTTAAGTATAAAAAAAAAGCCTGAACATATGTTCAGGCTTTTTTTAGCTGTAAATATTAAGTAACTATTATCACTTAAAACTAAAGTATGCCCTAAAGTGCTATTTAGTTATCTTAGAATCGTTTGGATCTCTGCAGTAACTGCAACCACTAGTTTCCATTAGGTTATTTAAATAGGACAAGCTCTTTAAGTAAAACAACTTAACACATATAATTATCCTACCTTAAAGAAGTGTTTACTATTTATATTTATCTTTGCTTTAAACTATAAAATTTTACAATGGATTTACAACAATGGAAAGATAAGGCCTCTGAACTTATTATTGAGTACGCACCAAAATTATTATTAGCAATTGTAATATGGGTTATTGGAGCTTTCATAGTCAAATACCTTTTAAAAGGTTTAAAAAAGTTAATGCTTTCAAGAAAATATGATGAAAGTCTTCAAAAATTCTTGCTCAACTTATTAAATTGGGTTTTAAAAATCGTTTTAATAATTGTTGTTCTTGGTACATTAGGTGTTGAAACAACATCATTTGCTGCAATAATTGCTGCTGCTGGATTAGCTATTGGTTTAGCATTACAAGGCTCTTTAGGTAATTTTGCTGGAGGTGTTTTAATTATGCTATTCAAACCTTTTAAAATCGGTGATTTAATTGAAGCGCAAGGACAAACTGGTGTTGTTAAAGAAATTCAGATTTTTACGACCAAATTAACAGGACTTTCTAATAGAGAAATTATTATTCCCAATGGATCACTTTCTAATGGTAACATTATTAATTTTTCTACGGAAGGCACTAGACGTGTCGATTTAGTTTTTGGAGTTGGTTACGATTCTGACATCAAACAGACTAAAGACGTCTTAATGAAAGTTTTAAAAGACAACCCAAAAGTAATAGACACACCAGAACCGACAGTAAATGTAATGGAACTAGCTGATAGCTCTGTTAATTTTGCTGTAAGGCCTTGGTGTAAAGCAGAAGACTATTGGACAGTCTACTTTGATGTTACAGAAAAAACAAAAGAAGCATTAGATGCTGCGGGAATAGAAATACCTTATCCTCATGCTGTAGAAATACAAAAAGAAGGGTAAATTATTTTTTAGATTTTATTGCTACAAAATCTTTTAAATAATAAGGTTCAAAATAGGCGACATCTTCGATGTCGCTTTTTTTATACTTTTCAAAACTCAATAAACTCATTTGATCAGCAGATGGCAATTTGTTTTCTATAAACACAGCATTTTGATGATTAATTAGCTTTTCTGTTTTCTCAACACCGTCCCCTACAAAATAAACTTTCCCCGAAACTAATTCCTTTTTAAAAGCACTCTCATCAAGTATCTGTGCTTCGATAGCTCTCACTAAATTATAACTAGCATCAAATATAGCGGAGTATACTTCTAAACGTCTAGCATCCAGCATTGGTATAATAACACCCGATTCTGCTTTTATTTGGTACGCTAACGCTTCTAAAGTTGAAACTGATATCAGAGGCTTCTCTAACGCATACGCCAATCCCTTTGCTGCCGATACACCAATACGTAAACCTGTATAAGACCCAGGTCCTTTACTTACCGCAATGGCATCCAAATGACTTGCTGTAATATTTGCTTCATTTAACACCTCTTCAATGTATACATGCAATTTCTCTGCATGAGAATATCCATTTCCGTAATCTTCTTTTAATACTAAAGTCTCCCCTTTATTAGAAAGAGAGACTGAGCAGTTTGTCGTAGACGTTTCAATATTTAATATATAAGCCACTGTTATTCTGTTATTGGTTTGCCCAGATAAAAATCTAGAACTTTAGTTTTAAAAACAAAATCATACTTAGCGTTAACTAAAGAAGCTTCAGCATTAACTAATCGTAGTCTTGTTTGTTCAATATCAAAAGCATTCATTGCTCCGATATTATAACGCTCTTGCGCATTTTGAAATGCTATTGTTTGTGCTTCCAAACTGACCTTAGCTGCTTCATACGATCTAAAAGCTGCTTTTGCATCCGTAAAAGCACGTTGTACATTTGCTTCCAAAGATAATTTGGTTTGCTCTAAACTTAACCTAGCATTATCTTCTTGAATTTTTGCTTTGGCTACATTGGTTTTATTTTGAAATTGAGAGAAAATAGGTATACTAACATTTAACCTAAAACTATGTGCTTTTTGATCATTTAATTGATTAAAAAAAGCATCTTCATTTTGTAATAAATTTGTATAAAACACATTAGACCCAAAACCATAACCAACACTTATAAATGGTAAAAATCCACTTTTAGAAATCTCAGTAGATAATTCTGCATTTTCAATATTTTTTTGAGCGACTTTAATTTCATATCTATTATCTAATGCATACTTAACAATTGGCTTAGCATCTTCATACATCAACTCTATAGATGGGTCATTAACCTCAATCTCTTCAATATTAAAGCCGTCATATGGTACTTGCAGAAGTTGCGATAAAGTTAACAATGAAATATCATAGTTATTCTGAGCTACCGTTACACTTTGTAAATCTCTACTTAGAGTGGCTTGTGCATCGTAAATATTAGCCTTAGGCTGTACACCTGCTTCCACTAAATCTTGTACTTGTTGCAATTGCTTTTCTGTAAACCCGTATTGCGCTTCAGCAATCTCTAGATTTTCAATATTAAATAACACATTTAAGTAGGCATTAACAACGTTTAAAGAAATATCATCTTTAATTCTGCTTAATTCTAATTTATTAGTCTCCAAATTTAATTGAGACTGCTTATATAAATTAGTTAATCTAAAACCATTAAACACCGTTTGATTTGCTGATAAACTAAAACTTGTACTATTAGAGGTTCTGTCCACAAATTGTCCTGGAAAAATCTCTGTATTACCTAAAGACAAACTATGTCCTGCACTACCGCTTATTGATGGTAAAAATTGTCCTTTAGAAGCAATTATATCTTGTTCATTAGATAATAAAGTATTCTGACCTTGTAATACCGTAATGTTGTTTTCTAAAGCATGACTAACACACTCTTGAAGTGTCCATTTTTTTTCTTGTGCAGAAGCCGTAAATCCAACTAAAAGCAATACTAAATAAGTGATCTGTTTCATATTAATCTTCGTCTTCATCGTTATCTTCTTTTGACGCTTTATTCCAAACTTTTATTTTATCTCCTTCTTTAACACCTTCTTTAATCTCGACGTTAATTCCGTCAGACAATCCTAATTCGACATCTCTCTTCTCAAACTTACCTGCTTGTTTTTCAATTTCAACAAAAGGTTTTTCTGTAATTCGGTTAAATTGCAATAAAGACTCTTTTATAACTAAAGTGCTATCTCTAGATTCCATTTCAATTTCAGCATTAGCACTATATCCTGCTCTAATTTTTGTAGATGACTCTACAGTGACATCCGCTTTTATTGTAAATTGTACAGCTCCGTTTTCTTCCATCCCTTTTGGGGCAACAAAAGTTAATTTTGCAGGAAATTCTTTGCCATTAATTGCTCCTAAAATCACTTTAATTTCTTTTCCTTCTTCTAATTTTCCTACTTCAGCTTCATCCACTTTTCCTTCAAAAATCATTTTACTCATATCTGCAATAGTCGCAATAGTAGTTCCCGCATTAAAGTTATTACTTTCTATAACTTGATCACCTTCTCTCACAGGAATCTCTAAAATTGTACCAGGTATTAACGCTATAATGTTGGTGTTAGCAGATCCTCCGCCTGACAATGACCCTCTTTTTATAATTTGATAATTATTTTGCGCTTGACTTAGTGTTTCTTGTGCTTGGTTTAATGCCAATTCGCTATTCTCAAAATCTTGTTTTGAAACCACACCTTTATCAAATAAGGTTTTATTACGATCGTACATCGTTTTAGAATTATTGAAAGACAATTTTGCACTACTAATTTGACTACTTGCGCCTACAAGACTTTGCTCATTTGGAACCACTCTAATTTTAGCAATAACATCTCCTTTTTTAACAATATCACCTTCTTCTACCAATATCTTATCAATAATACCAGAAATTTGAGGCTTAAGCTCTACTTCTTCCTCAGGGTTTAACTTACCCGTAGCTACTGTTTTGGTATTTATTGAGGTAAAAAATGGGTCTGCTGTCTTAAAATCTTCAACAGACTTAGAGTTAGAGTCTTTAAAATATATTAAAACCATAACAAGTGCTATTACCAGAGCAATAATTACAATTATTTTTATTACTTTTTTCATTTTTATATAGTTTAAGCGGTTGATTTAAAAAAGTTTATTTTATTTATTTGATTGATTTACTCTTCTCTTAAAGCCTCTATTGGCTTTATACTTGTTGCTTTAAATGCTGGAATTAACCCAATTAAAGTCCCTAATACCACTAATATTAATAAAGCAACAAAAACAACTGTTATAGATACGGACGCATTAACAATTACAGCTCCTGCCCCCTGACCAAAAGCACTATCTAAAGCAATAAGTATCCAACCACCAGATATGATACCTAATAATCCAGCTAATAAGGTTATAGATACAGCCTCAACAATAATTTGTCTTTTTATCTCATAAGGTGTTGCTCCTAAAGCACGTCTAACTCCTATTTCCTTCGTTCTTTCTTTTACCGTAATAAGTAATATATTTCCAATTGCAAATACACCAGCTATTAAAGTAGCGACGCCCACAAACCAAGTTAAAAACTGCATACCAGATAGGAATCCGGTGATTTTAGCAAATTCTTTTCCTAGATTAAAACTACCAAAAGCACGTGTATCATCTGGATGAATATTATTTAAGTTTCTTAAAATTAATTTAGCATCAGATTCTATTTGAGAGATATCATATTCTGGTTTACCAGTAATCATCATCCATCTAATCTCATCTCCCATATTATATATTTGCTGAAACGTTGTAAAAGGAATATGAATATCACTTGATGGTCCCATGTTACCATTACCTGTTTCAAACATACCAACAACCTTAAAATTCATGCTGTTTAATTGAATATACTCCCCAATCATTTCGGCATCCTTTTCAAATAGTTGCTTATAAATTTCTTCAGAAATCACAACGACCTTCCTGTTTTCATCAATATCAGTTTGATTGATAAAGCGTCCTTGAATCATCTTCTTCTTTTGAACCTGATCTAGTATTGGGTAATCACCATTAACACTAAAACTACCTGATAAAAAACTATGAACAACTAAAGCTGTGTTTACATTTCTGGGCACAACAAATTCGATACCCTCAACATTTTCCTCTATCTTTTTAGCATCACTAACCGTTAAGTTTACTTGGCGGCCTTCCTGGAATCCTTTAAACGGTTTACTTGTACTTTGTGCCCAAACAAAGACACTATTTGTGGCAAAATCTCCAAACAAACGATTAAAAGAATTCTCCAATCCTTTTGCCGAGCCTAGTAAACCGATTAGCAGTAAAATTCCCCACCAAACACCAACCATAGTTAATGCAGAACGGAGTTTATTTTTACTTAAACTATCGTAAACTTCTTGCCATGTATCTCTTTCGAATAAAAACATTATAATTTAATCATTTCTAAGTGCGACAATTGGTTTAATTCTAGATGCCTTTTTAGCTGGTAAATAGCCTGCAATACCACCAGCGACAATAAGTGTAATTGTTGCAGCAACAACAACACTTAAACTAACTGTAGGATCTTTAATAAAATATTTTTCTAGCATCGGCCCTGCGAGTTCCACAACACCCATACCTATAAGTAAACCCACAAACCCTGCTATAACCGTTACTAAAATAGATTCTAGTAATATAATTGAAACTATAGATTTTGGAGAGGCCCCTAATGCTTTTCTGATTCCAATCTCCTTTGTACGTTCTTTAACAATAAATATCATCATATTACTAATACCAACAATCCCTGCTATTAAAGTACCAAAACCGATAACTAAAACCATAACACCTAAACCACCAGTCATTTGATCTACCGCTTTAGACTCGTTAGCTAAATTTCGAACTCTTATAGCGCGTTGATCACTTTGGGACACCATAAAACGATCTTTCATTTTCTTTGTCAACAGATCACTAAACCCAATAGCCGCATCAAAATTCATATTAGGATTATAGGTTAAATTTATTTGATCGATATAATCATTATTGCCATAAATTTGTTGCGCTGTACTAATAGGAATATAAATTATACGCTCTTCATTATCACCTCCATCATCACTAAAAACACCGACGACTTTATATTGAATACCATTTAAATTAATGTATTTACCAATAGCAGTCGTTTTTAAAAATAAATCTTCTTCTACCAAACGCCCAATGACTACGACTTTTGTTTTATTATCGATATCTAATTGATTGACATATCGTCCATATTCAACTTTAGTGTTTTCTAAAAATTGATGATCTGGATTGACCGCAATTAAACTATAACTACTTTTTTCATTTCCAAAAGAAGCCATGACATTTAAATACACTCTTGAAGTAATATATTGCACTTTATCACCGTACTCTTTTTCTATCCAAGCTTGATCATCATTTTTAAACTGAATTTTCCGCCCAGCTTGTAAACCATTACTAGCTTTAGACGTTTCTCCAGATCTGATAAATATAGAATTTGTGGCATCATCTGAAAAAGCTGTATCAAACGTATTTACCAACCCATTGACTAAACCAAATAAAATAGCAAATAACGAAATAGCAAAAGCTACTGTAAAACCAGATAATACACTTCTGGTTCTGTTCATGTTTATACTCTGAAATATTTCTCGCCAAAGATCTCTATCAAACATGCGCTGAAGCTCTTTCTTGATTAATAAACACATCTTCTATAATAACACCATCCTTTAGACGGACAATACGTTTACACATATTTGCGATGTCTTCTTCGTGCGTTACCATTAATATGGTTTTACCTTCATCATTTAACGATTGAATAAAATCCATAATCTCATATGATGTTTTAGTATCTAATGCCCCTGTAGGCTCATCAGCTAAGAGTAATTTTGGATCCGCTGCTAATGCTCTTGCAATTGCGACACGTTGTTTTTGACCTCCAGACAGCTCATTAGGCAAGTGTGTTGCCCAATTTTTTAAACCTACTTTTTCTAGATGAAACATCGCTTTTTCAAGTCTTTCCTTTCTCTTGAATCCTTGATAATATAGCGGAAGTGCAACATTCTCTATTGCGTTTTTATAATTGATTAAGTTGAAAGATTGAAATATAAATCCCAAAAACTTATTTCTATAAATTGCGGCTTTTTTCTCAGTAAGATTTTTGATTGGCACACCATCTAAAATGTATTCACCTTCATCAGCTTCATCTAACATTCCGATAATATTAAGTAATGTTGATTTTCCCGAACCTGAAGACCCCATGATTGCAACCATTTCTCCTTCTTCAACAGATAAATCAATTCCTTTTAAAACATGAAGACTAGAATCCCCTATTGGGTAGGACTTATGAATCTTTCTTATTTTGAGCATAATAGACAGTTTATTTGATTGATGAGTAACTCAATATCAATTAGACTACAAAGGATGGAATTTGTTACAACATTTAATGGCTTTTTTTGTTAAAATATGTGTTTAGTACTAATTTATTGCTTTTTTAGTTCTAAAAAACTTCCAATAAATAAAGAATCCTAATCCAAAAACTAATAAATAAGGAATAGACATTAAATACACAATTCCATCATTGATACCTTTTGCAGTAGCCTGCCCCTCTTCATTTTCTAAAACCGCTCTACACATAGCGCATTGCGCTGAACTTTTTAGACAAAAGAAAAAAGAGATTAGAAAAAAGATTGCTTTTGTTTTCATATTTATTGTTTTGATGCCATTCAGATTGCTATCAGTGTGACATTATCCTTTTAAATGTAATAAGGTGAAATCATTAAATACACAATAACGCCTGTTACTGCAACATATAACCATAACGGGAATGTTAGTTTAGCTATTTTTTTATGACGTTCTATATTATTAGTAATTGCCCTAACATAAGTGATTAAAACAAATGGAATAACTACAATAGATAACGCAATATGCGTTATTAATATCACAAAATAAACTGTTCTGACAACACCTTCACCACCAAATTTTGTAGAATCACTAGTCATATGATACGCCACATACATCAGTAAAAAAACCACAGAACAACCAATAGCAGTTGACATTAATTTTTTATGAAGGACTATGTTTTTCTTTTTAACAGCCATAAAAGCTAAAACCAAAAGAACAGCTGTCAAAGCATTAATACCAGCATATATTGGCGGTAAAAAAGTTAATGGTTCTACATTAAACCCAAAATCTTTTAACTTGACGTTAAAAAGCACAGCAACAGCAATAGGAATTAATATTGACAACACAACAATCCACTTATTGTATTTTTTTTCGTCTTCTAGGGTGTTGATATTAGTCATATTTAATAATTTATGCGATTCTGAAACACGTTTAGAATGATAGAATAATTTACTCTCTTAACAATTTAGCAATATCTTCTTGTATCACTGTTATTTCTTGCTCATTACCATCTTCATCCACTTTTTCCTGCTCGCTTATCACACCTTTATAAAATATTTTTGGATTCCCAAAAGCATCTTTTCTAGAACGCAAGTACCCTTCTTTATCAACTAAAGCAAAATCCCCAGAATGTTCGAAATTTTCAATATTAGCAAAAATATTAAACCCAATATTTGACAACTTATAAATGTCTTCTTTTGCGCCAGTCAATAAATGCCAATTTGGACTTGTCACGCCATAATCTGCCGCATAAGCTTTTAAAACCTCTGGTGTGTCATTCTCTGGGTTTATACTAAAAGAAGCAATACCAAAGTCTGGATTGTCTTTAAACTTATCTTGAATTACAGCCAAATTTTTGCTCATTCTTGGACAAATAGTAGGACAGGTTGTAAAAAAGAAATCAACAACATATACTTGTCCCAAATAATCTTTATTAGTAATTGTTTTACCATCTTGATCCGTAAAACTAAATTCAGGTACTTTTTTAGGTTGACCATCAATGATTAAATACTCTAAATCAGACTTATTCTTTGAAGTTTTCTTACCGTTAACAACAAGACCTTCACTTCTACTTTCGTCTGTGCGACTTATATCTCCATTACTCACCCTATCTACAATCTTCGGAATAAAAATAATACCGAATAACAAAATGATAAACGCGATACCTATATATGAATAATTTGCTTTTTTGCTCATTGTAATACGATTAATTTGTGTCTCCTTTTAAGTCCTGTGCGCGTCTAGAAGCCGAGTTAAACTCACCTTTACGTTTCTGTCTATACTCCGTAAACAACACCCGTAAATCATCTGCTCCCATAACATTTTTAAGTTGTGCTACTTCCGAAGCATTATAGGCGGTTAATGGATATGCGCCTTTATCAGCTTCTATTTCAGGTTTAGTTCTATTATCCAAGCGTCCACGTTGATTTAACTCTTTGTCAACAATAAAAACCTTACTTGTTGCAAGATTAAAATCTAAGACCTCGCTTGTTCTTAAACTATTAAACATCTTTTTTGTATCTGAATCATCCAACTCCACAAACGACCAGTACTTAAGCTCACCATACTTGGTTAATTCTTTTTTAAGCCGATCTGTCGCCTCTTTAGAATCTTTTGAAACTAACATTACCACTTGAAACTTTTTAAAGCCTTGAAACTTATCGTAGATCAATTCTTTAAGGTTAGAACATTCTACAAACTTACTTTCAGGATCTTTACCTAAAAACCCTAATACAGTAATATGTTCTTCTAATTGTATATCCGTATTGGAAGAACTAAGATTTTTTAAATCTAGTATGTTCTTTTTAACAACTTCTAGTGGATTGTAATTGTTTGTAGACGGGTATAAAAACAATAAAAAGATAACAGGAAGAAAAAACAAGACACTTAAAACAACTCCTTTTTTAATATTCTTTTTATCCATAATAATTGTACTGTTTTTTAAAATACAAAAATAAAAAAGGTGGCTTTAATAAACCACCTTTTTAACTTTATATATTTTGATTTCACTCTAGAAATCTCTTTTTATAAATCCATTGTCGTACACGTTAAACACGTAACCACCTTCTTGTAATAATATAAATAGTAAATAACAGATTAAGAATATACCTGTCCATACTACTGCACGTCTTAATCCTGCAACTTCATCACGCATGTGCATGAAGTCCCAAGTAATATAATACGCCTTTACTATTGTTAATATAATGAAGATCCAGTTTAATAGTTTCATCCCTAAAACAACACTTGTTCCCCAAGCTGGTTTTATTATCCCCAAAACAACCTCTATAGCCGTTATGATAGATAACAAGATTAAAACTCCCCAAATTTTTTGAGTATTAGATTTAAACTTTACTAATCCTCTGAATATTTCTAATTTATGTGCGTCTGCCATGATATGTCTTTTCTATTTTTATTAAACTAGGTAAAAGAATGTGAATACAAATACCCAAACTAAATCTACAAAGTGCCAGTATAAACCAACTTTCTCTACCATTTCGTAACTTTTACGTCTTTCGTACGTTCCTAAAACAACATTAAAGAAAACAATGATATTTAGGATAATTCCTGATACAACGTGAAACCCGTGAAATCCTGTTATGAAGAAAAAGAAATCTGCAAATAACGGCGAACCGTATTCGTTAACATGAAGATTTGCTCCTTGTACAACCGCTTTACCGTTCTTTTTAATTTGCTTTAAAGACTCTGTTTGAGATAAGATAGTCTTCTCACCTTCTTCGTTGATAATTTGAGTCCTTATTAAAACATTAGGATTAGCTTCCATACCTTTTATAACGTCAGAAACTTGGTAAACAGGTAACGCTCCTTCTCCTACAAACCACAATCCGTTTTTACGTTCGTGATCCACTCTATCTGTGTGAGCAGCCGTAGTAAAATCTGCTATAGCAACGCGTTTAAATGTTTTTTCTCCATCTATAGTTACGTACTCTCCAAATTGTAAGATGTTACCACCTTTAGTTTGCACAGCACCAAAATCTCCTTTAATAAAAGTATTCCATTCCCAAGCTTGAGAACCAACAAATATTATACCTCCAATAATAGTAAGAAACATATACCATGTTACTTTTTTCTTATTTAAATGGTGACCAGCATCAACTGCTAACACCATTGTTACTGAAGACATAATCAGTATAAATGTCATAAACGCAACATAGATCATTGGATAATTTCCATGAAAAAATGGTACGTGAGTAAAAACTTCGTCTGCAATTGGCCAAGCGTCAATAAATTTGAATCTTGAAAAACCATAGGCTGCTAAAAACCCAGAGAATGTTAATGCATCTGATACGATAAAAAACCACATCATCATCTTACCATAACTTGCTTTTAGCGGTTCATTACCACCTTCCCAAGTCTTTCCTTCTGTATCAGTAGTTGCAACTGTAGTATTCATAGTGTTAAATTAGTTGTTAAAATGTGGCACAAAAATAATCATTTTATTCAGTTAAAAAAATAGCTAACTCTAATTTTATAGTATCTAAATAAGGTTTTAAGCTTATTCTATCTATTTTTTTTAGTTTAGAAAAAAGTATAAGAAGAAAAACAGGTAAATCCAAAGCAAATCTACAAAATGCCAAAACGTTTCTGCTAGTTCAAATCCTACTATATTTTCAGCTGAATACTTCCCTTGTAAATGTCTAACCAACACGACTAATACAGGAACTAAACCTACTAAAACGTGCACTATATGCACTACCGCTATTAAATAAATATAGGTTACTGTAATGTTACTTGTAGGCCCTGTAAAGTTAAAACCTAGATCAATTATTTGGTTAAAACCTCTAAATTGATTGTAGACAAAAAACAAACCTAATACAAATGTTAAAATTAACATTGCTGTAGTTAGTGCGTTATTTCCTTTTAATAATGCTTTTTTAGCCACTATAAAAGTAATACTACTTACAATCATTATTATAATGCTAGTCCAAAACGGTTGAGGCATCACAAAATCCTGAAGCCAATCTGGCCTAGAGCTACTTACAATAAAAGCACTGGTCCAACCCGCAAATGACATAATTAAAGAGGCTATACCAAAATACAGCATCATCTTTTTTGCACGTCCCGTTTTTTCTTCTATAGTCCCTTCGGTTAAATCCATTTTATCTTATAAATTTATCAATAACGTATACAATTTGAATCAATGTAATATACAGTACACTAGACAACATTAATTGCTTGGCTACTTTTTCATTCATGTTTTTGTATAGTTTAATGGCATAAAACAACATCATTAAGCCTAAAGCAAATACAATAACTGCTGCTACTATAGATAATTTTAATCGTCCTGTTACTCCAAAGACAGGAACAATAGACACTAAAATAGTCCAAATAGTATATAATATGATTTGTATTGCGGTCCCTCTATCTTGCTTCCCTGTTGGCAACATAAAAAAGCCTCCGCGTTTATAATCTTCAAATAAAAACCAGCCAATAGCCCAAAAATGAGGAAATTGCCAGAAAAACTGTAAGGCAAACAACGTCCCTGACTCTATACCAAAATCATCAGTTGCAGCAACCCATCCTAACATAAATGGGATAGCTCCGGGAATAGCTCCGACAAAAACAGATAATGGTGTTTTTGTTTTTAATGGTGTATAAACACTGGTGTATAAAAATATAGAAATGGCACCAAACATAGCCGTTTGCGCATTGATAGTATACAATATAGCAATCCCTAAAATTGTAAAAATACAAGCAATTAAAAACGCCGTATTTACAGTCATACGCCCTGAAGCCACAGGCCTATTTCGGGTGCGATGCATTAAAGCATCCAAATCTTTTTCGATAATTTGATTGAACGCATTACTAGCGCCAACCATAAAATAACCTCCTAAAGCTAGCAGTAAAACAATTTTTAAACTAATAGTATCTGCACCTAAAAAATAACCAGCCACTGACGAAAACACGACACTTAAAGACAAGCGCATCTTAGTGATTTCTTTAAAATCGGATATAATTGTATGTTTTATTGTAGGGGTTGCTGTTGTACTCAAACCAACGCTATTTTTTTTGCTGGTGCAAAGATACTGCTAAATGGTTATTTAGCATAAAAAAACATCAAGGTTTTTAAGTTATGGTTTTTGAGCCTTTGTTACATATCAAAATACCAATTAAACAAATCTGTTCTTAAACCAAAATTAATCCATACCGTACTGTTGTTAACAGCGGATAACGTTTCGGCTTCGGGGTTAAAATTACGATAACTTATATTAACAAAGGCTTTTAAGTTGGATGCGGGATTAACTAAATAACCTAGTTGTGCACTAGCATTAATAGAGGTCGTTTTAATCCCTTGCCCTATAGATACTCCGGTATCAAATGGTCTATCATTGTAGTTTCTATAAATATCTCCACCATAACTAAAGTCATCCGTACCATCATTAACATCTAAACCTCTAATACCAGCAATTAACTTAGCCTCTCCAAACCAACGTTCTTTTTGATAACGCCCAATAAGCACTAACTCTTTAAAGTTTGCTCCCCAAAGGTGCGCCATTGGCTGGTTATTGTGCGCATAATTCAAAACAATAGTATTATGCGAATAAGTATATGGTCTTACCTGATTGTACTCAGCTTGAAGCATTAATTTTTTCACATTAAAAGCATTGTACCATTTTGCCCCTAACTGAAAACCATATTTGTTCTTCCAGCTTCTGTCACCTCCTGTTACATCACTTAGAGAAAATTCATCTAAAATAAATTGACCATAAACATTAGCATTATCACTTAGCTTATATTTCCCAGAAGCTCCTACAATAGCATTTCCTGCTCCTTGGCCTGTCTCGAATTCGATGGCTCTAAAAAAGATTAATGGATTTAAATAATTAACATCAAAACCTCGATCGTTACTATTTTCCCAAATAACAGATTCAAACAAGCCTAAATTAAATCGTTTTGTTACATTCCAACTTAAATAATGATTTGCTATATACTTTGTTAGAAAGGCCTTATCCAAAGTAACATCATCACGTACATCTTTAAGCCAAGTCCAAGTATTGGTATATTTTATATTCCAAAACTTTGTGTTCAGCTTTAAAAAAGGATAGGGACTAGAAACATCACTTTGCAATAAACTACGGTATCCATCTCCAATAAATTGTTTACCATGACCAAATTGTACATTTAAAAATTTTGCTGGAGAATAAGACAAATACCCCTCTGCAACAGGGTAATCATAAGCGTCTTCTTTAAATCGTTTGGCAATACCACGCCCAGGAATTATTGCGGGGTCAGGCCCAAAAGCTTTTAAACTTTCGGCATACTCATTGTAGTATTGTGCAAACCTACCTTGGTTTTCATAAACAGAAGCTGAAAAACTCAGTTTATCACCCAAACCTCCTTGCACATACGCACCTCGTGTATTATTATAAGTATATCCAAAATCCGCGTCTGTATCTTTCCCTAATTGCAGATCAAGAATAGGATCAATAGTAAACCAATAGTCTTCACTTTGCAACTGTACTAAATGCTCATTCCATAATTTACGTCCTACCCATGTTTTAGACTGCTTTTGAAGCGCTTCATTCTCTGATTCAAAATCATAATAATTAGAAACGTCTTCATATTTATAAGGTTTAGATGCTGTATGGTTATTAGTTCCAATCCTATTTAAATCTTGATCAAATCGAAAATAATTTTCATGAGAAAACGGGATATTAACCTGACTCTTATAAGCCTTATTTGTATATTTTGAAACGGACTTCTGAACACTATCAAATTCTCGTTTTGCGTTTTGTTGTAATTCCGTTAATTGTTCAATTTGATTAACCTTTTTTATACTTTTAGTGTCCACTGAAACTATTGCCGGAAGCTTACTAGATTTGTTATTTTCATTTAACGGAAAATGCAACGTCATACTGTATTGTTTAAACGTTGGATTACCGTTGTAAGTTGCCGGTTGTATTACTGGGAAAACAGAAAACACTCGAATAAGCTCTTCTTTTAAAGCCTTAATCTGAGCATCAATATAAACCGTTTTAAAAACACCTCCTTTGGTAACTTCGAATATAACAGCTATTTCTCCAATATAATTAGATTCAACAGATTCAGGATACCTAAATTGAGAATATACAGTTTTATACACTTCTTGATTAAAACAATTATCAAGCTGTTTTAAATCCGTCTCCTTACAATTTTCAAAACGCGGCGCTATTTGATAAATAACTGAGTCTTGAGCATAAGAAAAAATAGAACACATTAATAAAAGTCCTAAAATGAAAGTCTTCATATTTAGTTTACGGTTTAAATTTAGCCGAAAGATACTGTTTTTATCAACGTCTTAAAACCAAAATAGTCGTTACCTTAAAAGATAACGACTATAAATATTATACCTTTTTAACTAATATCTAACTTCAAAAACTATTGGCAAAGAATATAAAACAGAAACTGCTTCCCCTCCTTGTTCTCCTGGTTTCATTTGTGGCACTCTATCAACTACTCGATTAGCCTCCTTTTCCAAATCTTTATGTGGCGCACGTGTACTTATAATTTCCACAATTCCAAATTTATTTATTCTAAAATTAACGGAGATACGCTGTATACCTTCCTTTAAACCTAAATCCATTCCTAAATTTCTATCAAATTTATTTTGGATTAATTTGGATAACTTCTCCGACATACATTTTCTGCGCTTATCATTAGTATTAGCACTTTCGCATCCAGGATAAACAGGAACCTTTTCTACAAAGTTTACATGTATTTCTTCCTCAGGCATATCAACTGTAATTCCATCTAAGTCTAAAGAAGGTTTAGCTTCTTTAGGTTTTGTAGGAGTAAACATTTCTGACTCCAATTTATCGGTTGTCGTTTTTACTTCTGGCGTCTCATCCGGCACAACCGTAACATTAACCACACGTACTGGTTGCTTTTTTAAAGGTTCTGAAGTTTCTACTGCATTCGCTTCTACTCTAAAAGTAGGAGCAAACATGTAATCCTTATCAACTTCGACCTTTGCTGTTGTCGGAATTTTAAAATCACTTTCTTCAAAACGCATTTCTAAAGCACCATAAGCTGCAAGCAAGCACATAATTAAACCAATCTGAAAATAGAGCGCTGTGTTTTTTTGCACATTAGCGTCATGCTTTTGCGATTTAGTTACATTTTCTTGACCAAAATCTTTTAAATCGCTTTTTTTCTTTGAAACCCTCATAATATAAATAGTTTAAGTGTTAATATTATGAATTAATCACAAAAAGTATACCAAAACAAAAATCCCGCTACATAAATGTAACGGGATTTTTAATGTATATGGAAATATGCTCTACTCTACTTTAAAAGTAATAGGTAATCCGTAAGGTACATTTACTGCTTTACCTCTTTGTCTACCTGGTTTCATTTTTGGTAACTTACCAATGATACGCTTAGCTTCCTGTTCTAGTTTAGGGTGTGGTGCTCTTGCTTGGATATTAACAATATTACCGTTTTTATCGATCTTAAAACCAACATTAATTCTTTTAACACCACTATCAAGACCTAAATCTTGTGCTAAATCTGCATTGAAATTTTTTCTTACAAATTTACCAATCTTTTCAGACATACATTTTTTCTTAGCATCATTGTTTCCTGCACCTTCACATCCTGGATACACAGGTACATTTTCAATAATAGAAAAAGGGACATCTATATCTTCCTCAACCTCTTCAACTTCTACATCAGCAACTTCAATTTCCACAACTTCTTCTATATCTGTTTCTGTAGATTCCATAACTGTTTCTTCTACATCCTCCTCATCTTCAACAACCTCAATAACTTCTGGAGCTGCTGGTGGCGGTGGCGGTGGCGGTGGTGTATTCAAAATTTCTGTAATTGGCACATCTTCATCATCAATATCATCAAAGGTTAACATTCCTATATCGATATCCGACTTTTCTGTTGTCGTATAATTAAGTGTAACGTATGATAAAAAAAGCATTAATGCTAATCCTACCGCTACGTAAAGCGAACTGTTACGTCCTACATTTGCTTTTGTATTTTTTTTAGATTCCATATCTTTTTGTTTACTGAATGCTAAAATAACTATTTATTTGTTAAAAAAACAAGCTATTAGTCGTTTTTAACTTTCCTTAATGTTAGTAAATTAATAATAAACACTGCAATAACTGCCCCTATAATATTGGCTATAACGTCTTTATAATCTGCCTGTCTACTTTTTGTAAGTGTGTGTTGTAATATTTCAATTAGCATACCAAACAGCACAGACACACTAAAAGCCAGTTTTAGAGCCGTTTTTTTACTTTTTCCAAAAAAGTAAAAAAATGACAAAAACCAAACACTAACAAATATTAGATGTGCTATTGCATGAACAACTTTATCATTGCCATGGGATAAATCAACCTCTGAACTAATCTTAATAAGACTAACCGTCATTAATGAGGCGCTATATCCAAAACTTACAAATAATAAAAGTTTACGCACCAATAAGTGCCTTGTAATCTTCGGCAGACATCAAGTTATCCAACTCTGAAACATCAGTCACCTTAACTTTTACCATCCAACCTTCTCCATAAGGATCTGTATTCACTTTCTCTGGCTCATCCTCTAAAGCTTCATTAAATGCTACAATCTCTCCAGAAACAGGCAAAAACAAGTCTGAAACCGTCTTAACAGCTTCTACAGTACCAAAAACCTCTTCTGCTTTTAAAGTTTCATCTAAAGTTTCAACCTCTACATAAACGATGTCTCCTAATTCACTTTGAGCAAAATCTGTGATTCCAACTGTAATTTGGTCTCCTTCTACTTTAATCCACTCGTGGTCCTTAGTGTATTTTAAATCTGATGGTATGTTCATTATATATTTTATTTATTGAATTACAAATGTATTTAAATGAACCTTAAATTCAAACAATCAAATGCTAATTTCCGAAATTATATCTTAAAGTTAATCCAGAACGAATTGTTGTTTGAGGAAACGCCGTAGATATCGCATATTCTGAGAATGTATAATCAAAATAAAATAAGCCTGTCAGGTTTTTACTAAAGGCATATTCTGCGTTATATTTAAGGCCCCAAATAGTTTGTCCGTTTGTAATTTGATTATTATCTAAATCTAAATAACGAATAATTGTTTTGTTATCTCTAACCGATACATCTGCCGACATTATTAAATCCGCAACAATTTTTGTTTTTGGTCCCGCTAATTTAGAGTTTATAGTCACATCTTTAAAACGATACCCTAAACCAACAACATATTCGTTTCCTGATATTTCTGTCATTAAATTATTATCAAAACTAAGCGATAGCATCCTATCTTTTCTCATTTCTAATAAAACTCTAACCGAGTTTTTCATTTCCATATCAAATCGGAACAATGGACTAAACATCTCTGTTAACGTTACACTAGTATATAGATATTCACTTTTAAAATTTCCTGCTTGATCCAAGTCGTCACTAGGTTGTGAATTATAATCCAAACCGTAATCTATTCCATCAAAATCAAGATTACTTCTAAACTGACCAATATTATAACTAGAACGGTATCCGTGAGTTAAAGAGAAACGTTTAAATTTCTTTTTAAACCATTTCATTTTCATGAAACCAGTGTATTTAATATCCCAGTTTGGAATTGGCACATTTCTTAAGGCTCCTAATTTTGTTTTATTAGTATTCTGACCTGTGTAAGCACTAACAAAAGCTGGCAATAACACTTGTTGACTAGTCTTACCAAATCCTTTAGGGTATCCATCAGCATCAACATCATTTGGATCTGACCCGTTTTGAACGGCTAAACGTCTTGCAATCTCTAACCTATTTGCTTTAAAATCATCAAAAGCTTGAGACCCCGTCTCATCACTTTTCCCGAATGCTGTTGGTAAGGTAAATGACGAGATACTAAAGTTTCCATAGGTATTTGGTGTTAACGATAAATACTCGTTATTTTCGATACGGTAGTTCTCAGTGTAGTTTTCGGCATAAGTTCTAAACCCAACTAAATCAATTTTAAAATCATTAAAAGGCTCTAGGTTTGCAGATAAATCTAATTGTTTCGTTTGGTTTGTCGTGTATTGTTGATTAAAGTCAGGAAATGTTGTTAACCATCCATTTCTTGCTGCTAAATCTCTAACATCACTTTGACTACCTAAAGTATAACCTACAGTAGGCTTTGCTGTTCCCAAAAAACCTGGAGTTTGTAAATATCCTGGTAAATAGGTTCCATTAGTTTCACTATAAACTGCTTGAATTCTTTTAATGGAAGTTAACATACCTATTCCAATGTTACCAATTTTTGAACCAATACCATCCCCTTTTTTCTTGGTCACCTCTTTTACCTTGGCTTTAGCTGTGGTTGGCGGAGCACTTCTAGACCCTCTCGCTACTTTATTAGACTTTCTTTTTTTCTTAGTAGTAATACCTAAGTATTTATACAACTTATTCATGTCTAAAGTCGAATTAATATTATGCGTATTACCGTTAGAAATAGTATTCCCTAAATTATAAGTATTACCATCGTCTCCAACAAGATTACCAAATAAATCAGATCCTTTTTGCCATTGGAACAATCCAGAGTAAGAATAGGTTGCTTGAATAAAACTTAACGTTGGTATTTTATCAAAAGGCAATTCGTAATTAATACCGATTTGTTGTTGTTGACGGTTTGGATCACCAAAATCAAAAAAGCCATCCCATACATCTAATAACGGATCCGGCTCTCCATTAATAATATTGTCCTTAAAATAGTTTCTTATTATATTATTGTTTGCAGAAGAATAACTTACTTGAAGCGACTTTGTCAAACTCCAATTAAGGTTATACTGATAATCAAAGGTATAATTTCTTCGATACAACTCTTCTAGTCCTATGTTACCATCAGCCAAATCAATATCTCTAAACTTTTGACGGTTAAATTGTCTATTTAAATCCGAATTAACTGCGATACTGGATGGTAAGGCATTAAAATTTAAGTCTTTTAAGAATTTCCAATACTTACCAGTAAATAATGAATCGTTTTTCTTGAAAGGTTCTATAATTTTAGGTTCAAAATTGTAGCCGTAATTAACACCAGCTCTCACCTGTTTATCTACGGATCTTTCTATTTCAAAATCACGATGTTCTAATTTATTATAAGAGTAATTTACTGTTACATTCTCTACGTCGTAAAAACGAGACTTAGCATCTCCTGTTCTAACCTTTTTGACTCCAATAAAATTGATGCTTTTTCGTTTAGTATATTCTTCTGACTGCTCCAGTATATTGTCTCTTTCTAAATCGTTTTCAGCTTCATCTAAACGTGTATCCAATTCTATATCCTCGTATTGTTGATCATATTTTGGAGTAACAACTTCCACACCTTGACCGTAACTAAATGGTATTTTAATTCCCCATTTTTTTGGTAATAATTGACCAACATTAACATTTGTAATGACATCATACTGCTTTACGTCTTCCAAACTACGTTCACTAGGACCTTGACTTACCGTACCAAATCCAGAAGTACTCATTTTACCAGTAGCACTAACACTTGCAAAATCTGCCAATTGTGTATCTACAGTAACTATCGCTGCCCACCCTCCTTGGTTATCCATTTCTGATAAACGCAACTCATTATACCAAATCTCTCCACATTGCGTTATGTTTGTTCCATTTTTGACACCAACCATTAACGTTCTTACATCTCCAAAATTAGGATTTCCTTTTATAGCTACACGTTCTTGTCCTAAGACATGATCAGAAAACTCATCCGAAACAGGAACAAGATCAGACCCCACTACATCATAAAAATCAGCGACACCATCCGTCAATGTTTGATTACTAATACCTAAAGATTTTATACGCTGTAAAACCTCTAGATCTATATTGATTTCATTTACATCAGGCCAATAAGCTTCCGCAGTTGCTCCTCCATTATAAACTTGCAATGGTATTTCTATTTGATAATAATTATCTGTTAAATCATTACCCATCCTAATAAAACCAACTAAATCGCTATCTCCTAGGCCTGGAGTTCCTCCTTCTCTAGCGTGCATAAACATACGTAGCTTTTTATATTGACGCATATCTATACTTATATTTTTATATACTCCACGAGAATCTTTAGACTTTAAGTCACACACATCAACAACCAAGGCTTGTTCGTTTTGACTTACTATTGTATTGTTATTGTTTAATTGCTCTGGCACAACACTTGGAGGAGAAATATAGCTACCTTCATTTTCTTGTGTACTTACAGCTCCAACAGTAAAATCTGTATCATCAAAATCTAAAGGTGTTGCCCCTCCACTTAACGCCAACTGATAACGTCTCCAGTCACTACGAACCAATTCTAACGACCCAAATCTTAAGGTTGTATTTTGCTCGAAATCGTTTAAATATAATCTTGCAAATCTAATTGAACGTAAATCTGTAATTCCATTTACAACAAACTCGTCATCCGTACGAATAGGAATTCTAAATTGATACCATTTAGGATACACAGTATCTCCATTTGGCAAAACCCTAGGGTTATTGTTATCTGTTACGTTTTTAGTATCTACAATATATTCGTTATCTAAGTTTAAAGACGCTGGCGTTATTTCAACTTCATATTCAAAATAACTATCAATAGTATTCATTGTGTTATCTCGATTGACATCCTCTACATCTGGCTGTGTTGTAGACCCTCTATTTGTATCACTAAATGTATCAGGAGAGTTTCCTTCAATTCCATTGTAAAATTTATATCTCTCAAAGATATTACCATCTCCGCTTAAGTAATAGTTATAATTATCCTGAGCTGGATCTGCCAAACCTGAAAATCCAGAAGGGAAATTGGCCGCTTCTTCTGCGTCATTATAACCGTCAAAACCAACATCTTGATTGGTTCGCTCTTGACCTGTTGTATCAAATGCATAAATCAAAGCTTGATTTTGAGGTACAATAGACTGAAAATCCGTTTGCGGTAATAAACTAATATTCCCATCTTGGGGAAGACCATTTTCATATTGTTTACGTCCATCTTTAAGTACATCTTCTGAGATATTACCTAAATTAAGAAATAACTTACCTCCTTGATTTGATGTGTTTTCTTGAAAAGGATCTTGTAACCAAAACTCGATATATTCGACATTAGCTTGTTCAAAATCTGTTGATGTAATCTGTCTTGTAATCCCTCCCCAACTTGCTGCTGGATTTGAAATGGTACCACTTTCTGTTCCTGGCTCAAAATTATAAGGACCTCGCTCTTGTGGATAAAATGATATATCTAACGTATTTAACACAGAGGTTTGGCCTTGTGCAATGTCTTGTTCTGGGAATAATTCGTTTACAAAAACCCTACTAGTATATAAGCTAGACATATCATCGTCAGAAATTCCTGAAGGACGTTGACTGCCATAAAATATGGGATCAATAGTATACCAGTTAAACATAGCTCTACCATAACCATTTTCTATTCCATTACTATCAAACGATGTCACATCGTTAACATTTAGAGGTCGACTTGACATACTCCAAGATTGGGGAGACTTAAGGTCTATTCCATTTTGTGTTCCTTCAAAATCATCTATATAAGCAGTTGCCTCTCCATTAAAATCTGTTCCTTTTGGAGCGCCTGGAATTAAATAAGCAAAATCTCCTCTAACCGAAATGTTAGAAGGCGCATCCGTATCTATATTTGGTAGTTTATTAACCAACCTAGATAAGAATGGTAATTCTGACGAATAATTAGCATTAAAACCAAGCATTGTATTATTGATTGGTTCGCTATCATAATTAGCTTTTTGTGTGATTGGTCTCTCATTAAGGTTTAAATATGTAGCACCAATTACAAAATTTTCATTAAACTGATGTTCTACATTTAAACCTGTATAACGTTTCGTTTGTTGTCCAAAAATAGAATTGTTTTCAGTAGATACTTCAATAGGAATATTTGATGCTTTTAAACCTTCATCTATTATATAAACACGACCTAATTGATAGTTTACCGTATAATCTTGACCTTCTACTAAAGTACGTCCTCCAGCAGTAACCTGAACAGAACCCCTTGGCACATTAAATCCACCAATAGGAATTCCGTCACCTCCTGAAGATTTATAACGTCCTTTAATTAAAAATTTATTTTTTTGACCTTCATCTAAAGCAGCTGTTTTTGTGGCTTTATATAGTAAATCATAAACGTATTTTTCTTGATTTGCATTGGCATATGTATCTGCTTCATAATCTGTCGCATTGTTACCACTATTGGCATCATTATCTAAAATATCAAATAAATAACGTCCAAAAGGCTCTACTTTAGTAAACACTATTTTTCCGTTAGCAGGTATTACGGTTATCCCTGAAACAAAGTCAAAAAAACCATCACCATTAGTTTGGGGATCATTATTGTAATTTAATTTATCAAAATTGAATAATCGCAATAACGTCGTTTGCTCAATTGGTTCACCATTAAAATCAACCCCAAATGGCGTGCCTTCGACAGGACTAATATAATTAAGTGGTGCCGATTCATTATAAAATATATTTAACTTAAAATCTTCTTGAGTTAATTGGTAAGCCCCAGTGTCATAGACATTTTTCATCATTAAATCCCAGATCGGCTGAGAGACACTAGTGATACTACTTTTTAATAACTTTAATACTAATGCATTATTAGTCACATTTGTGACCTCTCCAGCACTGTTAACATCAACATCCGTTGCACCAATACCATCGTTTGCAAATTCTCCGACTTGAAACACTTGACCTCCGACTGTATATTGATATGCTACTGCTAACACCTCGTCATTATTTAAACGTTGATTTAATGAGATGTAACCTAATTGTGTGCTTAAAGTATATTCCTGTCCTTCTGTAAGTTTTCTGGTGTTTTCCTGTTTTGCAAAATCGAAACCTTCGTTAAATCCAGAAATTGAAATCCCATTTTGAACTGTTGCAATATCTCTTACTGCTGTATTTAATTGTGACCCTGCATTACCAATGTTTGTTGGATCTAATCCATTATTCCCGTTATCCGGAAATGCATTAGGCCCACTAGTTACAGCAACCCCTGGATTACCAATAACTCCTGTTTCTCCTAAATCCTGAAAGGCTACAAAGTTTCTTACATTTTCTGTGCGATTACTTCTGTTAGTTACCCAAGCTTCAATTCTAGTAATTTGAATATTATTATTTATAAATGGATAATTTTCTAATGCACTATCATAATTGTTACGGAAGTATTGCGCTAAGAAAAAGTGACGATTTTCATCATAATCTCTAATAAAAAACTCGAATTCATCAACAGTACCACCACCTTCTGCAATAACTGATTTTGCATCAGAACGTTGGTCTGAAAACACACCTGTTACTGTTGTTTTACCAAATTTTAATTGTGTCTTAACTCCAAATAAACTTTGTGCTCCAGAAATTAAAGAGTTAGTTATCGGCATACTAACGTTACCAACCTCTATTTTTTGAATGATATCATCTTCCGTAGGTGTGTATTCTAATTTTATTAAATTCTGAAAATCAAAAGTAGACTGTGTATCATAATTAGCAGTTACTTGTAATCTTGATCCCACTTTACCAAGCATACTTAAACTAATACGCTGATCAAAATCAAAAGAAAAATTTGTTCTATTTCTAGGAGAAAATGAGGGATTATCTTGTTTAGTAAATAGAATTCCTAAATCCATCTCAACCGTTCCTTGAGGTATAATTGATATTGGACCTTCTCCAAAAATACTTTCAAAAAAACTAGAGTTAACATAAAACTCAGGGATTAAGTTTTTCTGAGCCTCTTCAGAACCTCCTTTTTTCCCTTCGTAAGCATCAATTTTATCTTTGTAATACGATTTTTGATTTTGCCTTAAGACTAACGCTTGATACTCCTTAGGTGTTAAAATTATTGGATAATTTATATTAAATTTACCAACTGACTCTGTATAAATATAACGATCAGTTACCGGGTCATACGTATATTTAGACTCTATACTTGTCGGATTAGGCATATTAAGACGACCTAAACTAAAACCGGTTTTGGTACTATCTTGCTCTGTTTCGTTTTCTTCCTGTGCTAAAGAAAGTGTTGACACTAGCAACGCAAATGCTGTTAGCAAAAAATGTTTAAGGGATTTATAAGAACTAAGTTGAGTTGTATTCAAAATATATTATAAATTTTTTAAGGCTAGTTTGATAATCGTTTCTACGTTAGCATCTGGTTGAGTCATAACAATTTTGTCCACGACTTTCTCTGCTTGTTTTTTAACAAATCCTAATACTTCTAAAGCAGATAACGCTTCATCTTTACTTGTATTGTTCTTAGTTACAGAAACTTCATCAATATCATAAATTTTAAGAATTTTATCTTTTAAATCTATAATCACACGTTGTGCCGTTTTTATTCCGATACCTTTAATAGACTTAATTAAAGCAACATCTTCTATAGCAATACCTTCTCTAATCTGCTTAGGTGTCAAAGAAGACAGCATTGTACGAGCTGTATTTGCTCCAATACCACTAACGGAAATAAGTAAGCGAAATAGCTCTCTCTCGGCCAATGATGCAAATCCATATAACGTATGCGCATCTTCTCTAATTTGAAGATGCGTATATAATTTTAGTGCTTCTTGGTCCGGAATCTGTGAATACGTATGTAGGGAAATATTTAAGAAGTACCCGACTCCATTACAATCTATAACGACATCTGTCGGACTTTTCTCTACTAATTTCCCTTGTATATGTGTAATCATCAGTTTTTTACTATTAAGCTTCCAAATGTAAGAAAATTATTTATATCAAATAATTCTACTGTTTTTTTGCATTCTGTTCGAACTTCTCTTTTTGTTGTGCATCAATAACGGCAATAGCAGTCATGTTTACAATCTCGTCTACACTAGCGTGTAATTGTAAAATATGCACTGGTTTGCGCATTCCCATCATAATAGGCCCAACAGATTCTGCACTATTTAATTCTTTTAACAACTTGTAAGTAATGTTAGCCGATTCTAAATTAGGGAAAATTAAAGTATTTACTTTTTTTCCCGCCAATTTAGAAAACGGAAAACTATCGGTTAACATTTGGCTATTTAAAGCAAAGTCTGTTTGTAATTCTCCATCCACCAATAAATCAGGGTGTCTTTTATGTAAATAAGATACTGCTTCTCTTACTTTAGTGGCTGTTTGGTCTTTTGACGATCCAAAATTAGAATATGATGTCATTGCCATAACAGGTTCCATTCCAAACATTTTAACCACTTTTGCTGTCATTTGAGCAATCTTAGTTAAATCTTGGGCTGATGGATTAATGTTTATTGCTGTATCACTTAAAAACATAGGACCACGTTGCGTCATCATCACGTTAGTAGTCGCTATTCTTGTAGATCCAGGCGCCAAACCAATAAGCTCTAACATAGGTTTTACAACCGACGGATAATTACGAGAATAACCAGAAATTAATGCATCTGCATCCCCTTCATTAACCATCATAGCAGCATAGTAGTTACGCTCTCTCATTAGTTTTTCAGCTAATAAAAACGTTACTCCTTTTCTTCTGCGTTGTTCCCAATATATTTTAGCGTATTTATTTTTTTGTTCTAATTGTTCGTCAGATTTTGGGTCAATAATAAGGACATCTGCATCAAACTCTAACTCCTCTTTTAGACGTTCAATCTCATCTTTTCTTCCTAATAAAATAGGAATAGCAATCCCTTCCTCATACACAATTTGAGCTGCTTTTAAAACATCTAAAGAGTCCGCTTCTGTAAACACAACACGTTTAGGGTTTAGCTTTGCTCTGTTCAATAATAATCTTACAATCTTATTATCATTACCTAATCGGTCTAGTAGTTGCTCTTCATATTTGTCCCAATCTTCAATTGGCTCCTGTGCCACACCACTTTCCATTGCTGCTCTCGCTACCGCTGGAGGTACCGTTGCTATTAAACGTGGATCAAAAGGCTTAGGTATAATATACTCTTTACTAAAAGTCAAACGTGTTTCACCATAAGCAATGTTTACCTGCTCTGGCACTGGCTCTTTAGCTAATTCCGCTAATGCTTTTACCGCAGCCATTTTCATTGCTTCATTAATTTTAGTCGCTCTAACATCTAAAGCACCTCTAAAAATAAATGGAAAACCTAATACATTATTAACTTGGTTAGGATGATCACTTCTTCCTGTAGCCATGATAATATCTTTACGCGTTGCAATAGCTAGATCGTATTCTATTTCTGGATCTGGATTAGCCATAGCAAACACAATTGGGTTTGTAGCCATCGTTAATAACATCGCTGGAGTAACTATATTTGAAGTAGACAAACCGACAAATACGTCAGCATCCATCATTGCTTCATCAATGGTGTCTATTTTTCTATGCGTAGCAAACTCAGCTTTTTGAGAGGTTAAATTTGTTCTATCATCTCTAATAACACCTTTACTATCTAACATGACCACGTTTTCACGTTTTGCGCCAAATGCTAAATATAATCGCGTACAAGAAATTGCTGCTGCCCCTGCTCCGCTAACTACTATTTTCACATCTTCTATATTCTTTTCAGAAAGTTCTAAAGCGTTTAATAATGCTGCTGCAGAAATAATTGCCGTTCCATGTTGGTCATCATGCATTACAGGAATATCTAATTCCTCTTTTAAACGTCTTTCAATTTCAAAAGCTTCAGGTGCTTTTATATCTTCTAAATTGATTCCACCAAAAGTTGGTGCAATCATTTTTACGGTTTGTATAAACTCTTCTATATTTTCAGTATCTACTTCGATGTCAAAAACATCAATATCAGCAAATATTTTAAATAATAATCCTTTTCCTTCCATCACAGGCTTAGACGCCTCAGGACCAATATTCCCTAGACCTAAAACTGCAGTTCCGTTAGTTATAACGGCTACTAAATTTCCTTTTGCTGTATACTTATAAACGTTGTTAACGTCTTTTGCTATTTCTAAACACGGTTCTGCTACACCTGGCGAGTATGCTAATCCTAAATCCCTTTGTGTTGCATATTTTTTTGTTGGTACGACTGCAATTTTACCTGGTTTTGGCTTAGCATGATATACTAAGGCTTCGCGACGTTTGCTTTGTTTACTCATAATTTCACTTTAAGTTTTAGTGAATTACAAATGTAATGCTTTTAGAAGAAAAGAGGTTACAAAAAATGTGGTTTGGACTGATGATTTTTACTGAAGACTCTTATTATTTCAAAAACTGTATATTACGTTTCAACCCCGTAAATTTAGTCCGTTTAACTGCTGATTTTTGGAATACTTTTTTAAATACATCTTCAGTAATCTCTTCCCAATCCTTTTTAGTCATGTCCAATAACTCGGGATGTGGATTAAACAACGGTTCTTTATGTGGTTTAGAAAACTTATTCCATGGACATACATCTTGGCAAATGTCACAACCAAACATCCACTCGTCAAACTTGCCTTTCATGGTATTGGGCAATTGGTCTTTAAGTTCAATAGTAAAAATAACTAATACATTTACTACCATTTACAACATAGGGTTCTACAATAGCATCTGTCGGACAAGCATCAATACAAGCGGTACAAGTTCCGCAATGGTCCGTTGTAGCATAATCATACTCTAAATCTAAATCAATAATTAGTTCAGCAATAAAATAAAAAGACCCTGTTTTTTGTGTTATTAAATTACTGTGTTTTCCTATCCAACCTAAACCTGATTTAGCCGCCCAAGCTTTATCTAAAACAGGCGCCGAATCTACAAAAGCACGACCTGAAACGGCACCAATTTCTTCTTGAATAAAATTAGTCAGTTCTTTTAGTTTTGTTTTAATGACCTCATGGTAGTCTTTACCATAGCATATTTAGATAGTTTTGGAGCGTCGCTGTCTTTTTGAAGGTCGGACGGGTAATAATTTAATAATAATGAAATAACAGATTTAGAATCTTCCACCAATTTTGTTGGATCCAACCGTTTATCAAAATGATTTTGCATGTAACTCATTTGTCCATGCATATTACTATTTAACCAGTTTTCTAATCTTGGCGCTTCTACCTCTAAAAACTCAGCTTTACTGATACCACAAGACAAAAAACCTAAACGTTGTGCTTCAGCTTTTATTTGTTTAGTGTATTTAGCCTTGTTTTCAATCATTTTTATTACAATAGTTATAAGACTAGCCTTAGACTAAGAACACATTACAGTACTATTATTAATTAGCGTTATAAAAAGGTTAGTCCCTTTTCTCTAATCTTAAAAACGCGTTTTTTGGCTTAAGGGTTATTAGCGGTGTAATATCAATTTTATCAAACTCTGGTTGAATTTATAATTTTTAACCAGTTCTGTTACTGCAATAATCATCTCAAACATGGCAAAGTTATTTCCTATACATTTTCTTGGTCCCGCTCCAAATGGAAAATATTGCGCAGAAAATTGTCGTCCGCCATCTGCAAAGCGTTCCGGTAAAAAGGATTCAGGATTAGTCCATAATTTTGGGGTCTATGGATTTCGTACACCGAAAACAATAAATTACATCCTGGCTCAAACACCATGTCATTAAAACGATCTGCCTCAACATTTACACGATCAATAAAATAAGCGGGAGGATATAATCTCATAGATTCCTCAAGCACTTGTTGGCCTATTTTAGAAGTAGATACACGTCATCAAATCTGCGTCGTCACCCCCTAAGTCCGTCCATTCTTTAAAGATTTTATCTTGCCATTCTGGATGTTTAGCCAATAATTGAAATGTAAATGTCAGTGCATTAGCTGTTGTTTCATGGCCCGCTGTGAAAATGATTAATATTTCGTCAATCAATTGCGTTTCCGACATCCCTTGACCATCATCGTATTTAGTTTCTAGCAACATGTCCAATAAATCGTCAAAACGCTGTCCTGATGCTTTTCTTTCGGCAACAATACCTTTTAAAATGGTCCTAGCTTCTTCCGATAATTTTAAATGTTTTTTTAAAGCTCCTCCTATTTTAAACCACCAGCCTAAATACGGTTGACGTAATTCCTTAACTAACATGCGTTGGTTAGCTTCAGTGATAAACTGCAATCGTTTCATATCTTTACTATTTGCAGCTTGTGTAAATAACGATTTTACAACAGTCTGAAAAGCTAAATCATTAAGCAGTGGGAACACATCTATTGTTTTGTTAGTTTCAACTTTACTAAACTCAGAGATGATGGTATCTTGCATACCCGTTAATAAATTTTGCAATTGCTTTTTATGGAAAGCCGGTTGCATCATTTTACGTTGCTTTTTCCATTTATCTCCTTCTGAAGTAAGTAAACCTTCACCAACATACTTGACTAAATCAACCGTTTGAATTTTAGATTTAACGTAGTTTCTTTGATTCTTCTGAAGGACATATTGTGCCAATCCAGCGTCGCGAGAAAAAATATTTTAGAATTAAACCCTACATTAAGTTTAAATACATCTCCCCTTTCCTCAAAATTTCTATTATGAAATGGTAATGGGTTTTTAAGAATTTCTAATGAATGCTTAATGAATTTTACAAGTGAAACTTCTGGTATTTTATTATTCATTACTCTATTCTTTAAATTCCTTTTTAATAACTACTGCGCTCTTGAAAATAAGTCAGGCAAAACATTTGTGGTTAAAACAAACCGCCTTGTGTTGGTCCTTTTATTTTCCCAAATGCTTATAGGCTAATTCCGTGACTTCTCGACCACGTGGCGTTCGCATAATAAACCCTTGTTGAATTAAAAACGGTTCGTATACTTCCTCTATAGTTTCTGTACTTTCACTCACTGCTGTTGCAATAGTTGAAATACCCACAGGTCCACCTTTAAATTTTCGATAATTGTAGATAATATTTTGTTATCCATTTCGTCTAAACCATAAGCATCGACATTTAATGCTTCCAAACTATATCTCGCTATGTTAATATCAATACTACCGTTTCCTTTATTTGTGCAAAATCACGAACACGACGTAATAAGGCATTAGCAATCCTAGGTGTACCGCGACTACGTCCAGCAATCTCAATAGCTGCTTCCATAGAAATTGGCACATTTAAGATATCAGAACTACGTTGTATAATAGTCGTTAATAATTCCGTTTTATAATATTGTAACCTACTTTGTATACCAAAACGTGCGCGCATCGGCGCTGTTAACAACCCTGATCTAGTCGTTGCTCCTACTAAGGTAAATGGATTTAGATTAATTTGAACTGTTCTTGCATTAGGTCCAGACTCAATCATTATATCGATTTTATAGTCTTCCATAGCCGAGTATAAATACTCTTCTACAATAGGACTTAAACGATGGATCTCGTCAATAAACAAAACATCTCTTTCATCAAGATTAGTTAATAACCCTGCCAAGTCACCTGGTTTATCCAAAACAGGCCCTGAAGTGATTTTTATACCAACACCTAACTCATTAGCCAAAATATTAGCCAAAGTAGTCTTACCTAAGCCGGGAGGACCATGAAATAAGGTGTGATCTAAAGCTTCGTCCCGAGCCACTGCTGCTTGAACAAAGATTTGAAGATTCTCCAACACTTGATCTTGCCCTGTAAAGTCATCAAAAGATAAGGGCCTTAATTGTTTTTCTACATCAAATTCTTCTGGTGTAAAGTTTTCGCTAGTTGGGTCTAAGTTTCCATTCATTAAATAAGCAATTGATCACTGATACTAATTCAGCATAAACAAATATAAAGAAAAAGCCTTTCTGTTTTCACAGAAAGGCTTTTCAATATTATAGAATCTCATAAACAATTTATGAATGTTCTTTTTATAAGTTAATTTTAGTGTTGTAATTCTTCTTCACCTTCTTTTAAAGGTACGTTTTGCGGAACAAAATCTTCATCATGTCCTGGCTTACTGTAGTCATAAGACCATCTGTAAACATGAGGAATAGCACCTGGCCAGTTTCCGTGAACATGCTCTACTGGTGTAGTCCATTCTAAAGTATTAGATCTCCATGGATTTTGTTCTGCTTTCTTACCGTAAAATATACTTGAAAAGAAATTATAAATAAACACCAATTGGAAAATAGCTCCTACAATAGCAAATAATGTAATGACAACGTTAACACTTGCTAAATCATCAAATAATGGGAAGTTAGTGTTAGTATAATAACGTCTTGGTAAACCTGCCATACCGATGAAGTGCATTGGGAAAAATACTCCATAAGCACACACTGCGGTTACCCAAAAGTGAACATACCCTAAGTTTTTGTTTAGCATACGACCAAACATTTTAGGGAACCAATGATACACCCCTGCAAAGAAACCATATAATGCCGATATACCCATCACTAAGTGAAAGTGAGCAATAACAAAATAAGTATCATGTACATTAATATCTAATGCACTATCTCCTAAAATAATACCCGTTAAACCACCAGTAATGAACGTAGATACTAAACCTATAGAGAATAGCATAGCTGGATTCATCTGTAAGTTACCTTTCCATAGTGTGGTTATATAGTTAAACGATTTTACCGCTGATGGAATTGCAATTAACAATGTTGTAAAAGTAAATACAGATCCTAAAAATGGATTCATACCTGAGATAAACATATGGTGACCCCAAACAATTGTAGATAAAAATGCAATGGCTATAACAGACGCAATCATTGCACGGTATCCAAATATTGGCTTACGTGAATTAGTTGCAATAATCTCTGATGTTATACCTAAAGCTGGTAATAATACAATATAGACTTCTGGGTGACCTAAGAACCAAAATAAGTGCTCAAATAAAACTGGAGATCCTCCTTGGTAATGTAAAACTTCTCCTTGAATGAATATATCAGATAAAAAGAATGATGTTCCAAAACTTCTATCCATTATTAATAACAATGCCGCAGATAATAACACTGGGAAAGATATAATACCGATAATAGCAGTTACAAAAAATGTCCAAATAGTTAAAGGTAGTCTAGTCATAGACATTCCTTTTGTACGTAAGTTAATTACTGTCACCACGTAATTTAAAGATCCCATTAACGAAGATGCAATAAAAATAGCCATAGAAACTAACCACATCGTCATACCTAATCCTGAACCTCCTTGAGCCATTGGTAACGCACTAAGTGGAGGATAAATTGTCCATCCAGCAGCTGCTGGACCTGCTTCCACAAAGAAAGAACAAACCATAATTACACTTGAAACAAAAAACAACCAATACGATACCATGTTTAAAAAACCTGACGCCATATCTCTAGCTCCAATTTGCAATGGAATTAATAAGTTACTAAAAGTACCACTTAAACCTGCTGTAAGTACAAAGAAAACCATGATAGTACCATGTATTGTAACTAACGCTAGATAGATATCCGCACTCATTACACCATCTGGTGCCCATTTACCTAATAATGCCTCAAAAATAGGATTTGACTCCTCAGGCCAAGCAATTTGCATACGCATCATGATTGACATTGCTACTCCTATAATTCCCATTATAAGACCAGTAATTAAATACTGTTTAGCAATCATTTTATGATCAGTACTAAATATATATTTAGTTATGAATGTTTCTTTATGATGGTGACCATGATCGTCATGTCCATGTTCTTCTACCTGTGCTGACATAATCTAAAAATCTTTAAATTGAATTTTTTGTTTCTTTAATTTTTTACTAGTGAATCAACAAATAACTTTTGTTCACCCATCCAAGCATCATACTCCTCTTGTGTTTCTACTATAATTTTCATTTGCATGTTATAGTGAGAAGTACCACAGATTTTGTTACATAACAATAAGTAATCAAACTCATAAGGTTCTAAACCTTCTTCGCCTTTAGCAATTAAAGCTTTACTCTTATCTGCTCTGATTTTATTAATGTTTGCTACTTTCTCCTTCATTTCCTCTGTCTCACGCATCGCTGCAGTAGTCACTGTCGGCGTAAAACCAAATTGAGTAATCATACCAGGGACACAGTTCATTTGCGCTCTAAAGTGAGGCATATAAGCAGAGTGTAAGACATCTTGAGAACGCATTTTAAATACTATTGGCTGCCCTACAATTAAATGTAATTCTTTTACAATAACATCATCTTGTGCATTTGGATCAGCTTCATCAACCCCCAATTCGTTAGCTCTATTAATATCAATTAATCTAACATTAGCTTTTCCTAAGGCATTATCTGGTCCTGAGTATCTCGCTTTCCAGTTAAACTGTTGTGCATACAACTCGATCACCATTGGATCAGCCTCTTCATCAACATTCATTATACTAGTCCAAGTAAATAAACCTTGTATAATCAATCCTGCTAAAACGATTACTGGCATGATTGTCCAAATAGCCTCTAGCTTGTTGTTATCAGCATAAAATAATGCCTTCTTCCCTTTTTCACCTTTGTATTTAAACGCAAAGTAATGTAGTAAAAATTGAGTTACAGTTTGTACGAAAAAGATAACAACCATAGAAATGATCATTAAGCTATCAACACCTGGTCCATGCTCTGAAGCCGAGTTAGACGTTAAAGGTAAATCTCCCCACTTAACGAAACATACAATTGTAATAGCATAAATGAAGATTAAAAAACCTATCATTAAATACCCATTAACACGGTTATCGTTATCGTTTGCAACTTGATTATTCTCGTTTTCCTTTCCAACTTGGGTCAAATCAAAGATTTTTACCATTTGCCAGATTGCAACGAAAATAAATACTAAAACTAAAATTGATAATAAAGTCGTCATTGTTATCGTTCTTCTTTATTTAATTTTTATTAATAATGGAAATTTTCACTTTCTTTAATGAAAGGATTTCCTTTAGGTAGTAAAGATTGTTTCGAAATCGCATAAAATACTATTAGCATAAATAAACCTGCAAATAATAAAATAGCACCGATCTCAGGCATACCTATAAACCATCTATCTCCAACTGTAGCTGGCATAATCATATTGAAAATATCTATGTAGTGTCCTGCTAATATAACAACTCCTGCCATAATAACGAACCAAGGTACACGCTTATAGTCACTATTCATTAATAGTAATAATGGGAATAAGAAATTCATTGCCACCATACCAAAGAATGGTAAATTATAATCTTCAATTCTTGTAATAAAGTATGTTACTTCTTCTGGAATATTTGAATACCAGATTAACATGAATTGAGAGAACCATAAGTAAGTCCAGAAAATACTAAATCCGAACATGAATTTAGCTAAATCATGAATATGACTATCATTAACATTTGGTAATAAACCTTTAGACTTTAAGTATATTGTAATCATTGCAATAACTGTCACTGCACAAACTAACATACCTGCTAAGACATACCAACCAAACAACGTAGAGAACCAGTGTGGGTCTACACTCATAATCCAATCCCAAGACATCATAGATTCTGTATATAAAAAGAACACTAAAAATGCTGCTGATATACGAAATGTTTTTATAAAGTTACGTGTATCTCCTTCAGGTGCTGCATCCTGGGCTAAAGAGAATTTACGTGAGAAGTATCTGTATAAAGACCAACCTCCAATAAAAATTAATGCTCTTATAACAAACCAAGGTATATTCAACCAATCCGATTTACCAGCAACTAACTTATCGTAATCTGCACTTTCTGGATTCACCATATCAGGATTCATCCAAACAAAAATGTGATCTCCAGAAATAACCGCAATAGCTACTACAATTAAAGCCCCTGGTAATAAATAATATGTAATTCCTTCCATTACTCTAAATAACAATGGCGACCAACCAGCTTGGGCCGCTTGTTGAATAGCGTAAAATGCTAAAGCACCTAAAGCAATCATCATAAAAAAGAATGCTGCTATATACAGTGCAGAATATGGTCTATTATGAATTTGGTGCATCACGTGTTCTGCATGTGCATCACCGTGATCCGTAGCATGTGTATCTTCAGCGTGACCCGTGACCGCATGTGCAGTATCAGCATGTTCACCATCGTGATGAGCTTCTTCCGTAGCATGTGTATCTGCTACAGCTGCGTGACCACCACCATGTCCACCATGACTAGCTTCTTCTGCTAACATGATTTTGACATCATCCTGTGATACATGATGTGCTGTATAATAACCTGTTCCCCATAATATCGCTCCTACAATAATTAGGACAAGTGATACTATTTTTAGTCTATTTGAAAATGTGTACATATCTATATATAAACTTTATCTAAATCTTATTTTTCTAGGTCTGCCTTTAATGTCATAACGTGAGCAACAACTTGCCAACGTTCTTCTTCGCTTAAAAAGTTAGCATAAGAACCCATTGAGTTTTTACCATAATACATAACATGATAAATACTTCCCGAATTGATCGCTCTTCCTGCGTCATCGTAACTAGGTACACCAAGAATTTTTTCTCTTGTCACTAAATTACCCTTTCCATTTCCTTTATTACCGTGACATATACCACAATAAATCGTATATAATTCTTTCGCTCTTGGCGCATCAAATTGCATAGAATCTAAAGGTGATTGTAATTCGGCTTTAGCCAAATCATAACCCGCTATATCATTAGTGTATTCAAAAGGCGTATACCCTCTAGGAATTGTACCATCTACTGGTAATTGTGCTTCTACTCCGTCTGCAAATGCACTTGATTCTTGATAAGCTTCATAACCAACCGGCTCATACATGTTTGGCATGTATTGGTAGTTTGGTCTTGAATTCTTATTACAAGAAGTAAATGAAATTGTAACTAAGGCTATAATTGTTATTTTAATTAAATGTCTCATTCTATCTAATTAATGTGCTTTATCTACTATGTTAATCTCTACTGCTCCCGTATCACCTAATAAATTTTGTAATTCATTTTGATTTCCAACAACCGAAATTTCCATTAAAAAATGATCATCAGTTGTTCTTGGATCAGGATTTTCAGCGTTTTTAAAAGGCCACATTTTACTTCTTAAATAAAATGTTATAACCATTAAATGGGCTGCAAAAAATACGGTAAGTTCAAACATAATCGGTACAAATGCCGGCATGTTTTCTAGGTAACTAAAACTAGGTTTACCACCAATATCTTGAGGCCAATCTTCAATCATGATAAAATTCATCATTAAAGTGGCTACTGCCAAACCAACGCAACCATACATAAATGCACAAATTGCTAAACGTGTTGGAGCTAATCCCATTGCCTTATCTAGTCCGTGAACTGGAAAAGGTGTATATACTTCGTCAATGTGGTACTTTGCAGCTTTCACTTTCTTAACTGCATTCATTAACACATCGTCATCGTTATAAATAGCGTGAATTACTTTTGAAGCTTCCATATGCTACTTTAAATTATTAGTTTCTTTATTATTCACTACTGACGTTCTAGCATCAGCTCCTGTTCCTACTAAACTATCGCCTCTTTCTCTGATAGCTTTATAATTATCTCCAGAAGACTTCAATATAGTTTTAACCTCTGCTTGCGCTATAACTGGGAATGTACGAGAGTACAATAAAAATAGTACAAAGAAGAATCCTATTGTTCCGATAAAAATTCCAATATCAACAAATGTTGGTGAGAACATTGTCCATGAAGATGGTAAGTAATCTCTGTGTAATGATGTTACAATAATTACAAAACGTTCAAACCACATTCCGATATTTACTACGATAGAAATAGCGAAAGAGAACATAATACTTGTACGTAACTTTTTAAACCACATAAACTGAGGTGAAAACACGTTACACGACATCATTGCCCAGTATGCCCATGCATAAGGTCCCGTTGCTCTGTTTAAGAAAGCATACTGCTCATACTCTACACCAGAATACCATGCTACGAATAATTCCGTAATATATGCCACACCTACGATTGACCCTGTAAGCATGATAACGATATTCATTAACTCAATATGTTGTACAGTAATATAATCTTCAAGACTACATACCTTTCTCATTATAATTAATAAGGTGTTTACCATTGCAAAACCAGAAAATACTGCACCTGCCACAAAGTATGGCGGGAATATTGTTGTATGCCATCCCGGTATAACAGATGTTGCAAAATCAAAAGATACAATTGTATGTACAGATAGTACTAATGGTGTTGCTAAACCTGCTAGCACTAAAGATACTTCTTCAAAACGTTGCCAATCTTTTGCACGACCTGTCCAACCAAAACTTAATAAGCTATATATTTTCTTTTGAAAAGGCTTAACAGCTCTATCACGTAACATCGCAAAATCTGGTAATAAACCTGTCCACCAGAATACTAATGATACTGACAAATAAGTTGAAATTGCAAATACATCCCAAAGTAATGGTGAGTTAAAGTTAACCCATAATGATCCAAATTGGTTTGGTATTGGTAATACCCAATATGCTAACCATGGACGCCCCATGTGAATAATTGGAAATAACCCTGCTTGAACTACAGAGAAAATAGTCATCGCTTCTGCAGAACGGTTAATTGCCATTCTCCATTTTTGACGGAATAATAAAAGTACTGCAGAAATTAATGTTCCTGCGTGACCAATACCAACCCACCAAACGAAGTTAGTAATATCCCAAGCCCAGTTTACTGTTCTGTTTAATCCCCAAGTTCCAATACCCGTTGATACGGTATAAATAATACAACCTATTCCCCAAAGAAAAGCTACAAGTGCGATAGAAAATACAATCCACCACTGTTTGTTAGCCTTACCTTCTACAGGAGCTGCGATATCTACAGTTACATCATGGTAAGATTTCTCACCGGTAACCAAAGGTCTTCTAATAGGTGCTTCGTAATGAGACGCCATAATCCTTTATAATTGTTTATTAATTAATCTTTTTATGCTTCTTTCGTGTTTCTTACTTTAGTATGATACTGAACATTAGGTTTAGTACCAACACTTTCTAATAAGTGATACATACGATCATCTTCGTATAGTTTTGCAACTTTACTTTCTTTATCGTTGATATCTCCAAAAATCATTGCACCACTACCACAGGCAGCAGAACAAGCTGTTTGGAACTCTCCATCTTTAATAACACGTCCATCACGTTTAGCGTCTAGAATGGTTTTTTGTGTCTTTTGAATACACATAGAACATTTTTCCATTACACCACGAGAACGTACTGTCACGTCAGGATTAATTACCATACGACCTAAATCATTATTCATGTGGTAATCAAACTCGTCATTTCCATTATATAAGAACCAGTTAAAACGTCTTACTTTATATGGACAGTTGTTTGCACAATATCTTGTACCAACACATCTGTTGTAAGCCATATGGTTCTGTCCCTGTCTTCCGTGTGCTGTTGCAGCAACAGGACAAACAGTTTCACAAGGTGCATGGTTACAATGTTGACACATTACTGGTTGAAATGCTACTTGTGGATTATCCGCAGGATCTTCTAATTCTCCAAAACCTCCTAAAGAACCATTATCTCCAAATAAACCAGAGAATCCTTCTTTTTTAGCATCATCTTGAGCAAATGTATCTTCAGATGAATAATATCTATCAATACGTAACCAGTGCATATCACGACTACGTCTAATTTCTTCTTTACCAACTACTGGCACGTTGTTTTCTGCGTGACATGCAATAACACATGATCCACATCCTGTACATGCATTTAAATCAATTGACAAGTTAAAATGATGTCCAATTGAACGATCAAATTCATCCCATAAATCAACTTCAGGAGACGTTACTGGAGTTTCTTCGTGGTTTAAAGATACCATTGGTATTTTATTCCACCCATGCTTATGATCTTGACTATCATAAGTATTAAAAATCTCTAATGTTGTTTCCTTTATAATATCTCCACGCCCCATTAACGTGTTTTGTAACTGTACACATGCAAATTCATGCATTCCAGTTGCAAGTTCAATAGATACACTTTGAACAGTATTGAAATCGTTATATAATGTAAACGCGTTAACTCCCGTTTTCATTTCATCCTTAAGACCAGCTGTTCTACCATAACCAAATGCTAACCCTACAGATCCTTTTGCTTGACCTGGCTGAATAATTACCGGTACAGTTAAATCTTTAGATCCTTTAACTTTTAAAGTCACATAACTCCCGTCTAAAGCCCCAGTAGAATCATTTTCATTGACAATGTTCCAAGCTTCAGCATCCGCTTTAGATACTGTTAAATAGTTATCCCATGACGTTCTAGTAATCGGATCTGGAAACTCTTGTAACCATGGGTTATTGGCCTGTTGACCATCTCCCATTCCAACCTTAGAATATAATGTTAACTCAACCCCTACCTTTGTAACAGAATCCGCTAATGCTCTTGCAGAATTCCCTGCAGGAACTTCATCTTGTTCAATCTCCACTTCTTCCGCCTCTACTTCTAATAACGCTTCTGTAATAGATAAACCACTTACAAAAACACCATCATGTAATGCTTGGTTATAAGACCCGCCATTAAGGATATTCTCTTTCCAATTGGTCTTAATGTATTCATTTAAAGTACTAGTATTCCCAGTCCACTTTAATAACACCTCTTGAAATTGTTTTGTATCAAATAAAGGTCTTATTGTTGGTTGCATTAATGCAAAATGACCTTTCTTTAATTCAACATCTCCCCATGATTCTAAATAATGGGGTGCTGCTGCTATATATTGTACAACTGAAGCAGTCTCGTCTTCCTTAGAAGTAAACGCTACTGATAATGTTGTGCTTTTTAAACCTTCTGCAAATTCATTCGCATTTGGTAACGTATACATTGGATTAACACCACTCATAATAACAGCACCCACTTTACCCGACTTCATATCAGAAATCAAAGTTTGTACCGCCTTATTATTTCCTTGGCGTGTTTTTATCGGTGTATTGTAGTCAAAAGCCTTACTTGCTAACTTAGTATTTATTTCTAAAACCACAGTTTGTGCATTAACATCCTGAATACCGGTTACCACAACACCATTACTTCCTGCTTTAATTAATTCTGATGCCGCTTTTTGGACAGCTTCCTTAATTTTTGCTGGTAAGTCACTTGCATTTACTGAACCACCTGTAACTAAACTATGTAATTGAGCTAATGCTAATTTTTGTTGTGATGGGGTTAATGGTATACGTTTATCTGCGTTTGCACCAGATAATGACATGTTAGATTCAAATTGAATATGTCTTGACATTTTACCATGATCCGGAATTCTTTTTACAGAATATCCTGAATCAAATCCTCCACCTTGCCAATCTCCTAAAAAGTCTGCACCTACAGACACAATAGTCATTGCTTTAGAGAAATCATAATTAGCTAACCCTCTCTCACCATACATTGCTTGGTAAGCATCTAATGCAGCCGACTCAGAAACAGCATCATAAACCACGTGGTTTACATTACCATATTTCTCAGTAAATTCGGCAACTAACTTAGATGTTGAAGGACTTGCATATGTTTGTGTCAATAGTACGATTTGCTTTCCTGAATCCCTCAAAGCCTCTAAAGACTGAGTAGTTTCAGCACTAAAATCAGACCAAGAAATGTCTTTTCCACCTTTCTTAGGACCTTGTACTCTTGTGCTATCATATAAATCTAAAACTGAAGCATTAACTCTAGCATTTGCATGACCATTGGTAGCAGCTAAAGTATTGTTTTCAATTTTAATTGGACGACCTTCACGAGTCTTTACTAAAACACTTGCAAAATCAAAACCGTTAGCTATAGTTGTTGCATAATAATTAGCAACACCAGGAACAATTCTATCTGGCTGTACTACGTAAGGAATCGACTTAACTACTGGTCCTTCACACGCTGCCAATGATGCAGCAGCAGTACTAAAACCAACATACTTTAAGAAATCACGACGTGTTGTAGAAGACGCCTCTAATGTATCCTTATCACCTAAGAACTCATCAGTAGGAATCTCTTGAACAAATTCGTTTTGTTTTAGCGTCTCAACAATAGAACTATCTTTTAGCTCCTCAACACTTTTCCAGTATTTCTTGTTTGATGACATATTATATAATTGAATTTATTTCTTTATTATTTATTTTAAACTTCACTGTCTACTTTGATAACCTTAGCTATCTAGTAATGACATTTACCACATTCTAATCCTCCCATTTGCGCAGCAGTAAGGTTTTCTACGCCATACTTCTTAGACAATTGCTCATGGATTTTAGTATAATACGCGTTATCTTTTACCTTAACGTCAGTTTCTCTGTGACAATTAATACACCAACCCATTGTTAATGGTGCATGCTGAGATACTATTTCCATCTCTTCAATAGGTCCGTGACATGTTTGACATTCTACACCTCCAACAACAACGTGTTGTGAGTGATTAAAATATGCAAAGTCAGGTAATTTATGAATCTGAATCCACTTTACGGGATGCGTCTCTCCTGTATATTTCTGTTCTGCATCATCCCAACCTACAGCACTATATAGCTTCTTGATTTCGTCATTATAGTTCTTACCATATTCAGCTAAACCTTCAGCTAATGTTTCTGGAGCTACTTCGTAAATAGATTTATGACAATTCATACAAACATTTAAAGAAGGAATTCCTGAATGCTTACTTACTCTAGCTGAAGAGTGACAATACTTACAATCAATTCCATTATCACCTGCGTGAATTCTATGAGAATAATGTATTGGTTGAATTGGCTGATAACCTTGATTAACCCCAACTTGCATTAAGAAACCGTAAACAAAATACGCACTAGCTAATAACAAACCAATAGCTGTTATAAATACTAAAAATTGATTTTGAACAAACGCTTTCCAAATTGGTGTACGTTTTGAAGTTTCCGATAAAGAAACCCCTTTTGCATCAGCAAAACGACGTAAGGTTTTGTTTACTAAAAATAAAGCCCCTGCCAATAATGCAAACAACACACCTAAAGCTCCTAAAATTATTTTATTAGAAATACCACCCTCAGAAGAAGATGAACCACCCCCTTTTTGAACCGTTGGATCTCCCGATGGAGGAGTCACCACTGTTGGCTCCGTAGCAGTATATGCTAAAATATTATCTATATCGGCATTTGTTAACGTAGGAAAAGCACTCATGGCTGCACCATTAAACTCAGAATAAATCTTATTCGCATAAGCATCCCCAGATTTAATTACCCCTGAACTGTTCTTTATCCAGTTATACAACCACTCTCTATCTAAACCTTCTGCTTCTGCTAATCGAGACTCTACTTTACGTAAAGCAGGACCTGTCATTTTTTTATCTAACTTATGGCATGCTATACAATTAGCATTAAATAAAGACTTACCTGCTACTGCATCGCCTTCTTGAGCGAAAAGTGAGGTTGAAAATGTTAGTAAAAAAATTAAGCTTAAACGAAGATTGTTACGACTTAACTTACGGTGAATCACCTGTTTCATATTATACATTGAATTTACTTCTAAACTTTGGCATGGTTTTTTCATCTATGTTTACAAAATACAGTTGAAAAATACCTTTCACAAAAGTAATACTTAAAGTCGATTTTAGAAATCTTAAAGAAGTCTTAATTGCTAATTTAGAGATATTCTAAATAATAAAACAGGTGCCTTTTTAGTTTAATACTTATACATTTGCAATAAATCCGTTTATAAATGAAGAAAATACAAATAAAAACCTTTTATCTAACTGCCTTAATTACAATTGGTTTTTCGGCTGTAGGCTACTCGCAACAGGGAACAGTAATACTAAATGAAGACCCTACAATTGCCAATTTATTAAAGGTGAAAAAAGAAATAAATAGCAACGAAAAAAACAGTGATAGATATAAAATACAAATCTATTCAGGTAATTTAGGTAGGGCGGAAAGCACCAAATCTAACTTTAATGGTTCTGTAGGCAAATACAGTTCTCAGTTAGTTTTTGAAGCTCCAGACTACAAGGTTTGGGTTGGCAGTTTCAGATCTCGATTAGAAGCTGATCGTGCCCTAGTAGAGGTTCAGAAAAAATTTAGAGATGCTTTTATTTTTAAACCATTAAAAGAAAAAAACTAGAGCCTTACGCTAACAAATAAACATAAAAAAAGCGATTCAAATGAATCGCTTTTTTTTATATAATAACTTAAGGTTTACTTCAGTTTTTTCTTAACCTCCACCTCATGGAAAGCTTCAATAACATCACCGACATTAATGTCGTTGTAGTTCTTAATTTGCATACCACAATCGTAACCTTTTGATACTTCTCTAACATCATCTTTAAATCGTTTTAACGATTCCAAGACTCCTGTATAAGCTACAACACCTTCTCTAATAAGACGTATTTGCGAGTTTCTGAAGATCTTACCATTCATAACCATACACCCTGCAATAGTACCTACTTTAGATACTTTAAACATTTCTCTAATTTCTGCTGTACCTGTAATCTCTTCTTTCAACTCTGGAGATAACATACCTTCCATAGCATCTTTAAGATCATTAATAGCATCATAAATAATAGAATATGTTCTAATATCAACTTCTTCTCTATCTGCTATTGTACGTGCATTTCCAACAGGACGCACATTAAATCCAATGATTATTGCATCTGAAGCTGTTGCTAACAATACATCACTTTCTGTAATGGCACCTACACCTTTATGAAGGATGTTAACCTGAATTTCTTCAGTAGATAACTTTTGGAAAGAATCTGTTAATGCTTCAACAGAACCATCCACATCTCCTTTAAGGATAATATTTAGCTCTTTAAACGTTCCTAAAGCAATACGACGACCAATTTCAGCCAACGTTAATGTTTTAGTTGTTCTTACGTCTTGTTCGCGTTGTAATTGTGTACGTTTAGTAGCAATTTGCTTAGCTTCACGCTCATCAGCAAAGACATTAAACTTATCACCTGCTTGAGGTGCTCCGTCTAAACCTAATACAGATACTGGCGTTGATGGTCCAGCTTCCTCGACATCATGACCACGCTCATCCTGCATTGCTTTTACTTTTCCACTATTCTTACCTGCAAGAACATAATCTCCAACACGTAATGTACCCGCTTGTACTAATACCGTAGATACGTAACCTCTACCTTTATCTAAAAAGGCTTCTACTACTGTTCCTACTGCTGGTTTATTAGGATTAGCCTTAAGCTCTAGTAATTCTGCTTCAAGCAATACTTTTTCTAATAATTCTTTAACACCTGTCCCTACTTTTGCAGAAATATCATGAGACTGGATTTTTCCACCCCAATCTTCTACTAGTAAATTCATTTGTGCTAAACCTTCTTTAATCTTTTCTGGGTTAGCGTGTGGCTTATCAATCTTGTTTATTGCAAACACGATTGGTACACCCGCCGCTTGTGCATGAGATATTGCTTCTTTAGTCTGAGGCATAATATCGTCATCCGCTGCAGCAACAATAATCGCTATATCTGTTACTTGAGCACCACGTGCACGCATCGCTGTAAAGGCTTCGTGACCCGGCGTATCTAAGAATGCTATTTTTTGTCCATTATCAAGTTCCACCCCATAGGCACCAATATGCTGTGTGATACCTCCAGATTCTCCTGCAATAACATTTTCCTTTCGTATGTAATCTAATAAAGATGTTTTACCATGATCAACGTGTCCCATTACTGTAACAATTGGAGCACGAGGTTTTAAATCTTCTGGTTTATCAACAACGTCTTCAATAGACACTTCGATATCTGCCGTTACAAATTCTGTTTTATATCCAAATTCTTCTGCAACAATAGCAATAGTTTCAGCATCCAAACGCTGATTCATTGTCACCATCATACCTAAAGACATACAAGCTGAGATAATTTGTGTTACTGGAACATCCATCATCGTTGCTATTTCATTTGCCGTAACAAACTCAGTAACCTTTAGAATCTTACTTTCTGCCGCTTCAATTTGTTGATCAATTTCTGTTTGCTCTCTATGTTGATCTCTTTTCTCTCTTCTATATTTTGCACCTTTCCCTTTTGAAGATTTACCTTGCAGTTTCTCTAAGGTTTCACGTACTTGTCTTTGTACTTCCTCTTCAGTAGGTTCCGTCTTAACAACTGGTGTTGCTTTACGCCCACCTGGTCTTTTTCCTTTAAACCTATCATTACCTCTTGAAGGACCAGAACTAGACCTGTTGTTATTATCTCCAGGCTTAGAAATACGACGACGCTTTCTTTTGTTAGCGTTATCATCCTTTTTAGGATCTTCTTTCTTTTTCTTAGGCTTATTAAACTGAGATAAATCAATTTTTTCACCAGCTATTTTCGGACCAGAAAGTTTTGTATATTTTGTTTTAAGCGTTTCTTCAACCGGTTCTTGAGGGGCAGTTTCTTCTTTAGCCACTTCCTTTGCAGGTGCAGCTTTAGTTTCCGTCTTAGCCTCTACTTTAGTTTCGGTTTTTGCTTTCGGAGCATCAGTAGTTTTAGCACCTACTTTAGCCTTCTCTTCAGTTTTAGCTTTCGCTTCTACTTTGACTTCAACTTTAGGTGTTTCTTTTTCTACAGATACTTTTTCTGCTTTAACAACATCTTTCTTAGACTCCGCAGTTTCCTCGACCTTCTTAGCCACTTTTTTACCCGTACCTAAATCTATCTTACCGACAGTTTTAGGACCAGAAAGCGCTTTAGAAGCTTTAATAACCTCTTCATCTTTTTTAAGCTGTGCTGCTTTTGCTGCTTTCGCAGCCTCTTCAGCTTTTTGCTTAATCTCTAGTTCCTTTTCGCGTTTAACACGCAATACTTCTTTCTCCTTATTCTTTGCTTCATTAACTTCTTGTGATGCCATTTTCTTGTTAGCATCAGTTTGAAATTCATTTGAAAGAATACTGTAAGTTTCTTCTGAAATTTTGGTAGTCGGGCGCTTCTCAACCTCTACACCCTTAGAATCTAAAAATTCTACAGCGCGATCAAGAGAGATGTTAAGCTCACGTAATACCTTATTTAATCTTATTGTTTCAGCCATAAATTGCCTTTAACCTAATTTCTTTTTTTCTCAAATATATGCTAATCTTCGAATTCTTCCTTAAGAATTCTAATAACATCTAAAATAGTTTCTTCTTCTAAGTCTGTTCTTTTGACTAGATCTGCCACATCTTGCTCTAAAATACTCTTTGCTGTATCTAGACCTGCTTTACTAAATTCTTTGATAACCCAATCTTCGATTTCATCAGAGAATTCTCTTAATTCAACATCTTCTTCAGCTCCTTCTCTTAACACATCAATTTCGTAACCTGTTAATTGACCAGCTAATCTAATATTGTGACCACCTCTACCAATCGCCTTACTTACCTCTTCAGGTTTTAAGATCGCTTCTGCACGTTTGTTTTCCTCATCTATCTTGATTGAAGTCACTCTTGCCGGGCTTAATGCTCTTGTAATATATAATTGTAAGTTAGTCGTGTAATTAATAACATCAATGTTTTCATTACCTAATTCTCTTACGATACCGTGGATACGAGATCCTTTCATACCAACACAAGCTCCAACAGGATCAATTCTATCATCGTACGAATCTACAGCTACTTTTGCTTTTTCACCTGGAATACGCACAATATTTTTAATAGTAATTAAACCATCAAACACTTCTGGAATTTCAGATTCAAATAGTTTTTCTAAAAACTTAGGCGACGTACGAGACATTATAATAGTCGGCTTATTACCTTTAAGCTCAACACTATCAATAACACCTTTAACGTTATCTCCTTTTCTAAAAAAGTCAGATGGAATTTGTTTATCCTTTGGAAGAATAATCTCATTCCCTTCATCATCTAACAAGATCACTGCTCTGTGACGTATATGATGCACTTCTGCCGTATATAAATCTCCAACAAGCTCTTGAAACTGCTTGAATATATTAGAATTATCGTGTTCGTGAATTTTAGAGATTAAATTTTGACGTAACGCTAAAATAGCACGACGACCTAAATCAAATAACTTAACTTCCTGTGACACATCCTCTCCTACTTCAAAATCTGGCTCAATCTTTCTTGCCGCACTTAACGATATCTCTTGATTTGGCTCTTCAACCTCTCCATCCGCAACTACAACACGATTTCTCCAAATCTCTAAATCCCCCTTATCTGGGTTTATAATAATATCAAAATTATCATCATCTCCAAATTTTTTCTTCAATGCATTTCTAAACACATCTTCCAAAATAGCCATTAAGGTGACACGATCAATAAACTTGTCGTCCTTGAACTCTGAAAAAGATTCAATTAACGCTATATTCTCCATAACTCTACTTGAATTAAAATTTTATTATAACTTTTGCTTCTACAACATCTTTGTAGGCAATATTTTCTTTCTTATTAACGGTAACTTTACCTTTTCCAACAGGCTTTGGCTCTCTTGCTTTCCACTCTAAAGTAAAAACATCGTCATTCACCTCTGTTAAGGTCCCTTCCATCTTTTGCGTTGCAGTCGTCACTTCTAATGTTCTACCAACATGTCTAGGATATTGCCTAGGCAAGGTTAGTGGAGCAGCAGCCCCTGCAGACATAACTTCTAGAGCAAAATCATGTTCTTCTCTATCTATATTATGCTCTATTGCACGGCTAATAAAAATGCAATCCTCAACTTTAACCCCATCGTCTCCATCAATAATTATATTGATAGCATTATCTCCAGTCATGCTAAAATCTATTAAAAATAGATCTTGGCGCTCTGTTAGGGCTTCTTCTAATAAACTTTTTACTGTATTTATAAACATTTTTAAGTATAAAAAGAGGGGACTTTAGTCCCCTCAATTCCTGTTTTCCTCTTACAACGCTGCAAATATACATATTTTTATTGATTTTCATAACTTTTTAAAATTCATTTTTTATTACTAACTTTATAAGGAGTTCTTTATTAACCAACTAAAATGATAATATGAAAAAAATACTCGTTCCAACAGACTTTTCTCCAGAAGCCGAAAATGCCGTAAAAGTTGCTGCCCAATTAGCAAGGAAACATGATTTCGAAATAATCCTGCTTCACATGTTAGAGCTACCATTTTATAATCTTGCTGGAAACTCTCCACCAACAGAACTACCTGAAGCGGTTTTCTTTATGAAATTGGCACACAAAAAATTTGAAACATTATTAGCCCAAGATTACCTAAACGGATTAACCGTTCATGAAACGGTAGACTTTAACGAAATCGCGACAGGTATAGTTGACACCTGCAATACGCATGAGGTCGATTTAATTGTAATGGGGTCGCATGGCGACGAAGTTGTCAAAGAATTATTTATCGGATCTAATACCGAAAAAGTAATCCGCACATCAAAAATACCCGTACTAGTTATCAAAAACGAACACCACCATTTTGATATCAAAGAATTTGTATTTGCTTCCGACTTTAAAAACGACAATAAAGAAACCTATGTACAAGCAGTCAAATTAGCCAAAATACTTGACGCTAAAATACATCTACTTAATGTCAATACGCCTAGCAATTTTACTACAACTGCCGCTGCAAAGGTTAGGATGTCAGAGTTTATTGGAAATAACCCCTTTGACAACTACACGATAAACATCTATAATGATGAAACAATAGAAAAAGGGATTCTTAACTTTTCTAGAATAGCAAATGCTGATTTAATTGGAATAAGCACCCATGGACGACAAGGTATTGCTCACTTTTTTAATGGAAGTATAAGCGAAGACTTAGTAAGCCATGCCAAAAGACCAGTAATAACCTTTAAAATATAAGATTTAAAAATCGTTTAAAATAAAAAAGCTCCCTTATAATAAGGAAGCTTTTTTTTGTTGGCCCACTAGGTCTCGAACCTAGACTCTTCAGTACCAAAAACTGACGTGTTACCAGTTACACCATAGGCCAATCTCGTAATGCGAGTGCAAATTTAAGATAAATATTAACTCTCACAAACTTTTTTTAAAAAAAATATCAAAAAGAACTTAACGTTAACTTAAAAACCACGCCTGTTCCATAATAATTACTAAATTCGCATGACATAACAAACCGATATTTTATGACGTCATTTAACTTTAGAAAATGGAACTTAATTCTTAGCTGGTTCGCTTTTTTAATTGCACTTATCATTTATACTCTTACCGTAGAGCCTACAGTAAGCTATTGGGATTCTGGTGAATATATATTAACTTCCTCCAAACTACAAGTAGGTCATCCACCTGGAGCACCCCTATTCCAAATGCTTGGAGCAGTATTTTCCGTATTTGCTTTAGCACCTTCTCAAGTCGGTTTTTTAATGAATATGATGAGTGCAGTCTCTAGTGCTTTCGCTATTTTATTTATGTTTTGGACCATTGTTTTATTACTAAAAAAAATAGTTGGTCAGCCAGAAAATCTTGAAAACGGTCCAAAAATAGCAATTTTAGGAAGTGCTTTTGTCGGAAGTTTAGCATTTGCCTTCACAGATTCGTTTTGGTTTAATGCTGTAGAAACGGAAGTTTACGCTATGGCAACCTTAATTATGACTGTTATGTTTTACTTAGGTTTACGTTGGGAAGCAGATATGCATAAACCTAAAGGTAACCGTTGGTTAATACTTATTGCGTTTGTTGTTGGTTTATCTTTTGGGATTCACTTTATGGGACTTTTAACCATTCCTGCTATTGGATTAATCTACTATTTTAAAAACTACGAGACAATAACAGTAAAAAACTTCATTATTGCCAATGTAGCCTCAGTTGCTGTATTACTGTTTGTTTTCAAATTAATGTTTCCTAACGTTTTACGCTATTTTAGTATTTTAGAATTGTTTTTTGTAAACCAAATAGGACTACCTTTTAATTCAGGGTCCATTATTGCTGGTATATTATTGATCGCAGCCTTCTATTACGGATTAAAATACACTAACACAAAAAAACTATATAACTATAACACTGGTATACTTTGCCTCTTATTTGTATTGATAGGTTCTTCAACTTGGTTAATGCTTCCTATTAGAGCTAATGCGAATGTTGTTATTAACGAAAACAATCCTTCAAGCGCGCGAGAACTTTTAGCCTACTATAACCTGGAGCAATATCCAGAAACTCATTTATTTTACGGTCCTTTATTTACCGATCAATATACTGGTTTAGACGAAAACGAACCTTATGTAGATGACAAACCTAAATACGAAAAAGACGAAGCTGCTGGTAAATACATTATTGTTAACAATTACAAACGTGCTAAGCAAAATTACAACCATAAACAAGCCGCCTTTTTACCAAGAATGTGGAGTGGTGAAAATGCCGAAAACTACATGTTATTTACTGGCTTTTTAGACTTTAACTTGAAACCGGAATATCAAGGAGAAAACACTTTAGTGCAGTCTGTAATTGACTTTAAAAATGATGTTGCTAAAGGTTTTGTGGATTACGAAGATTATCATAATTTTTTAAAACAATACGGACAATTCGTCACTATAGAAAAACCATCTTTAGCGAGCAATATTTCTTATTTGTTTGAATACCAACTAGGCTACATGTACTGGCGTTATTTTATGTGGAACTTTACTGGTCGCCAAGATGATTTACAAGGACGTTATGACCAACATGGCAACTGGATTAGTGGTATCAAATTTATTGACGAATGGCACTTAGGTCAGTCTCAAGACAATTTACCTAGTGACGTTGCACAAAACAAAGGTCGTAACACGTATTATTTCTTTCCTTTAATATTAGGACTTTTTGGTCTGTTTTTCTTATTTAATAAAGACAAAAAAACATTTTGGGTCACCTTAGTCTTTTTCCTATTTACAGGATTAGCTATTCAAGTGTATACCAACGTTAGACCATTTGAACCTAGAGAACGTGATTACTCTGTAGTGGGCTCATTTTATGTATTTGCAATATGGATTGGTTTAGGGGTTTATGCTATTTTCGATTTACTTAAAAAATATGTAGCAAATAGTGTTTTAGCTCCTGCTGTCACACTAGTATGCTTATTATTAGTACCTACACTAATGGCCTCACAAAATTGGGATGACCATGATAGATCGGAAAAATACACCGCTCTAGCTATGGCCAAAAAGTATTTGGATTCTTGTGGTGAAAACGGAATACTATTCTCTATTGGAGACAATGACACCTTTGCCTTATGGTACGCGCAAGAAATTGAAAACTATCGTACAGATGTTAGGGTTGTCAATACAAGTTTATTCCAAACCGATTGGTATATTGACCAAATGAAGCGTAAAGCTTACAAAAGTGATCCTATTCCCTCTACTTTAACCCATGACAAATACAAACATGGCACAAGAGAGTACCTTATCAAACGCCTAAGATCTAAAGACACTTTAGACATTGGTACTTTTATGAATTTTATAACTAGTGAAGACCCTAAAACGAAGTTAAAGTATGCGTTGCAACAAGAAGGAGAAGACCCTAGCAACTATCCTGAACAATACTTAAATTCTAATTACTTCCCTGTTGAAAACATTAGAGTTCCTGTAGACAAACAATCGGTCTTAGCTAATGGTCTCGTAAAAGCTAAAGATGCTGACTTAATCGAACCTTATTTAGATGTTACTATTTCTAGTAATGCTATTACCAAAAACAGATTACTAATGTTAGACATTGTTGCTAGCAACAATTGGGAGCGTCCAATCCACTTTACTGGTGGTGCGTTTAGTGATGAAGACTACATTTGGATGAAAGACTATTTACAGTTAGACGCCATGGTCTACACATTAGTCCCTATAAAAACCCCTGTTGCCAGAGCAAATCCATTTGACATGGGACGCTTAGATACGGAGTTTATGTATAATAAAGTAGTTAATTGGGATTGGGGTAACAGTGGTAGCGATAAAATTTACCATGATACAGAAACCAGACGCAACTCTATTACTTACAGAGGTAATTTAGCACGCTTAATAGAACAACTAATCAATGAAGAGCAATTAGATAAAGCTGAAGAAATAGCAGATATAGCTATGAAAAACATGCCTGTAAACAAGTATGGCTTCTACACCTTATTAGAGCCTTATATTAGTGCTTACTACGAGGTTAATAAACAAGATAAAGCAAGACAACTATTTAAAGATGTTGCCTCTAAATATCAAGAGAGTTTAAAATATTATAGTACGTTAACAAAAGACAATCAAGATAACAACTTTACAGAAATATTGACAGATATTGAACGCTATAAAGCCTTAGTTGACGTTTTAGTACAATATGATAAATCATTTGCTCAAGAGGAATCTAAGATCTTCACAAACTACCTAGAGCTATTTAAACAATACTACGATAATGAACCGGAGGTTGAAACGAATCCAATCCGCACGGACAAAGATTTACTACAACAATTAGACACGGTCTTAAAAAGCGAATAAATGCCTGTTTTTCCTGCAAAAACACCAAAATTAATCCAACGCCTTTTTCCAAAATACATTTGGAAAAAGGCGTCTTTGGATAAAACACTATACCTAACGTTTGATGATGGACCAACTCCAGAAATCACACAATGGACTTTAGATATCTTAGCACAATATAATGCTAAAGCCACCTTTTTCTGTATTGGAGAAAATGTAACAAAATACCCTGATATTTTTAAGGCAATTGCTAAAGCAGGACACGTTATTGGTAATCATACTTTTAACCATCTAAAAGGTTGGCAAACAAATACGGAACAGTATATCAATAACACATTAAAAGCGCAGCAAGTTATTGCTCCTAGTACTAATGGCCTATTCCGACCTCCATTTGGAAAAATTAAAAGAAGCCAAGCTAAACAATTACTTAGCAAAGGTTATAAAATTGTTATGTGGAGTGTATTGTCTTACGACTGGGAAGTTAAAGTCTCACAAGAAAAATGCTTAAACAATGTCATTAACAATGCTTCGCCAGGAAGTATTGTCGTGTTTCATGACAGCATAAAAGCATCAAGAAACATGCAATATACCTTACCTAAAGTTTTAGAGTATTACAGCAAAAAAGGCTATCTATTTAAATCACTTTAAACAAATTTCTGAACGATTCCAATTAAGGTATTAGCGTCTTGCTCTCCGCTTTGACGCCATTTCATTTCACCATTTTTATAAATAATTAAGGTTGGTAAACCTTTGACACGCAATGCCTCTGATAGCTCTTGATTTTTCTCAACATCTATCTTAATTACTTTTGCTTTGTCACCAAGTGCTGCTGCTACATCACGTAACACTGCATGCATGGCTTTAGACGGCTCATTCCATTCTGTAAAAAAATCAAACAGTACAGGTATTTCGACATCTATTAATTCTCCAAATTTTGACATTTGATATCAGTTTAATTAAAACTTAATTACTAAAATATAACATTTAGATTAAATTAAGCCATTTGCTTCCCTTTTTTAAGTTCTATTACGGTTATTTCTGGCCAAATTCCTACACGCCCTGGGTAGGCTAAATAACCAAACCCTCTGTTAACGTTAATGTATTGCCCCTTTTCTTTATAGATTCCTGCCCAATGTTTATAACGCCATTTAATTGGACTCCATTTAATCCATCCTGGGATTTCTATCCCAAACTGCATACCGTGTGTATGTCCACTTAGCGTTAAGTGGTAATGGCAATCATGCGCTATTACTTTTTCATCCCAATGCGATGGATCATGAGACATTAGTATTTTAAAATCGTTAGCACCAATATTGGACGATGCAGTATCTAAATCTCCAGACTTTTTAAAACCACCTTTCCCCCAATTTTCCACACCAATCAAAGCCAAACGCGCTCCTTCTTTTTCAATATATCGACTTTCATTTAATAATAAATCAAAGCCCATATCTTTCTGAATGGATTTTAACTCGTCTAAATTAGCTTTTTTCGCTGCTGCGGAATCCCACTCAACATAATCGCCATAATCATGGTTTCCTAAAACAGAAAACACACCATCTTTAGCAGCTAATTTAGAAAAGGTGTCTTTCCAATCATACATCTCGGACGCCTTATTATTAACTAAATCACCAGTAAACAAAATCACATCTCCTTTTTGCTCATTAACCAAATCGACTGCATAATTTATTTTTTCTTTATTATCGAAACTTCCCGCATGGATGTCACTGATATGTGTCAAACGATAACCATCAAACGCCTCAGGCAAATCATCAAAATGTAGTGTGTATTTTAAAACCTTATAGTTGTAACGTCCTTTATACATTCCGTAAAGCAAACCAGAAAATGGTATGGCTGCCAATCCCAAAGCGACTTGACTAATAAATTTACGTCTTGAGGGTATGGTAAATGATTCTCTTGTAATAAAAAACCGATCATACAACCCAATAAAACCACGAATAAGATCCTCTCCAATTAAAAGCGGAACAATCACCAAGTTTAAAGACAAATAGGCTAACATAAATCCAATAGCATAACCACGCCCGCCTGAAATAACACGACCTACACCAGGTGAAGAAAATTGATAAACAACATTAGCTGCGACTAAAAAAGCGATACCAAAAAACAAGTAATGTACCCATGCAGATTTAAATACAGTTTTTATAGCTTGATAACCGTAAACTGTAAACACTATATATACAATGGCAATAATAAGATAACGAATCATAGTCTAATTTGATGTTCAAAAATAGCGCTTTCAAAATGTATATATCTTATTATATTGTTAAACGTTAAACCTCTAAAACAATCTATTTACAGCGTTTCTGCGATAAAACGATTTTACTTTTTGCTCTCCAGAAAACATTTATAACTATATTTAGCACTATAAAACTACCTAAATGAATAACCAAAACAACAAATCTGCTTTAACCACTTTAGTAACAGTCTTCTTTTTCTGGGGATTTATAGCAGCTTCAAACGGTGTCTTTATTCCGTTTTGTAAAACGTATTTTAATATTGATCAATTTCAATCTCAATTAGTAGACTTTGCTTTCTTTGGAGCCTATTATATTGGTGCTTTGTTGTTATTTATTATATCCAATACTTTAAGAAAAGACATTCTTAATAATTGGGGGTATAAAAACGGTATTATTTATGGCTTATTGTTATCTGCTATTGGTGCCTTTATCATGTATCCATCGACTTCTGGAGCAGAACAAGGTCAAACTGGTGTGTTTTATTTAATATTAGTCGCTTTATTTATTGTTGGTTTAGGATTTTCGTTACAACAAACCGCAGCAAACCCTTTTGTAATAGCTTTAGGTGATCCAAAAACAGGCTCGCACAGACTAAATTTAGCAGGAGGAATAAACTCCTTAGGAACTACAATTGGACCCATAGTTGTTAGTTTTATAATCTTTGGATCTACACATTGGTCTACTCAAGAATTAGCTCAAAAAATTAATGATAACGAGATTACATTAATCACCGTTCAAATGCTATATTTAGGTGTTGGTCTTTTATTTTTAGTAGCTGCTGCCCTATTTCATTTTTCAAAAAAATTACCCGCTTTAAAATCAGAGACTGCTTTTGAGCCGGCTAATAAAGCAAAAAACTTATTAATTGTATTAACCATAATAATTATGGGCTGTTTTGGCTATATTTTCAGCACCTATACAGGAACAGAGACCGCAACAGAAAACTTAGAACATACCAGACTAACCTTATTAATCATAGCTTTAGCTGCTGTAGTAGGCGCGCTAATATTCGCATACTCTAGCGCATCAAAAAAACCAGAAGGTTGGGGTGCCATGAAATACCCACAATTAGTATTGGGGATGTTGGCCATTTTTACTTACGTAGGTGTAGAAGTTACGGTTGGAAGTAATTTAGGCGAACTTTTAAAACGTGCAGTTGGAGACACCAATTTAAACACACTAGGATTACCAACATTAAATGATGCTCAAATAGCCCCTTTTATCTCATTATATTGGGGAGGATTAATGATTGGGCGTTGGGTAGGCGCCATTACAGTCTTTAACCCAAGTAAAGGATTAAAAAAATGGCTACTTATTATTGTGCCTTATGTCGCTTTAGCGGTAGTACTTTCTGCAAACAGACTTGCTGGAACTATATTTTCGACCAACGAAATATTGTTTTTTGCGATCTGTATAGCGGTGCAAATAGGAGGTTTCTTTTTAGCTAAAGATAATGCTGTAAAGACCTTAAAAATATTCAGTTTATTTGGGGTATTAGCCATGATTATTGGTTTATCAACTACTGGTAACGTCGCTTTATTTGCCTTTTTATCTGGCGGATTGTTCTGCTCTATCATGTGGCCATGTATATTTACTTTAAGTATTGCAGGTTTAGGAAAATACACCTCTCAAGGGTCTGCTTTTTTAATCATGATGATTTTAGGTGGTGCCATCATACCGCCATTGCAAGGTAAATTAGCTGATGTTTTTGGCATACAACCGTCTTATATTGTTGCAGCTTTATGTTTTGGATATTTACTTTTTTATGCTTTCTGTACAAAAACCGTTTTAGATAAACAAGGCGTAACATATTAAAAAAACAGACGCGTTTTTAAAAGGAACAAAAAGCATCATGTTATTTGTTCCTTTTTTTTATGGTCAGATGTTAATAAATTATAAAGCAAACCTGCGTTAAGTTTTGTAGTTTTGGTATTCTATCAAAATTCCAATTATGTCAGATAACAAACGTGTATTTCTAGTAGATGCTTTTGCCTTAATTTTTCGTGGCTACTATGCCTTTATAAAAAACCCAAGAATCAACTCTAAAGGCGTCGATACGTCTGCGGTTATGGGATTTATGAATTCACTTTTAGACGTCATTAAACGCGAAAGACCAGATCATTTAGCCGTTTGTTTTGATAAAGGAGGAAGTGCGGACCGTGTAGAACTATTCGAAGCCTACAAAGCCAATCGTGACGAAACACCGGAAGCCATTAAAATTGCAGTCCCAATTATACAGGAGATTTTAAAAGCCATGCACATCCCAATTATGGTAAAAGCAGGTTTTGAAGCCGATGATGTTATTGGTACTTTGGCAAAACAAGCCGAAAAAGAAGGTTTCCAAACCTTTATGGTAACGCCAGATAAGGATTTTGCGCAATTAGTAAGCGAAAACATTTTTATGTACCGCCCAATGTTTGGTGGAGGCTATGAAACTTGGGGAATCCCAGAAGTACAGAAAAAGTTTGAAGTTACGGATCCGTTACAAGTTATTGACTTTTTAGGGATGATGGGAGATGCCAGTGATAACATTCCGGGTTTACCAGGTGTTGGAGAAAAAACAGCCAAGAAGTTTTTGGCAGCCTACGGAAGTATGGAAAATCTTTTAGACAACACACACGAGCTAAAAGGCAAAATGAAAGAGAAGATTGAAGCCAATAAAGAGTTAGGTTTATTATCTAAAAAACTAGCAACAATTATGCTAGATGTTCCGGTGACTTTTAACGCCAAGGATTTTGAGTTAGACACGCCGGACATTCCTAAAGTGACTGAGATTTTTCAGGAGTTAGAATTTAGAAGACTAATAGATAATTTTACAAAAACATTTACATCTGGTGCCGAGGCTACAGCACATAGCAACGACAAGGCTTCAGTTAAAAAAGAAGTAAAAGTAACACCAAAAGAAGCAGAAAGTGCCGGAGCAGGTCAATTCAATTTGTTTGGAGGCGACCCAAGTTCCGCGACAGCGACATTAGAAGACAATACATTTGCACGCAAAACAGCCGCAACCAACAGTCACTTTTACCAAAGCGTTGCGCCTGGGATGGCAACCACATTATTTATTAAAAATTTAATGAGCCAAACATCCGTGTGTTTTGATACCGAAACCACAGGTTTAAACCCGTTAATTGCAGAGTTGGTTGGGATTTCATTTTCATGGGAAATTGGTAAAGGCTTTTACCTACCGTTTCCGGAGGACAAAAGCGAAGCACAGGACATAATCGAAGCCTTACGACCATTTTTTGAAGATGAAACTATTCAGAAAATTGGCCAGAATTTAAAATACGACATTAAAGTATTAGCCAAATATAATCTGCAAGTAAAAGGCCCATTATTCGACACCATGTTAGCGCATTATTTAATTAATCCAGACATGCGTCACAATATGGATATATTGGCAGAAACGTACTTAAACTACACGCCAATTTCTATTGTGGAGTTAATTGGTAAAAAAGGAAAAAATCAATTATCCATGCGCGATGTTCCGTTAGACAAACAAACGGAATATGCAGTAGAAGATGCCGATATTACATTACAACTTAAAGAGCATTTTGAAAAAGAATTAGGCGAAGCCAATACCAAAAAATTATTCACAGATATTGAAGTGCCTTTAGTACGCGTTTTAGCAGCAATGGAACTGGAAGGTATTAATTTAGATGTGCCTTTTTTAAACACGTTAGCGCAAGATTTAAACAAAGACATCGACACTTTAGTCGCTAAAATTTACGAGGTTGCTGGCGAAGAATTTAATATCGCCTCTCCAAAACAATTAGGAATTATTCTTTTTGAAAAACTAAAACTAGTAGACAAACCTAAAAAGACCAAAACGGGTCAATATAAAACAGGAGAAGATATCTTATCTGCTTTAGCAAAAGAGCACGAAATTATTAGAGATATCTTAGAATACCGTGGGTTAGCAAAACTAAAAAGCACGTACGTGGACGCCTTACCGTTACAAGTCGAACCTTCTACAGGTCGTGTACACACAGATTATATGCAAACCGTTGCGGCTACAGGACGTTTAAGTAGTAACAATCCTAACTTACAAAACATACCAATCCGTACAGAACGTGGACGACAAGTGCGTAAAGCCTTTATACCACGTAATGACGAATATACTTTATTAGCTGCCGATTATAGCCAAATAGAACTGCGTATTATTGCGGCTTTAAGCGAAGAGGAAACCATGATTGAAGCCTTTAAAAACGGAGAAGATATTCACGCTTCTACCGCTGCAAAAGTATTTGGTGTGCCTTTAGAAGAGGTCACCCGTGAGCAACGTAGTAATGCCAAAACCGTAAACTTCGGGATTGTATATGGTGTTTCTGCTTTTGGATTAAGCAACCAGACTGATTTATCGCGTGGCGAAGCCAAAGAGCTTATTGACACCTATTACGAAACCTACCCAAAGCTTAAAAAATACATGAGCGCTCAAGTCGAGTTTGCGCGTGATAATGGGTATGTAAAAACCGTTTTAGATCGTAGACGTTACCTTAAAGATATTAATAGTGCCAATGCTATTGTGCGTGGCGCTGCAGAGCGTAACGCGGTTAATGCACCAATACAAGGTAGTGCTGCAGATATTATTAAAATTGCCATGATTAATATTTATAATAAACTAGAAGCTGGTAATTATAAAACTAAAATGCTACTGCAAGTGCATGATGAATTGGTTTTTGATGTTTACAAACCTGAACTTGAGGAAATGAAAACATTAATTAAAACCGAAATGGAAGGTGCTTTTGTAATGGAAGTTCCTTTGGATGTGGAAATGGATATTGGATTGAATTGGCTGGAGGCGCATTAGGATTTGAGCAGTAAAACCTAACCAAAGCCTTGAGACCACTTAAATTTAATTGATTATTATTGTAATCTTTACTAAATTGTCTTTTTTTGTTGAATGTAATTTGTCTTAGATATTACACATACTTGATTGATAGGTTTTATACAATATGTTATAGAAATGAGGATAAATGAAGACAAAATATTAAAGCTTAATATTAATATATGGGAAATCTAAAAGCTGTTGATTTTTTCTGTTCTGGTGGAGGCATGAGCTATGGAATACAAAAAGCTGGGATACAAATTCTAGCAGGAATTGACTTTGATGAAACTTGCAGTGAAACATACGAAGCAAATATTAAAAATGCTGAATTCATACATGCTGATGTCTTTGAGTTGAAAGAAAAGGATCTTGAAAAAAAATTATCATTAAAAATAAACGATGATGAACTAGTGCTAATTGGCTGCAGTCCGTGCCAGTTTTGGAGTATTATTAATACCACAAAAGAAAAATCGAAACAGTCAAAAAATTTATTAATAGAATTTCATCGTTTTGTATCCTACTTTAATCCGGGCTATGTGATTGTAGAAAATGTGCCAGGTGTATTACGCAAAAAAGAAGAAAGCGGTCTTAATGAATTTATAAATTGGCTAGAAAAAAAAGATTACACAGTTCATTTTAAAGTGCATGAGGTAAGTAATTACGGAGTACCGCAACACAGGAAAAGATTTACATTAATAGCAAATAGAATTAACCAAATTAAATTGGAACCTATAGCTGTAAAAGGAAAAAAAATAACAGTTAGGGATGTGCTAGGAGAAAAGAATGGTTTCCCTAAGGTTAAACCAGGACATAAAGACAATTCAGAATTTATGCACACTGTTGCTGGTTTAAATGAGCTAAATTTAGAAAGATTAAGTTTAACTCCTAAAGATGGAGGCACTAGAATGGCTTATGTTTATGATAAACGATTAGCTCCGCCATGTCATTATATGAAAACTGATGGGTTTAAAGATATTTACGGTAGAATGTGGTGGGATAAACCATCACCAACAATAACAACAAAATTCTTTAGTTTCTCTAATGGGCGTTTTGGACATCCAGAAGAAGACAGAGCTATTTCTATCAGAGAAGGTGCTGTGCTACAGTCCTTCCCTAAAACCTACAAATTTAAAGGAACTAGCGTAGCACGTATTGCCAGAATGATTGGTAACGCTGTTCCTCCAAAATATGCAACCGCTATCGGTAAAGCAATAATACAAAATCACAAGAATGCAATTTAGAACCAAAGCAAGAGCAGTAGATTTACTTGGTAAAGGTCAAATAGCAGATTTACCTACTGCAATTACTGAGTTATGGAAAAACGGGTATGACGCCTATGCAGATAATTTAACTGCTGAAATTTATTTAGACACTTATAAAGACGTTAATTCACCATTATTTGTAATGACAGATGATGGTAAAGGAATGTCTAGAAATGATATATTTGAAAAATGGTTAGTACTTGGTACAGATTCAAAAAGTAGAACAACATTAGAAGAAAAAGAAAGTGAGGAAACACTTTGGCAAAAACCAAGAATAAAAGCTGGTGAAAAAGGAATAGGAAGATTATCTGTTGCTTTTCTTGGTAACCCAATGCTAATGTTTACAAAAAAACAGGGGCATCCTTTACAAGCCTTATTTTTTGACTGGAGATTATTAGAGAATTATAACCTTTTCTTAGATGATGTAGATATTCCTGTAGAAGATATTGATAGTATTACTGATTTACCTTTTAAATTTGAAAGATTAAAAGAATCTTTTCTTAAAAATTTTGATAAAGAGAACGACACGGATGGCAATTATATTTGGGAAGAAAAACAACTAGGGTTAAGAAGAGATATTGAAAACTCAGTTAATAATTCAGAAATCCCAAATTTTTTGTCAGAAAAATTACTTACTGATTTATTAGATGTTCAAAATAGTCACGGAACAAAATTTATAGTATTTGAGCCTTTAGAACAAATAGTGGATCTAACTAAAAATGATGAAGATGATCTTGAAGATAGACAATTTGTGATTTCAAGTTTATCTGGTTTTACAAATGATTTTAAAAAAGATAATAATTTAATAAAAACCTCAATTCCAATTTATAAAGAAATTGAGCAGGAGTATGATTTTTTAACTTCAGAAGGAAAGTTTTTCACATCCGATGATTATGATTTAGCTGATATTATTATTGAAGGAATATTTGATGGAACTGGAAAATTTAATGGGAAATTAAAAATATATGATGAAATAATAGATTACACATTTCTTAACCCTAGGAAAATTGATTCAAGAAATGATTATGGTAATGTTATTATCAAGTTAGGTTATAATCAAGGTAAAGAAAATGAATCTATACAAGATGACATATCATATAACAACATAAAGAAAAAAGTAAAAAACTATGGAGGTCTATATATTTATCGTGATGATTTTAGAGTTCTACCATATGGAAGACCTAACGCTGATTTTTTAAGATTTGAAGAGAGACGTTCAAGAAGAGCTGGGTCATATTACTTTTCATATAGAAGAATGTTCGGCTATTTAGGTTTAACCCGTGATGAAAATTATAGATTAAAAGATAAATCAAGTAGAGAGGGCTTAATTAATAATGGAGCTTACAGAGCTTTTGAAAGTGATTTAATTCATTTTTTTTTAGACTTGGCTAATGAGTATTTTTCAGATAAGCCTAACAAAAGCTTGTTTAGGGATAAAATGGCTCAAATAAAAGAAGAAAGTGAAGCAATAAAAAAAGATAACAAACGAGCTATTGTAGAGAAAAAAGCTTTTACTAAGTCATTAAAAGAATACCCTGATAAATTTGAAAAATATCAAATTGAATATCAATCTATTTTGGAACAGTTAGAAGAGAAAACAAATGCATCTAATGTATTGTACTCCGATATTGAAAGTTTACTTGATAGACTGCACACTCTTGATATAGAATTTAAAAATTTAATACCCAAAGTACCTAAAAGATATAAACCAACCGATACACAATTAGATCGTTTAGATAAGTATGAAGATAAATTATTAGGCTTCAACAAAACGATTAAGAAAGATAGTACCCAATTAATGACCAAAGTTCAAGAAAAACTTGAAGTCAAAGAATTGAAAGTGGAATTTACCAAGAATTATCAAAAATATAATGGTACACTTGAAAAGATTATAACCGAAAATAGAATCCAATTAAAAACTAAATACGATAGCTTGTTGAAGGATTTTTCTTTCAGATCGAGAAGAGTCATTGATGAATTAAATTTTGAAAAAGATAAGATTGTCAACTCAATAGATTCAAAAGAAAGTGTACTAATTGAATCTGAAAAATTATCTTCAAAATTTGAATTTTTAAGAGATCAGATAAATAAAGAGTTATCACCGTTAGTTGAGCACTTAAGTAAATTAAGTTTTGATATTGATGAAGAATTAGTTCAAGGAGCTTATAAAGCCGAATATGACACCATCAAATATAAATGGGAACAAACTAGAGAAACTGCACAATTAGGTGTTGCTGTTGAAATTATAGACCACGAGTTTAATCAGTTGTATGCTAAAATAAATAGTTCTATTGATAAATTAAGTGGGGTTAGTCTTTTTACAGATGTAGAACAATTTAACTTTTTGAGACAAAATTTCAAACAATTAGAAGACAAATATGATTTACTATCTCCACTATACAGGATATCTGGAGTTGTACCTAAAAACGTTTCTGGATTAGATATAACTAATTATTTAATGAGGTTTTTTGATAGAAGAATTGATGATTACAATATAAAATTCCATTCTACTGAAGCTTTCAAAAAGTGCTCTTTAACCATAAAAGAGCCAGTTATCCATACTGTATTTATAAATATAATTAACAATGCAATTTATTGGATGAGAAATAAAGAACATCGTGAAATTTTATTGGATTATAATAATGAAACAAACGAAATGATTATTTGTAATTCTGGATTAAAAATTGAAAATCATCGAATAGAAAAAATATTCGATATATTTTATTCTAACAGACCAAACGGTAGAGGGATAGGTTTATATCTTTCTAAACAAAGTCTAAATGAAAGTAATTTAGATATATATGCTACTAATGATAAAGAATATAATGTGCTTAGTGGCGCTTGTTTCGTTATAAAACCAATGTTATAATATGACTTTAAATCAAAAAACAAAAGAAATAATATTGGATTCAATCAAATCTGCAATTTTTATAGATGAAAAAGCTTTAGAGCCATATAAAGTTAAACCTAGAAATCCATACCCAGAAGTTGATTTATCTATTAATCTCCTTAAAAAATTTAAAGAAAAAGGTATTTCTTTAGCTGTACATAAATTTTCTCCTAGCGACCTTCAAAATGAAGAGCGACTAAAGTATTTTTTTAAAAGAAGAGATTTAGTATTACTCGATTGGCGTCTTGATGGTAATGATGGAGAGGAGCATTCTTTAAATCTATTATCAAAAATAGTTAAAGAGAAGCATATTCATTTTTGCTCAATTTTCACTTCTGAACATAATAAGAATGTAATTATTGATAACTTATCTACTTATTTTTCGGGATATAATTTAGGGTACTATCAAAATATAATTGACGAGTTAGATATTTATAGAGATGATAATTTAGCTTCTTTTAACCAAATATCATTTAATGATGATAAGTTTAATGGAACCCTTTTTAATGCTTTTAGATTAATTGATGCTGGATTACCAAAATTAATAAAAGATTGTACAGGAATTACATCATTTGGTGAAGCACTTATTCAAGTACGTTACGCATTTTCTAATTTGCATAAATCACTAGAGCCTAATCCTAAGTTATCTCATATAAATAGAACAAATTTCAGTCTTAACATTAACAATACCATTATAACTATTATTCCTAAATCTGAAAATAGTGCTATTAAGATTTTAAACAGATTAGTAGACCAAGTAAGAAAGTCTGAAAATAACCTTTCTCAATTATTAGGTTTAGATATGCAAAACAGTTTTACTAATAATGCTTCTTTTATTGATGAAAATTTATTAAACACTAGTATTAATACTTTAATGTATCACCGGAAACAGCTAAAGGTTCATAACTTAGATTTAGAATTTAATAATTTTATAAAATCAATATTATTAGAACATTCGAAATTAAAATTAGAAGACTCAGACTTAAAGATACTTGAAGAAAAGTTTCTAAATAAGATATCAAAGCAAAATTATAAAGTTTCTGATAATGAGATAGCAGTATTAAATGCATTTTATAATGGCACCACTCTAAAAGAAAAGAAAATATTGAATTTTGGAGATATCTTTAAAGGAGAGAATAATACTTATTATTTATGTATAACAGCACTTTGTGATTGTATTTTGCATAATGGTGAAAGCAATATTGACTTTAATTACTATTTTGTAAAAGGAAATTCTATTCCTGTGGAAGAAGGTATAAAAAAAGGTGATGGAGGATTTATTTCTTATATAGACTCTACAACTTGTATTTTGTGGGGCCAAGAGTATGTGAAACCAAAACAATTTTTTGTAGAAAACCCTTTACTAGTAAATAATAAAATAAGAATAGAGTTTAGAGATAAACGAAGAGTATTAGTCAAAAAAGACATTGAATATGTGTTTACTCTCAAACAAAATTATGCGCAAAGAATAACAAATCATAGTTTTAATCACCCTATAAGAGTAGGTGTTGATTTTGTAAAAACTTAGTTTTATGATAATACAATTCACTAGAGAAGATTTAATACAAGCTATAAAGCAAATAGATAATAATTCTGAGTTACTGTCAGGAAGACATTCTTCTACTTATGATCTAATTTTTGAAGGAAAAAAGTATCCTCCAATATTAATATTGTCAATAGCTAATAAATCAAAAAACGGTAAAGATCTTAAACTTTCAGATTTTGGAAATAATACAGAACAACCATTTAAAATTCTCCGCGAAAATGGATTTAAAATTGAATCTAAAAAAAACGAAACAACTTTGAACCTAATAGAATTTATAAAAGTTGCAAATGATCAAGAAACTGGAAAAGGAACAAAAGATTCAGCAACTCAATACAAGAGACATAATAAAGGCACATTAGAAGGTCTAAAAATTGAAATGTCCTTTGGTGTTGGTCGTGCTTCATCTATTCCTTGGATAGCGTTTACAGGTTTTGGGCAAACAGTAAAAGATGGAATATACCCAGTTTTCCTATATTACAAAGAATACAAAAAACTCATTTTAGCATATGGTTTAAGTGAAACAAATACACCAAGTCACAATTGGTCTCAAACAAATGCCAAAGAGACAATAAAACAATACTTCCAAAAAGAACTATCTATAAACACGATAAAATATGGCACATCGTATATTTATAAAACTTACGATATAGCTACATTGCAATCAGATGAGGTATTACACAAAGATTTAAAAACCCTTATTAACGAATATAATTTTTTATTCTCTGACAGCATAGAAAAAAAATCTACTATCAAAGAAATTAAACAAGTAGATTTTAATATTTCCTCTTTCGAAGAAAACTGTAAAATCTCAGGTCTTAACTATAATTCTCAGTTAATAACAAGATACGTTTCTTCATTAGCAACAAAACCATTCGTTTTACTTAGTGGTTTATCTGGTTCTGGTAAAACAAAATTAGCACAAGCTTTTGCACAATGGATTTGTGAGAACGACAAACAATATTGTATTGTACCTGTCGGAGCAGATTGGACAAATAGAGAGCCACTTTTAGGCTACGTTAATGCATTAAACAACAAAGAATACATTTTACCTGAAAATGGTGCATTAAAACTACTTATTGAAGCCAATAAAGCAAACAATAAAAATAAGCCCTATTTTTTAATTTTAGATGAGATGAACTTAAGCCATGTAGAGCGATACTTTGCAGACTTTTTAAGTATTATGGAATCTAAAGACCAATTGAAGCTGCATAGCGACGTTGAAGATAAAGGCATTGTGTCTTCTCATTTAAATTGGCCAAAAAACTTATTTATAGTTGGGACAGTAAACATAGATGAAACTACATATATGTTTAGTCCAAAAGTATTAGACAGAGCAAATGTTATTGAATTTAGAGTTAACAAAGATGACATCTCTAAGTTTTTAGATGCTCCAACCGAAATTGATTTTACAAACCTAAACGGTAAAGGTGCTGGAATGGGAGAAAACTTTATAGAGATTGCTTCTAATAAAGAATTCCCAAAAGTAAAAACAGACAAACTAAATGAAAAATTGGTTCTGTTTTTTGAAGAATTGAAAAAAACGGGAGCCGAATTTGGCTATCGTACTGCAACAGAAATACACAGATTATACAACCAATTAACTACATTGGATAATACAATGCTTGAAGAAGCAAAAATAGACATTGCCATTATGCAAAAGCTTTTACCAAAACTACATGGTTCTAGGCGTAAACTTTGTCCTATTTTAGAAACTCTAGCTTCGTTTTGTGTTGTTGAAAAAACAGATGTTTTAAAAGCCTTTTTAAACAATAAAGAAGCTATCGATTATAAAACAAACACAAGTGTTTTATATCCTTTATCTCTAGAGAAAATTACTAGAATGTATAAAGGCGCAGTAGACAATGGTTTTGCAAGTTACGCAGAAGCTTAACGCATGGAGAAAGAACAATCCATAGAAATAGATTTATCTTTTATAGAAGATGGTTTACACTTATGCATCGATGCTCAAAAAAAAGGCGATATAGAAGTAGATACAACCAACTTATATACCAACGAACCTGCTTATCAATTAAAAGAAGGTAGTTTCTATGATTTTGAATTCTCTCATAAAAATGAAACCCAAGCTAAAAATTATCGCCTTTTTTGTAGCGACCAAAGTAATATTGTAAAAAACAGAAAACGAAAAGAATATATTGGTGTAATTGCACCAAACATCTTTGTTGGTACATTAACCTTGCAAATTTTAAATACTGAAAATCCTAACCAAAAATGGGATTTACAATTAGAGGTTCAATCTAAAAAAACAAGCTATCGAGAGGATTATCAATACATGTTAAATGATATTACATCAAAATGTACTGATTTAATTATTCAAGCAAACTCTCCCGTTAGTCATTCGTTTGAAATAGACCCAGAAACCAAAAACAAAACCTTATATCAGCGTTTTGCTTTTATTAGCTCTATAATAAACTCAGAGGACTTCGAAGACGCTATTCAACGTATTGTAACAAGCCCAACAACAACTTGGACAGAAGAATCTGAACTGACAGATGTTAGAAGAATAAAACGCTTTAAAAACAGCGAATTAAAATCACTCTTAAACTCTGAAAACAGATTAAAGCTTAATGACACACATCCTTTATATAAAAAAGGAATACAATCGGTTGCAACAAAAATCGAATCCTATCGAAAACTAGAAAGTGTTGATACATCGGAAAACAGATTTATTAAACATGCTTTGGAAACTTTTTTAAAGTTTTGCATGGATATTTCTAATCATCCAAATGCAGGAAAAAGACTAAAAGAAGAAGCTGATACTGTTTCCGAAAAATTAGAAACACATTTACAACATGATTTATTCAAATCTGTTTCAAGGCCAACTACTTTAAAATTAAACAGTCCAACGTTACAAAAGAAAGAAGGATATCGTGAGCTTTTAAAAGTTTGGTTAAAATATGATTTGGCAGCTCAACTTATTTGGAATGGTGGCGACGAAGTCTATAGTGGTGGAAAAAAAGACATTGCTACTTTATACGAATATTGGTTGTTTTTTAAATTACTAGAAGTTTTAAAACAAGTTTTTGATATTGAACCAAAGGAATTAGAAAAGTTAATTGTTCCATCAAAAAATAATTTAAGCTTACAGCTTAAACAAGGAGAAATGACAGCTCTTGAAGGCACCTACTCTAAAGGAAATAGATATTTAAATATCCGATTTAACTATAACAGACCTTTTAAAGGTGGAAGTAATGATATTACAATATCTGGTAGTTGGACTACAACTCTAAGACCAGATTACACATTATCTATTTGGCCAACAAAACTAAAAGAAACTGAAGCTGAAGCCAAAGACCAGATTGTGCATATTCATTTTGATGCCAAATATAAGATTGCAAATATTAATCAAATATTAGGAACAGAAACAAATGAAGAAAGCTTAAATAATGAGAAAAAAGAGAACTTAAAAGGAATCTATAAAAATGCAGATTTATTAAAAATGCATGCTTATAAGGATGCCATTAGAAGAACAAGTGGAGCTTATGTTTTATATCCTGGAGAAACAAATAAACCCATTAGAGGTTTTCATGAAGTACTGCCTGGATTAGGAGCTTTCCCTATAAAACCTTCAGAAAATGAAAACGAAACTATTTACTTAGAAAACTTTATCAAAGAGGTATTAAATCACTTTTTAAATTCTGCTTCACAAAGAGAAAATATTGCTCATAAAAGCTACACTATTTATAAAAATGATAAACCTAACGAGGTTTCAGAACCAATTCCAGAGTATTTAGACACAGATAAACGACAAAAATTAATACCTGACGACACTAATGTATTAGTAGGTTTTTATAACAATCAAAACCAATATAATTGGATTTCTAAAAAAGGGTTATATAATTTCAGAATGGGTTCTGGTAATGGCTCGTTAGTTTTAGATAAAGAAACTGTTTCAGCTAAATATTTACTTCTTCATACTCATAAAGATAAATCATCAGGTAACTTATGGAAAATTGTTAGTAAAGGACCAAAAGTGTTTTCAAAAGCCAATTTAATTAAAAAAGGATATGCTAATCCATCACAAGATTACTATTTAATTATAGAATTAGAAAAAGTAGATTTAACTGAATTTGGAAATAATAAATGGGATTTCAGAAAATTAGAAAATTACAATTCAGGTAACGCTTCTGCTAAACCATTCACCACAACCATCACTGAGTTGATGAACCACAAGATATAATTAAACCCTAACTTTTCCTCCCCCTAAAATACTCCACACATTTAATAGCAGGATTTGTTTTTCGGTTTATAAAAGCATGTGCAAAACTGCTAATTATCAAAATAGCAGCAGCAATTGCAGCGGTATACGCTACAGTAGTATTACCGTCACTATTAGCTACATAAATAGCAATTAATGCCCATGCACCAACAAGTGCAAACTCGCGCATGTTACGTGTCCAGGTAATAATTAAATTTATTACCATGGCGATAACAATAAGTAAAACGGTCCAAACGGTTGGAGACAGTCCAAAACCATCCCAATTGTATTTTACTAAAACTGCAGAGACATTTGCAATACTTGCAACCGTAACCCAACCATTATAAATTACAAAAGGCCACCATAAAAAGACAATCACAGAAATAGGTTCGTCAACCAATTCCATGCTGTTTTTAAGCACAATTTGTATTAATGAGAATAGCAGTATAAAAATAAAAACAGAAGACAATAGCGTGTAACCATAAATCCAGGTTACAATCCACAATATATTAGCCATACACGATAGTAAAAACCACCACCCTGTTTTAATCACAAAAGCATCATCTCTTACAGTTACAAAAAGGCTACGTCCTTGGTAAATAACAAAAGCTAAAACCTGTAAATAGATAATTCCCCATATAGAAAACGCATAACCTGCTGGCGTAAACAAGGTATTATATTGCTTGGATACTTCTCCAATAGTCGTATTATTTAATAAACCTGTGTTGGACATATAGTTCATTACAATAACACAAACAAATGCAACACCGTTAATTATTTGTAGTTGTTTTTTCATGGTATATTAATCTAAAGGTTATTATGTAAGCTTAGCGTTTATAGGTTAAAGATATGAATTATTTAAGGATGATTTTATAAACCCCGCTAAAGTCCTCCGAGGGGACGACCATTACCTCAACAGGTTTTGTGCGCGTATTATTGGCACGTTATTAGTTGTGTTTTAGGATACTCTTAAAGGACACCCCTAAAGTCCCCTCAAGGGGACGACCATCTCATCAACAGTTTTTTAAGCTAATTTAATTAGTGGGCATAAAATAAATAACAAAGTTTAACACGAATCCCTCCGGCAAGATCTCCCCTTGAGGGGACCGCAGGGGTGTTACACTCAGCTATGTCAGGCCACTCTCAAAGGACACCCCTAAAGTCCCCTCAAGGGGACGACCATCTCATCAACAGTTTTTTAAGCTAGTTTAATTGGTGGACATAAAATGTATAACGAAGTTTAACACGTAACACTCCGGCAAGATCTCCCCTTGAGCGGACCGCAGGAGTGTTACACTCAGCTATGTCAGGCCACTCTTAAAGGACACCCCTAAAGTCCCCTCGAGGGGACGACCATCTCATCAACAGTTTTTTAAGCTAGTTTAATTGGTGAACATAAAATGTATAACGAAGTTTAACACGCAACACTCCGGCAAGATGTCCCCTTGAGGGGACCGCAGGGGTGTTACACTCAGCTATGTCAGGCCACTCTTAAAGGACACCCCTAAAGTCCCCTCAAAGGGACGACCATCTCATCACATATTTTTTTAAACTAGTTTAATTGGTGGACATAAAATGCATAACGAAGCTTAACATGAAACCCTCCGGCAAGATCTCCCCTTGAGGGGACCGCAGGGGTGTTCACGCTCAGCTTTAGTCCACACCAATTCTACTACCCCTGTAACTCCTTCACCTTTTCCTCAATAACCAACAACACACTAAACATGTTCTTTTTTACTTCTTCATTAGTAAACCTTAAAAATGTCACACCATAAGCCTCTAATTCAGCTTGTCTTTTAGCATCATATAACACTTTATGATCATGACTAGAACCATCAATCTCGATAGCCAAACCAATTTCGTGACAATAAAAATCTGGTATATAACTTAGCATAGGCACCTGTCTATGAAACTGAACACCATACGCGCGTTTCTTTATATTTTGCCAAAGTAAAACTTCGGTTAATGTGCTGTTTTTTCGTAATTGTCTTACAAACAATTTTAAGTCTGAACGGTATGGGATAATCTTATTTCTCATTGTGTAGAATAGTTAAAGTGAATTATGCGTTCCGGACTTGCTTTCGGAACGTATTTCACTATAGTCTAATAAGTTAAAGATATAACATTATTTAGACATGTGTTTTAAGGACACCCCTAAAGTCCCAGCAATGGGACGACCATCACATCAACAGTTTTTTTTAGCTAGTTTAATTGGTAGGCACAAAACGTATAACGAAGCTTAACACGAATCCCGCCGGCAAGATGTCCCCTTGAGGGGACCGCAGGGGTGTCACATCCAGCTATGTCAGGAACGCTCTTTCAGGACACCCCCTAAAGTCCCAGCAATGGGACGACCATCGCATCAAAAGTTTTTTAAGCGAGTTTAATTAGTGAGCATAAAATAAATAACAAAGCTTAACACGAATCCCGCCAGCAAGATGTCCCCTTGAGGGGACCGCAGGGGTGTCACGTCCAGCTATATCCAACCCACCCAGAAAAACCACTAAGATATTCAACAAAAAAACCCACTTAATATAAGTGGGTTTTTATTTATAAACTAGTCAATTTTTAACGACGTTTCTTTTTACTCTTAAACTGCGCTTTATTCTTACGTTGGTTAAAAGGAACCGCATCATTAAAGGTGTTTTTAGCATCTCCTTTAGGTGTGTTTTTACGCCATTTCTCTTCTTTTCCTGGTAGTAATACTTTTAGTAAGTCTTCGCGCCCTAATTTGTTTAAAGTCTTTTTTATCCACGCTTTATTTTCTTCTTTATACCAGAAGAAAAAACGGTGTTGCTCATCTTTCTCTTTACGCGTAATTGGCGTATTTACTTTTTTAAGTGTGTATGGATGGTAACCACTGTAATAAATTACGGTAGCCACAGTCATTGGTGTCGGAGTAAAGCCTTGCACTTGTTCTAACTGAAACCCCATATCTTTGGTTTCGGCAGCTAAGTTTGCCATATCCTCTACCTCACACGCTGGGTGATTAGATATAAAATACGGAATCAACTGTAGTTTTAAACCTTTAGCAATATTAATCTTATCAAAACGCTCTTTAAACTTATGGAAGTATTTAAACGATGGTTTACGCATCAGTTTTAATACAGGATCACTAGTATGCTCTGGTGCTACTTTAAGTCTACCAGAAACGTGCTTAGTCATCACCTCTTCCGTGTAAGCGTCCAACTCTTTTGGATCTGCATTTTTATTAAATTCTGGCACTAACATATCATGTCGAATTCCAGATCCAATAAATGACTTTTTTACTTTTGGATGTTTGTCAACCGCTTGGTATAATTCTGTTAACGGTTTATGTGACGTATCTAAATTACTACATATTACTGGCGAAATACAACTAGGCGCCACACATTTGTCGCAAATAGATTGTACTTTACCTTTCATTTGATACATATTAGCACTTGGCCCTCCAATATCACTTAAATACCCTTTAAAATCAGGCATATTTGCAACAGTATCGACTTCTTTTAAAATAGACTCTTTACTACGTGATGCAATAAATTTTCCTTGGTGCGCAGATATCGTACAAAAGCTACACCCTCCAAAACACCCTCTGTGAATGTTGATCGAAAACTTTATCATCTCAAACGCCGGAATTGGTCCACGCTTATTATATTTTGGATGTGGTAATCTTGTGTATGGTAAATCAAAAGACGCATCAATCTCCTTTTCCGTCATGGTTGGATACGGTGGATTAATCATTAAGGTTTTCTCGCCTACTTTCTGAAAAATTCGTCTAGCAGCCAATTTATTTGATTCTTGCTCAATAACTTTAAAGTTAGACGCGTATTTTTTCTTATCGCTTAAACAGACATCGTGAGACGCTATTTCGACATCTTCCCAATTTGCATTTTTAGGAATACTTTCGCCTTTATCCAATAGCACAGCGGTTTGAAGTACTGTATTAATACTATTAAAAGGCACTCCTTTTTCAAGTAAACGGACCACTTCGCGTAACGGTTGTTCTCCCATTCCGTAAACTAACATATCCGCTTTAGACGTTTCTAAAATAGAAGGCATTAATTGATCACTCCAATAATCGTAATGTGTTACACGACGTAAAGACGCTTCAATACCACCAATTAAAACTGGAGTATCTGGCCACTTATCTTTTAAAATCTTAGAATATACTGATGTTGCGTAATCCGGTCTAAACCCAATATCGCCATTAGGCGTGTACGCATCTTTATCACGTTTCTTTTTATTAGCATTATAATTACTAATCATTGGATCCATACAACCACCAGTAACACCAAAAAATAGTTTCGGCTTACCCATTTTAACAAAATCCTGAAGATTATCGTTAACATTTGGTTGCGGAACAATGGCTACACGCAAGCCAAAACTTTCTAACATACGCCCAATTACCGCTGGACCAAACGTTGGATGGTCCACGTAAGCATCTCCACTAAAAAGGATAACATCTAGTGCTTCCCATCCGCGTATTTTCACCTCTTTGTTTGTGGTAGGTAACCAATCTGAAAGTTTTAATTCTTGCATAGTCTGCAAAAATAGTCAAAAAAAGACTCTTAAACACTATTGTAAAAGGGTTTAGCATATTTTTTAATATAAATAATGCCATTCTAATTTAACAGGTAACACTACTGACTCTCAACTAGTTTAAACAAACGCCCTTTATTTAATCCAGTAATTAAGGTCTATAAAACAGAAAAGTTGGCACGACGTCCAACTTTTCTAACACACTACTAATTCTGTTAATTCTGCTTTACAAAGACTTTGTATTCATTAGCAGCCAATGGAATAGCATCTCCTTTTAACACGACCGTTTGATTGGTCATAAAATCAAGATATTGCCCTTTTTGTGGTAAGTTAGTTTTTAGGTTTTCTGCTGAAATGTTGGCAATAAAAATCACCTCATCAGTTCCGTTTGTTCTTGAGAATGAAATGACAGATTTACCATTATCAATTGTATTGTATTTAGCGGAAGCTTTTCCGCCATTTAAAGCCGAATTACTTTGTTTAAGCATGGCTAATTTCTCTAATAATTTCCAAGTAGTTCCTTTAGTGTGTGGGAAACTATCTTTTTCAAAGAATAATAACCTGTGATCTAAATCATATTCTTGTCCCGAATAAATTAATGGCATTCCAGGTGTTAAAAAACTTAAGGCTGTCATCATTTCTGAGGCGTCTCCCATGCGTTCTTTTACTGTTCCATTCCATGAGTTTTCATCATGATTAGTCACAAAATTCATTAAGATATCATCACTTGCATAACGCTCAAAATCAGTTTGCAAAGCAGTAGTAAATTCGGAAGCATCCTTTTCTCCTTTGGCCATAGCATTCATGGCATGATGTCTGTCCCACGCGTACCCCATATCAAATAAACCATCTTCTAATAATTCTGGCTTCCAAGCTTCAGCTAGCATAAAAATGTCTTTTTTAGCGCGTAATTCAGGAATAGCTTGTTGCCAAAAATTGGTTGGCACAGAACCTGCCACATCACATCTAAAACCATCAACACCTTCTTCTGTCAACCAATAGCTCATATCTTTAATCATTGCCTTACGCATCTCTTGATTGTCGTAATTTAAATCTGCAACATCCGTCCAATCCGTATCCAAAGGATGTACTACTTCTCCTTTATCATTTTGTGTATAATATTCCGGATTAGTCTTTAACCAAGTATGATCCCAACCAGTATGATTTGGTACCCAATCTAAAATCACATAAATTCCGTTATCGTGAGCAGTTGTTAATAATGTTCTAAAATCGTCCATTGTTCCAAACTCTGGATTGATTTTAGTAAAATCCGATACTGCATAATAACTTCCTAAATATTTATCTTGCTCTGCTTCTGGAAACTCAGATGCAAACTTACTATCTGCTCCTCCTGTTGCTTTACGTTTTGTTTCCGAAATAGGAAAAATAGGCATTAACCAAATGACTTTTACACCTATTTGTTTTAACTGCGGGATGTCCTTTGTGAATTGTTCAAAAGTCCCTTCTGGGGAATATTGTCTAATATTAGCTTCGTAAATAACAGCTGTTTCTAAATCTGAATCTGCTATAGGTTTTAGTGCTGTTTTTTCTTCTGAAACCACTTTTGTCTCGACTTGTTTTTGCTCTTCTTTACAAGCAAAAATGGTAAATATTGCTAGAGATACTATTATTTTTTTCATTGTGTATGATTATTAAAGAGCACTTCGACTGCGCTCAGTGTAACATTAGTTGTTTGTGATAGAAATGATGTTTTGTTTGCTTCTTTTGAATATTCTCTTTTTTATTTTAAATCTTACTTACCTTTTATAAGCACTTCGACTGCGCTCAGTGTGACATTGGTTATTTGTGATAGAAATGATGTTTTGATTGCTTCTTTTGAATGTTCTCTTTTTTATTTTAAATCTTACTTATAACTTATAAGCACTTCGACTGCGCTCAGTGTGACATTAGTTGTTTGTAATAAAAATGGTGTTTTATTTGCTTCTTTTGAACGTTCTCTTTTTTATTTTAAATCTTGCTTATCATTTATAAGCACTTCGACTGCGCTCAGTGTGACATTGATTATTTGTGATAGAAATAATGTTTTGTTTACTTCTTTTGAATGTTCTCTTTTTTATTTTAAATCTTGCTTATCATTTACAAGCACTTCGACTGCGCTCAGTGTGACATTGGTTATTTGCTAGTTTAATTATTTGCTTTTTCTAACAAAATGATGTTTGTATCTGTTGCTATTGTAATTGTTCCGTTAGCCACTGTAAATGTTTCTCCCGAATAAAAATCTTTAACTGTCGTTCCGTTTTTAAACACAGAAGACACCGTAATAGTTTGTTCGCCTTCAGGCAAGTCTAAACCAATAATAACATCATCTTTAAAATCGTTTTTACTATAACTTCTGCTAAACACATAAGGCAATTCACTTATCATTTTATGTTGTCCTGCTCCTACTGCTGGATGATTACGTCTAAATTGCCCAAGCTTTTGCCAATGGATTACTATGTCTTGTTTTTGAGATAATTCGTTCCAATTCATATTACTTCTTAATGTCGCATCACCAATTGTCCCTTCGATGGTTAAATCTCTTGCAGACTCATCTCCATAATAAATTTGAGACGTTCCTGGCGCAAGTAATAAACGGGTTGCAGTTTCAAATGGTTTTTCTCTATTAGCATCAAAAGGTTGCCCATCGTCATGAGAGGTTAAGTAATTTAAAATACCGTAACCTTTTAAGTTGCTATTTAAAATACTACCATAGCCCTTAAATTGTGTTTCGTAAGATTTTTGAGCAGCATCCCATTTAAATTCAAAATTGATTAAGCTATTAAATGCTTTGTCAAAATAGTTGACTTTTTTATCTCCAAAATCAAAAGCTGTTCCTGCCGAAATTCCGTAGTTGTAAACCTCTCCAACCATATAAAAGTCATTATCATCTAAAACCTTATCTGGGTTGTTCTGCTTAAATTCCGCGAAAGCGTTATCACAAACCGACTTAAACTCTTGCCAAACATAAGCTTCGGTGTGTTTTACGGTATCGACTCTGTAACCATCAATTCCAAAATCTGTGATGTAATCGCTTAACCATTTCATGATATAAAAACGAGGTGCGCGAGGGTAACCCGTTGCTTTAAAAAACGCATCTAACTCTGCGACCTCTTGCTCATAACGCCCTTCTGCTTTCCACTTTTTGACTAATTCAGGTGGCAAAGCGACAGCCTCATTGCTTTCTGTTTTTATATCTGGAAGATTTTTAACTAACGTACACGTTACTGTATTATCGTAATTTTTATAGTCACATTGTGGCCCTATCCTCACCCAATCGCTTGGCCAAACAGGATCTTTTTCTGTAACAGGTCCCGTGTGGTTAATTACCGCGTCCAATAAAACACGAATGCCTTTTTTATGTGCTGCATCCACTAGATTTTTAAGATCTGCTTTGGTTCCCAAATTGGCATCGATATTAGTCCAATCTTTTGTCCAATAGCCATGATATCCGTAAGTATTTCCGGTCCCTTCATTGGTTGCACCATGAATTTGCTCCACAATTGGTGACATCCAAATCGCATTAACACCCAAATTGGTAAAATAACCAGCTTCAATTTTTTGAGTGATTCCTTTTAAATCGCCACCCTCAAAACCGCGTAAAATACCTGTTTCTTTAGTGCGACCGTAGTTAATATCGTTAGTTTTATCGCCATTATTAAAACGATCCGTTAACAGAAAATATAAGTTTGCTGCTTCCCAAACAAAAGGTGTTTCCATAGTCTTTGGTTTTTGATTATCGGCTAAGTTTTGTGCTTCTTTTGTCTCAGTTTTACAACTGAAAGCAAGCATTGTAATTGCTATTAAAAGTATCCCTTTTTTCATATTATACTTAATATTTTATTTGTGTTTTGCTGCCTTCTGACGTATTCCATTGCACATCAAAACTTAAAACCTTACTAGTTTGATTATAATTAAAGTCTATTTTTTTTCTGTTGAATTTTATATGCTTTGGATCCTTTGGAAAATTATGAATTACAACCGTCATTATTTTTATCGAAGTTGCATAACTAGAACCAACCTCCGCATCAAACTGAAACTCTAGTGCTTTTTTTGTGGTTTTAGAATCAAACTCTAAAATCTCGTATTTCCCTTTTTCAAAAGCAGCATTAGTTACTCCATCATCATTATAAAGTGTGCGCTTACTTTTTGAAACCGATGCATCAAAATAGTAATGCAACTCCAATCTGTTTCCGTCATACTCCGCTGTACTTTGCATTGGTTTTGCAGTCGGAATAAAGGCACCACCACGAACGTATGTCGGAATGCTATTTTCTTCCGTTTTCACGGAAAGTGTTTGTCCTCCGTTTACCTTTTGGTCTGTGTAATAATTAAACCAATTACTTTTTTTCGGAAAGTAAACCTCAGCTTCCGTTTGATTAGGATTTACAATTGGCGTAACTAAAAAATCATTACCCCAAAGATAAGTGGATGCATTGGTTTGCAAATTTGTATTGTCTTCCTCTTCAAAAAACAAGGCACGCATTAAAGGTGCTCCGGTTTGGTTATTTTGAAACACCAAATTGTAATTATATGGTAGTAATTTATAACGTAATTCGATTGCTTCTTTTGCCAATGCTTTGGCTTTATCGCTTCTAAACACAGGTTCTGCTGGCACATCTTCTTGCGCATGCGGTCTATAAATAGGTTGAAAAACACCATATTGTAACCAACGTGCATACAACTCGTCATCTAAATTATTACCAGCAAAACCCCCTAAATCACTGTGCATATACGCCAACCCTTGCAGTCCCATTTGTAGTGCAATTTCTGGCTGAGATTGTAATCCTCCCCATGTACGATTAACATCTCCAGACCAAGGAATCATTCCAAAACGTTGCGATCCCGAACTTCCGGCACGCATTAAAATAAAAGGTCTTGTGTTGGGCGTATTTTTGCTGTACATTTCTTGCACTAATTCCGCCCAATTATGACCGTAAATATTATGCATTTCGTCTGCTGTTCCTGTGGCGTGTTGTAATCCTTTAGGATGCACTTCGGGTTCTCCCAAGTCTCCCCAAACACCAGAGACACCTAAATCCGATAAGTCTTTATATATGTTTTGAAACCATTGTTTTCCTTTTGGATTATAAATATCTATCAGTCCTGTGTTACCAAAATAAAAATCGAATGTAAACGGGTTTCCAAGCGTATCTTTTGCTAAAATATCTGCTTTGACTGCTTCTTCCCAACGTTTTGATGTGGTTAATATAAAAGGCTCTGTAACCAAAACAGTTTTTACATTATTGTCTTTTAGCCCTTTTATCATTTGTTTTGGATTAGGAAAAGAATCGCGATCAAACGCTAAATTCCCCATGGTCCCTTGAATGGTTTTCCCGAACCAAAAAATGTCAATAATTATAGCGTCTAACGGAATCTCCTCCTCTCTAAATTTTTGAACCGTTGCTTCGACTTCTTGTTGCGAATGATAACCAAAGCGACTAGAAAAATTACCCAAAGCCCATCTTGGTGGCATCGGTTGTGTTCCTGTTAATTTCGTGTAGTTTTTGGTTAGATCCAACCAAGAATCACCAACCACTATTTGATAAGTTTTTCTACCTGAAATGGTTTCGTAAGTCAGGGTATTATCTTTTTTAGAATCTAAATCTAAAAAGCCAATGGGCGCATTATCAAAATGAATTAAATATTTGTTTGAAGACACCACAATTGGCATCGTGTAATTCATTAATTCACTACGGTCTTCATAACCATAATGTGCTTTGTTGTATAACTCTAAACGGTTACCTCTGCGGTTCATGCCTAATGCTCTTGCGCCTCCACCGTATAATACTTCGTCTGGTTTTAAGTTAAACTGAATCGTTTCTAAACTGTCATTTTTGACGTAACCCGCTTTTTCTGAAATGATAGGTTTATCATGATAAGAATATAAAATTTGAAACGGTTGTTTTTGAATGGTTATTGAAATACCTTCCGATTTATAACTAACCTGAGAGTCATCCTCATCAATAGTTATATGTGTTGCTTTAGGCTGCATGATTACTGCATGCGATTTACTGTTTACATCTTCACCCTTTGGAATGAAAGTCGTTTCAATAATTTCTGAATTATAAAAATTAATGAAATAAACACCATCATTAACTTCCACTTTAAAGGTATTACCAGATTGAAGATTGGCATCTACAAATTGCCTATCACTATTCTGAGCAATAGAAACTGTAGTTATTAAAAATAGAAGTAGTATGTATTTAATTTTTTTCATCTCTGTATTTTAAAAGGCACTTTACTTAGCACCAAATGCCATTTATTTTGCAAGTAAAAAAGTTAACGGAATATCAAAACGTTTTTGCCAAGACAACTCGCTATGATCCGTACCTTCAAATTTTAGATTTTTAAAATTTGAAGCGTTATACCCTTTATCTTTATAAATAGTGTTTACTGTTGCTTCGTATTGTGGATAAAACTGATCTAATGTCTTGGTTCCAAAATCAAAATACAACTTATGGTTTTTAGGGTTTGGAGCATTCGCTTTAGCGTAATCAAAAATAGCTTTCGCTATGGGATTATCTTTTTTTGGCTCTCCTCCTGGCCAATGTGTTGACAAACCTGCTGCCCCACCAAAAATGTCTGGATATTCTGAAATAGCATACATAGCCATTAATCCGCCCATACTAGACCCCGCCACAAATGTATTTGAACTGTCGGTGTTAACGGAATAAGTGGCATCTATAAACGGTTTAACCTCTTCTACTAAAAACTTGAGGTAATTGTCTCCATTTAAATTGGTGCTAAAGTTGTTTTTCTTAGCTTCTGATAAGACGGTTTCCTTATCTGTATCTGATAAATAATCGAATGCTTTTTGAGGAAATAAATCTTGCCAACGGATATCCGGGATGTTATGAATACCAACGACGATAAAATCTTTAACCACGTTTGCTGACATTAGCTTAGTCGCTATTTCATCCACCATCCATTCTTGCTTATTCCAAGTGGTTGTCGCATCAAATAAATTTTGACCATCATGCATGTATAAAACTGCATACGTTTTGTCTGTTGTATAATTTTCTGGCAACCAAATATCAACTGGTCTTGGTGTAATATATTTTGAAGGAAATGGATTGACCCGATATAATGCACCGCCAGCTAAAATTGCTTTTTCAAGTTTTATAGCTTCAATAGCATCAACACTATGCGCCGTTTCTATATCTTTATTAGAATTTGAAATACTAGTCTGATCAGGTTTCGTTTTACACGAAAAGTAACCGATAAATATTAATAGTACTAGTGCTTTTTTCATCTTTAAATGTTTTAAATGCTCCGTTAATCTCCAAATGACAATTATATTATAAGCGATTCTCCGAAAGATAATTCTATTATTTTTTTATAATAAATTAAATCCTTCGGAGATAGTAATGCTTATGCTTTCACCAAATTATTTGGCGAAACAGTTAAGGAGTTATTATTCACAATTATATCTAAATCGCAGTTACCTTCCAACTCGAAAGTCGTTTCGGATTGTGATACATTTACTTTTAAAATCTGCTCTCTAAAATTAACTTTAAACGAATAGGCATCCCATTGTTTAGGAATACGAGGTTCAAAATTTAGCATATCATTTTTAATACGCATACCACCGTAACCTTCCACAATACTCATCCAAGTACCAGCCATACTAGTAATATGCAAGCCTTCTTCTACCTCTTTATTATAATCATCTAAATCCAAACGAGACGTACGTAAATAGAACGTATATGCTTGATCCATCTGATCCAGCTTAGCTGCTTGAATACTATGCACACAAGGTGATAGTGAGCTTTCATGCACTGTAAATGGCTCGTAAAAATCAAAATGACGTTTTAATTCTTCAGTAGAAAATTGATCTTCAAAAAAGTAAAATCCTTGTAATACATCAGCCTGTTTAATATAAGGCGAACGTAAAATACGATCCCAACTCCACTTCTGATTTATTGGTCGGTCTACTTTTGGTAAATCCGCTACAGTAATTAATTCTTTATCTAAAAAGCCATCTTGTTGTAAAAACACTTGATGCTTTTCAGAATATGGGAAATACATATTATCTGCAACTTTTTGCCAAGCACGTAACTCTTCGTGCGTGATTTTGGTTTTGCCTGTTATACGCAAGTAATCGTCGTGATGTCCTTCTTTAACTTTCTCGATATTTTCTAACGCATAAGCAATACACCACTTTGCTAAATAGTTAGTATAAAAATTATTGTTGATGTTATTTTCATATTCGTTTGGACCTGTAACACCTAAAATAACGTACTTATTTTTATCTTCTGAAAACGTAGCACGTTGTTGCCAGAATCTTGCGATTCCGATAAGGACTTCTAATCCCATTTCCGGAATATAACTGTAATCGCCTGTATAACGATAGTAGTTAAAAATAGCGAACGCTATAGCTCCGTTTCTATGGATTTCTTCAAAGGTAATTTCCCATTCGTTATGGCACTCTTCACCATTCATGGTTACCATTGGATATAATGCGGCTCCGTTTTTAAACCCTAACTTCGCAGCATTTTCAATTGCTTTTTCTAAGTGATTATATCTATATTTTAATAAGTTACGCGCCACATTTTGATCTTTGGTAGCCATGTAAAACGGGATACAATACGCTTCCGTATCCCAATAGGTGCTTCCTCCATATTTCTCGCCAGTAAATCCTTTTGGACCAATATTTAGACTAGAATCTTTACCTAAATAGGTTTGATTTAATTGAAAAATATTAAAACGAATCCCTTGTTGTGCTTTTACATCTCCATCAATAGTGATATCTGACATTTTCCAAATCGCATCCCAAGCTTGCTTTTGCGCTTCTAAAAGTTGTGTAAATCCTTTTTCTGAAGCTGTATGTAATGCTTTTTTTGCTGCTGAAACTAATTGATCTTTATCGTGATTACGATCTACAGTATAACCTCCAAACTTAACAACACTTGCTGTTTGTCCCTTTACAACCGAAAGGCTATAAGTAAATGTAATCGCATTTTCCTGTTGGTTAATTTCAGGGTTTTGCTCTTGTTTTTGGTTATCGACATATACTGAAGCCTGCATAAACGTACACGTATGAAAACCTGTTTTCATTGTTTTTGCTTCAATAAAAGCTTCATTATTCTCTATAGTCAATTTTAAAGTATCCCAAAATTGGTCGTCCCAATTGGTGTCTTCATTAGTAATTCCTGAATCTAAATACGGTTGAAACTTGATAGTTGCGTCTCCATTTAAAGGTGTTACTTGGTAATTAATTGCACCAACTTCATCTAAATCCAAACTTAAAAAACGAAGTGCTTTCACTTCAATTTCTAGTTTATTTTGAAGCGTTGCAGTAAACGATCTAGACAACCAACCTTCTTGCATGTTAAGCTCTCTTCTAAAATTAGAAACAGAAACACACGTATTTAAATCTAGTTGTTCACCATTTATTTCTACATTTATACCTATCCAATTTGGTGCATTTAATACTTTAGCAAAATATTCTGGATAACCATTTTTCCACCAACCTACTCTGGTTTTGTCAGGATAGTAAACACCTGCAATATAACTTCCTTGAAAAGTTGGACCTGTGTATTGTTCTTCAAAATTAGCACGCTGACCCATTGCACCATTACCGATGCTGAATAAACTTTCTGAAGACTTAACGCGATCTGCATCAAAACCTTCTTCAATTATGGACCAATTGTCTGGTTGTATATAATCTTGATTCATTTTATATATTTATTTATCAATGCGACACATAAAATGAAGAAATACTCTTTTTATAAGATTCCTTCACTATGTTCGGAATGACGTTATTTTATCTATTTATTAATTCTTCTATAAAGCTATTTTCTATTTCAGTAAAATCTGAAAAGATATAATCAGCTTCATGTAGCACCTCTTTTTCGCCAATACCAATAGAAATCATGTTTGCAGTATTTGCTGCTTGCACGCCAGCTACAGAATCTTCAAAAACGATACAATCTTCAGGCTTCATGTTTAAATGCTTTGCTGCAATTAAAAACACCTCTGGATCTGGTTTTGCTTTGCTAACATCGTTACCATCCACAATAGCATCAAACTTTGAAAGTAAATTGACTTTTTCTAAAATTGGTCGTGCATTTTTACTTGCAGACCCTAAAGAAATTGGCTGTTGTTTTTCGATTAAATAATTTAATATTTTTGGTACGTCGGGTAAAATTTCTTCATCGGTCATTTTTTCAATGAAGCTTAAATACTCTTCATTTTTTTTACCCATTAATGATGCAAATAATTCTTCTGAAATGGTTTTATTTCCCCATTCTAATATTTTTTCTAATGATTTTACTCGGCTAACTCCCTTAAGTTGTTCGTTTTGTTTGTGTGTAAAATCAATATCTATACTTTTAGCAAGGTTTTGCCAAGCCAAAAAGTGATATTTTGCAGTGTCTACAATGACACCGTCTAAATCGAATATAAATCCTTTTTTATTCATCTTTAAATGTCTTCTGCTTGATATGAGATTGCGTGTTTGTTTGTAATTAATAGATTGCAAAGTCCCGCAATTATTAGACTTATTCCTGCAACCGTCATGGCATTTATAGCCTCTTCACCTAATAATCCTGAGATATAATTAATACCTCCAAGTGCTGCTATAATTTGTGGGATAACAATAAACATATTGAAAATCCCCATAATTACACCCATCTTTTTTGGGTCTACAGAACTGGACAACATGGCGTAAGGCATTGATAGAATACTTCCCCAAGCAAAACCAATAAGTACAAAACAATACTTAAGTTGTTCTGGCGAGGCATAACTCATTAATAAAAAACCTACTCCTCCTAAAATTAAGGACCCCATGTGTACTAGCTTACGATTTATACGCCTTTTGGCTGTATATAGTACTAGTAATAATGCAAAAGCCATAGACGACAATCCATAAATACCCATTGCTGACCCAACTAAATTTGATGATTTTTGAAATGCTGTATTCTGTGTATCAAAAGCTGCTTTTTGCACAGTATTTGCCATATCAAAAGCGGCCTCTATAGGCGCTGGTGTATGAAAAACATGTTCTGTTAGTGCTGGATTGGCTAAACTCCACATTGTAAAAAAGGCAAACCAAGAAAAGAATTGGATGATACCTAATTTTTTCATAGTCAAAGGCATATTTCCAATATTGTCTAAGATATCAGGAATGAAATTGTTTTTCTTAGCTTTCTCCCGCTCAAACTCTTCCATGTCTTCTGGCGGATATTCTGATGTAGTAAATACGGTATAAATAATACTTAGTAAAAACACAAAAGCACCAATTGCAAAAGCAATTTTAACCGAATCTGGTATAACTCCTAAATCTGCAGAGTCACTGACTCCAAACTTAGACACCATCCAAGGTAAATTACTTGCCACCCAAGTACCAATACCAATAATTAAGGTTTGAACTACAAAACCATAAGAGCGTTGCGAGTCAGGCAATTTGTCTGCCACTAAGGCTCTAAACGGCTCCATGGATACATTAATAGAAGCATCTAGAATCCATAAAAATCCTGCTGCCACCCATAGAGTTGGCGAAAAAGGCACAAAAAATAGTGCTAACGAACTTAATATAGCGCCGATTAAGAAAAACGGTCTACGTCTTCCCCATTTGACACTCCAAGTACGATCACTCATGTAACCAATTATTGGCTGAACCAACAAACCAGTTAAAGGTGCTGCTATCCATAATAATGGAATATCATCCTTACCTGCTCCTAAAGTTTGAAATATTCGAGACATAAAGCCTCCTTGCAATGCAAAACCAAATTGAATTCCTAAGAAACCGAAACTCATGTTCCAAATTTCCCAAAAGCCAAGGGTACGCTTTTTCATAAATAGTAAGTTTAAATTATTACTATTTTGATAAGCTTTTACTTATCAAAACTATATTACCTGAGAAGTAAAAATATATGTTTTGATTGCCGTAAAGATATAAAAGATTTTAAATGAGCAATGTTAAATTTTTATTTTGTGGACGCGCGTTCAATTAATTCGGTTTCAATAACTACGGTTTCGTAGACATCTTCCTCGTCTTCTCTTTCTAAATTATTTATCAATAATTCGGCAGCTTTTTCACCTATTTTCTGACTATGCTGACTTACGGTAGTTAAGGCTGGCACTGCATGCTTAGACAAAACACCGTCTGTAAATCCAATAATTTGAATATCTTCTGGTATTTTTAAACCAAGCTTTCTAGCGACCTTCATTGCCGTCAGTGCATACAGTTCATTCACTGCAAAAATCCCATCTAATTTTTTATTCTTTTGAAATAAAACTTCTATTTCTTTTTCAAGAGAATCTAAATGATCTTCGGATAATAATTGATCATCAACCTTTAAAATCAAGCCTGCTTTTGGGTTTATTTTATGGTCTTCTAAAGCTTCTAAATAGCCTTGTGTTCTTAATTTCCCAACACTAACATAATCCTTGGTAGTAATAATTGCAATACGCTTACATCCATTATCAATTAGTTTGTTCACTGCCTTTTTAGCGCCTAAAGCATCATCTACAATTACTTTATCACAATTAATCTCATTAACGACCCTATCAAACATAACTATAGGCATCCCTTGATTAATAGTTTCAATAAAATGATGATAATCTTGCTGTTGCAACGTCTCTTTGGCTATTGAAAGAATAAATCCATCTATACTTCCGTTCGCCAACATTTCCATATTAATGACTTCTTTAGAAAAAGACTCATTTGACAACCCTACAATAACATTATAACCCCGCTTATTAGCCACAGCTTCAATACCACTAATCACCTTAGAAAAAAAATGATGTACTATTTCTGGAATGATTATACCTATTGTTTTCGTCTTTCTGTTTTTTAAACTCAGTGCGATATTATTAGGCCTGTAGTTATAAAATTTAGCAAATGCCTGAATCTTCTGACGCGTATCCTCACTAATTTCGATACTGTTTCTTAAGGCTTTGGAGACTGTAGATATAGAAACATCTAGCTCTCTAGCGATCTGTTTAAGGGTTATTTTCTTTTTCATAAGTTACACTTAGGTAAACGGAGTGTTTAAGATTTGACAAATATAAGACGTTAAACTTATTGGTTTTAACCTAAACAGCACCAAAAAATGATGATTATTCATTATTAATAGTGGTTTTTTCTCAAAAACACAAAAACTTGTTAACACGAAAACGTTTTCGTTGCGGGTAATACAAGCGTCACCGAAAAATTAACGTAAAATTTACATAGCTTTAACCTCGAGAAGTAGAAATATACATTTATAATTTAAACTAATTTAATACTATTGTATGAAAACAATTTTAAAAAGGCTTCTACTAGCTTTACTGTTTATACCAACTGTTATATTTGCCCAAAGCAAAGTTACAGGAATAGTTACTGAGCAAACTACAGCCTTACCCATACCTGCGGTTAATGTTATTGTAAAAAACACGCGGAGAGGTGCCTCTACCGATTTTGATGGTAAATACTCGCTTGCTGTAAATAGTGGAGATGTATTAGTCTATTCTTACGTGGGCTACACGACTCAAGAAATAACCTACACTGGACAGTCAACGATTAATGTTGTTTTAATTGAAGACGCTTCACTTTTAGATGAAATTGTAGTTATCGGATATGGAGGCGTTAAAAAAGAAGATTTAACGGGTTCTGTAGATTTAGTAACAGAAAAAGATTTTAATGATGGACCAATAGTATCCGCACAACAACTTATATCTGGTAAAATAGCTGGTGTTAATGTAAGTTCTGGTGGAGGAGCTCCTGGAGAAGGACAAAACATTACCATTCGTGGAGTTGGTTCGTTATCTTTAAATAGTTCTCCTTTATATGTTATTGATGGATTTCCTATTGACAACGGAGGTGTTGGAGGAACAAGAAACCCATTAAACCTTCTAAATCCGAGTGACATAGAAAGTATCACTGTTTTAAAAGATGCCTCGGCGACTTCAATTTACGGGTCTCGAGGGGCTAACGGTGTTATTATTGTTACTACTAAAAAAGGAAAAAATAAAGACTTTGAATTTAATTTAAGTACTAAAACAACAGTTTATAATCCTGTAGATTATGTTGATGTTTTATCTGCTGATGAATTTAGAAGTGTCGTGCCATTAGATTCTAATGCAGACGCTACAAGTGTTGCTTTATTAGGAAATGCAAACACAGATTGGCAAGATGAAATCTACCAAACGTCTTTTGGTAAAGATTATGGATTTAGCGCATTAGGTAACGCCTTCGGTGTTCCAATAAGAGCATCTTTAGGGTATTCTGATCATGATGGTGTTTTATTAGGTGATAATTTTGAACGTATAAATGCCGCTTTAAGTCTTTCTCCAACATTTCTAGACGAAAGTTTAAAGATTCAAATAAATGCTAAAGGAAGTTATACCGAAAATCAATTTGCAAACAGAGGTGCCATAGGATCGGCAACATCGTTTGATCCTACACAATCTCCTTACGATGTAAATTCGCCATATGCTGGTTACTTTACATGGATAGATCAAAGTACTGGGCAACAAGCTAATTTAGCAACAACAAACCCACTTGCTCTCCTAAACTTAGTGGACGACACAGCAGAGGTTAGACGTTTTTTAGGGAATTTTAAAGCCGACTATACGCTACCATTCTTTAAAGACATTACTGCTACTGTTAATGTTGGTTTAGACAAATCTAACAGTCACGGAAGAAACAGCACATCACAGTTTATTCCTACTTCAGACCCGACATGGAATGGTTCTTTCTCTAATTACACACAAGAAGCAACCAACAAATTGTTTGATGCCTACCTTACCTATACTAAAACTTTTAAGGAAAAACATAACGTTACAGCAGTTGCTGGACACTCTTACCAATCTTTTGAATATGATAACTTTAGTTATAATAGCGAAAAAGAAGAAGATGGATTAGAATATGAATTTGTAGACAAATCTAAAAATGTATTATTATCTTATTTTGGAAGATTAAACTATAATTTTGACAGCCGTTATTTACTAACAGCTACACTTAGAGCTGATGCTTCTTCGAAACTTAACCCAGAAGATCGTTGGGGTTATTTCCCATCGCTTGCTGCTGCTTGGAATATCAGTAATGAAAATTTCATGGAAAATTCTTTCTTTGATGATCTAAAAGTTAGAGCTGGTTATGGAGAAGTTGGTAACGTTAATGGTTTAGGTGATTATTTATTCCTAACGCGTTATACAGCAAGTACGGATAGTGCTGGTTATCAATTTGGATATAACAATGGTTCCCCTTCATTTTATCAAACGTATAGACCTGAAGCGATCAACACTAATCTAAAATGGGAAATTGGTCGTACTTTAAACCTTGGTTTAGATTTTAGTATTTTAGACCGAAGAATTACAGGTTTATTTAATGCTTATTTAAGAAAGACACAAGACTTAATCGCAACATCTACAGTAGACCCTTTTACCAATTTTTCTAACACCATTCAAGCGAATCTTGGTGACATGGAAAACAAAGGAATTGAAATTGGTTTAAATGTAATCCCTGTTCAAAATGACAACTTTACGTGGTCCTTTAACTACAATGTTGCTTTTAACGAAAACACAGTAACAAGCTTACCAGGAGATCAACCCATTGGAGGAATTTCTACTGGTGTAGGAACTAACGTTCAAGTTCACCGAGAAGGAGAAACACCTTTTAGCTACCTAGTTTACAAACAACTTTACGACACTAATGGAAGCCCTATTGAAGGTGCTTATGCCGATTTAAACGGTGATAATGTCATTAATGATGCCGATAAATACCTATACAAAGACGCTTTAGCTGATGTTACCATGGGCTTTAATACTAATCTTAATTATAAAAATTGGGACCTAGCAGTTATATCAAGAGCAAGTATTGGAAACTATGTATATAACGATGTGGCTTCTTCAAAAGGAGCATTAAACAATGTCGTTCCAACAACAAATAACTACTTAAGTAATTTGAGTTCAGATTATCTAAATACAGGTTTTCTAAACACCACAGAAACTAACGCTTTAAGTGATCACTATGTTGAAGATGGGTCTTTTTTCAAAATAGACAATATCACTATTGGTTATAACGCCAAAGACATATTTAAAGACATCAATGCTAGATTCTATGGTTCTTTACAAAACGTGGCTACTTTTACTAATTACGATGGTATTGATCCTGAAATTAGCGGAGGTATAGATAACAACTTCTACCCTAGACCACGTTCGTTTGTTTTAGGTGTTAATATTGATTTTTAAAAAAAATAACATATGAAAAATTTATTCAAACAATTTAATTATGCCCTAGCATTACTTTTATTAGTATCTGCTTGTCATGATGATTTAGATCAATCCCCTATTGATCCTGATAGTTTTACTGAAGAAGATGTGTTTACAAATGCAACAGAGGCCAAAGGTGCGCTAGCCAAAGTTTATGCTAGTTTAGCTTTAACTGGACAAGAAGGACCTTCTGGACAACCAGATATCGCTAATATTGACGAAGGATTTTCACAATATTCTAGAATGCTTTTTAATCTTAACGAATTAACTACAGATAATGCTGTAATTGCTTGGGGAGATGCCGGACTACAAGATTTACATGGTATGTACTGGACGGCAAGTAATGACTTTACAGATGCGATGTACAATAGACTAGCGCAAACAGTCTCTTTTTCTAATTCTTTTATAGGAAACGCTGCTAACTTAAGTGATGCAGTCGTTACTCAATATATTGCAGAAGCTAGATTTGTAAGAGCTTTTGCCTATTACAACCTAATGGACTTATACGGTAACGTTCCTTTAGTAACAGAGATCGCAACAACACTTCCTAGTCAAAACTCTAGAGAAGAAGTTTTTACTTTTGTAGAAACAGAATTATTAGAAATCCAAAACCAACTAGCCACTAGTGGTTCTAACGAATATGGTCGAGTAGACCAAGTAGCAGCATGGGCACTACTATCTAAACTTTATTTAAATGCAGAAGTATGGATTGGTCAACCGCTTTATAACGACGCTGTAACATACGCTAACAATGCCATAAACTCAAGCTATAGTATTAATACTGTAGATGCGAATGGTAATGGTTCTGCTTATGACGAGTTATTCCTAGCTGACAATAATGTTAATGGTGCACAAAACGAATTTATTTTCACCTTAAATTTTGACGGTATAAATAGCCAAACTTATGGGGGTACAACATTTTTAGTACATGCCGCTATTGGAGGTGATATGGATCCTAACGAGTTTGGCGTTAATGGAGGCTGGGGAGGTCTTAGAACCACTAGTGCTTTAGTTAACAAAATGGGCACTGGAGACTCAAGAGCCCTGTTTTATTCCGCTGGTCAAAATTTAGAAATTACAGACATGACAACATTTACTGATGGCTATGCTGTGACTAAATTTAAAAACCTTAAATCTGATGGTACACAAGGTTCTGATACTGCTGGAGATTTTGTTGACACCGATTTACCTTTAATTAGATTATCTGAAATCTATTTAAATTATGCAGAAGCAACATTAAGAGGTGGTAGCGGAAGCACATCAATTGCTTTAGACCTTATCAATGAATTAAGAGAAAGAGCATACGGAGACACCTCAGGTAATATTTCGTCAGGAGATTTAACATTAGATTTTATTTTAGATGAAAGAGCACGAGAATTATATTGGGAAGGTCAACGTCGTACAGACCTAGTAAGATATAATTACTTTACGACTAACGCCTATTTATGGCCTTTTAAAGGAGACGCTGCTTTAGGTAGCTCTGTATCTAATTTCCGTAATGTATTTCCAATTCCAACTAATACTATTTTATCTAATCCTAACCTACAACAAAACACTGGTTACTAATTAAAAAAAATAACAATGAAAAATTTAAAAATCTTATTTATAGCAGCTATTTCGTTAGTTAGCTTTAACTCGTGTGATGAAGAAGATGATAATATTTTTGAAATACAGTCATCTGAATCTACAGCAGCAATTATTAATTTACCAACGTCTGGAACTGGACTTGTTTTAGATATTTCAAATCCAACAGGTACAGCAACAACTATCGTATGGGAAGATGCTACCTATAATATTCCAACAGTAATTAATAACACAATACAACTTGCAATCGCTGGAACAAATTTTGAAACGCCTTTTGACGTCGTAACAACAACAAATAATTATTTAGCTTGGACTAATGAAGAATTAAACGGTATCGCTGTTGGTCTATTAGGTTTAACGCCTTTTACATCTGCTGATGTAGATATGCGTATTAAATCTTCTATTGGAGATAATGATTCAGAAGCTGTTTACTCAGAGATGGTAACTGTATCTCTAACCCCATATACTACAGAAGCTCCAAAACTTGGTGTACCAGGTAATCACCAAGGTTGGGACCCCGCTTCCGCTCCTAGTCTATTTGCTTCTGCTTACGGAGAAACAGATTACGAAGGTTATGTTTGGCTTGATGGGCAACATAAATTTATCGCTACTAATGACGAAGGGGATTACGCGTGGGGAAATACCGATTGGGGGGATGCCTCTGGAACAGACGGTTCTTATACACAAGTTTTAATAGAAGATGGCGAAGGTAATATTGCTCCTCCTAATGGTGCTGGATATTACTTTGTACAAGCAAATACAGATGCAGATGTATTAGAGTATTCTGAAACATTACACAACTGGGCAGTTGTTGGTTCTGCAACGGGGTCTTGGGATAATGATACAGATATGACTTACGATAGCGCAACTTCAACTTGGACAATCACTATGGACTTAACAGCCGAAGAAATTAAATTTAGATCTAATGATACTTGGGATTGGAATTATGGAGATGATGAAGGTGATGGCATTTTAGAACTAGCGTCTGGAACCAACATTCCAGTACCATCCGCCGGAAACTATACCATTGTTTTAGATTTTAGTACACCAAGACATTACACGTACAGTTTAACACTAAACTAACACATTTTTTTTAAAGGCTTTGACTATGTTCAAAGCCTTTTTTTTATTCCATTTTAAATTCTTTCAAAATGAAAAAACACTACTTTTTAATAGCATTACTTTTTTCTTTATTTGCCAAAGCGCAAGTAAATATATCTCCGTTTCCTTTTAATGTAGATCAAAGCATTACCATTACTGTTGATGTTAATTCCACAGCTACAAACTGTAACGGTTTGAATACTCCCAACACCGTTTATTTTCACTCAGGAATTGGTGATGACACGAATGCTTTTGGTTACAATGCGGTCGGCAACTGGGGGCAAGACGATGGCGTTGGCGCAATGACAGATAACAACAATGGGACTTGGAGTATTACCATTGTTCCAGAGACTTACTATTCACTAACCTCAGCACAAGCAAACTCAGCTACAAAATTAGGAATAGTATTTAGAAACGAAGATGGAAGTCAAGAGCTTAAAGATAATGGTTGTTCAGACTTTATATATAATGTAGGTTCCTTTCAAGTTAATTTAACAACACCTTCAGAAAACAGTGTTACGCAATTAAATAACGGAAGTGATTTAAGCATCGCAGCGACTAACACAAACGGAAATGCCAATTATTCACTAAGTGCTAACGGCAGTGTTTTAAATAGTTTAAACGCTATCACAAACTATGCCTTTACACACACTAACATTACCGAAAACCAGTACTACACCCTAACAGTTACGCAAGGCTTAGAAACCGTTGTAAAAGAATTTTCTGTACTAATAAGCGCCACACCTATAACAGAAGCTTTACCTAATGGTATGGACAATGGAATAAACTACAATACTTCAGATAACACTAAAGCAACTCTTGTTTTAGAAGCTCCTAATAAAGATTATATATATGTAGCTGGTAGTTTTAATAATTACCAACCCACCAATGCTGATCTAATGAAAAAAGATCCAACTTCAGGTATCTTTTGGTTGGAACTTACCAATTTAACGCCTAATCAAATCGAAACTTACCAATACTGGGTTAACGATGCTAATCCTATTACTAACTCTCCGCAATTAGTTAAAACTGCGGATCCTTATTCAACATTAGTACTTTCTCCTTTTGATGATGCATATATCCCTACAACAACCTATCCAAACCTACCAACATACCCTGTTGGACAAGAGCGTGAAGTCACGGTATTACAAACTGGACAAATAGCATATCCTTGGGTTGTTACTGACTTTAACAAGCCTAAAAAAGAAGACCTAGTTATCTATGAAGTATTAATTAGAGATTTTGATGCCGACAGAAACTTTCAAGACTTAATTGATAAAATAGCCTATTTTAAAAACTTAAATGTAAACGCCATTCAATTGATGCCAATCATGGAATTTGAAGGTAATGAAAGCTGGGGATATAATACATCATTTCATCTAGCTTTAGATAAATTTTACGGTACAGAAACTAAACTAAAAGAATTTATAGATTTATGTCACCAAAATGATATCGCTGTCATTTTAGATGTTGCTTTAAACCATGCTTTTGGTAGAAATCCCATGAATAGAATGTGGATGACTGATGCTGATGGAGATGGTTGGGGAGAACCAAGTACAGAAAACCCTTATTTTAATACAACTGCTAGACATAGCTATAGTGTTGGTTCTGATTTTAATCACCAATCCTTATTAACGCAACATTATGTAGAACGTGTTGTTAAACATTGGGTTGAGGAATTTAAAATTGATGGTCTACGTTGGGATTTAACCAAAGGATTTACTCAAAATGCGCAAGGAAGCGACTCACAAACTAATGCTTATCAAGCAGATCGTGTTGCTATTTTAAAAGACTATGCAGACTACTCTTGGTCTTTAGACCCAACACATTATGTTATTTTTGAACACTTAGGCTTTGGCGGTAGTGCGCAAGAAGAAACAGAGTGGGCAAATTACAGACTTGCAGATAGCGAACCTAAAGGTATTATGCTTTGGGGAAAACTAACCAATCCTTATAACCAATTAACAATGGGTTATAATTCTGATAATAATTTTAATGACATGGGACATGTTAGTAGAGGTTTTGATGCCCCTAGATTAGTTGGCTACGCCGAAAGTCATGACGAAGAACGTTTAATGTACAAAAACTTACAATATGGTAATGCTTCAAACCCGTCACATGATGTCACAGACTTAAACACTGCCATCTCCAGAATGTCCGCTTTAGGCGCAGTAAGCTTAACTATTCCTGGTCCAAAAATGATATGGCATTTTGCAGAATTAGGTATGGAAAATTCGATATTTACTTGTAATAACGGGACTGTAAATGATACCAATGGTACAGATGGCGATTGTAAGTTAGACACCAAACCTCAACCACAATGGGCAGATAATTGGGAAGCAGATGCTATTAGAAGTCAAGTCTATAGTGATTGGTCTAGACTAAATGAGCTTAAAATAAACGAGCCTGTTTTTGAAGGAGATTACACCATTACCTCAGGAAGTCTAACCCCGAGAATAGACATTTTTGACACGTCCATTGCAAGTTCAGAATTAGGGCATGTTATTGTCTTAGCTAATTTTGATGTGGTTTCGCAAACAGTTAACACCAGCTTTCCTACATCAGGTACTTGGTATGATTTAATGGATGCTACGGGAAGCACTACAATTCAATCGACAGTAACCACTATAACTATTCCTGCTGGCGAATTTAGAATTTATGGTAATGCAGTGCCACAAACTTTAAGCACAGAAGACTTTCAGTTATCGGATAGCTTTAAACTTTATCCTAACCCATCAAAGACAACCTTCTCCGTGACTATTTCTGCACGCAAGGTACAAGTCATAGCTGTTTCAGGAAAAGTAATAAAATCTTATACTGGTACATTTGAAGCTGGTCATAAATTTAATGTCGAAAATTTAGCCAAGGGACTATATTTAGTTAAAACAGAAAATAATAAAGGTCAAATTAAAACGACCAAGCTGATTAAATCTTAAATACTTAATCAATTTTAGTACAAAAAGCTTCAGTTTAATACACTGAAGCTTTTTTTGTTTTCGCTAATAAGCATAAAAAAAGCCTCTCTATTAAGAGAAGCTTTTTTCTTTGTACAGGCGGGGAGACTCGAACTCCCACACCTCGCGGCACTAGATCCTAAGTCTAGCGTGTCTACCAATTCCACCACGCCTGCAACTTATACCCGCAATTTCGGATTGCAAATATAACAAATAGTTTGAATATTCATAACAACCTTAAAAGAAATTATTATCCTTTTTGTATTTTTACATAAATTCAATCTATTTTCATGAAAAATATAAAGTCTTACGTCCAAGAAAACAAGCAACGTTTTCTTGACGAATTAATAGAATTACTTAAGATTCCGTCAATAAGCGCCGACTCCGCTTACAAAGCACACACTATAAACACTGCAGACGTTGTTGCAAAAAGCTTAACAGACGCAGGATGTGATGTTGTAGAAATTTGTGAGACAGAAGGGTATCCAATTATTTACGCACATAAAATAATTGATAAAGACCTACCAACTGTTTTAGTTTATGGTCATTACGACGTACAACCACCAGATCCATTAAATCTATGGACCTCTCCGCCATTCGAGCCCGTTATTAAAACAACAGACCTACATCCTGAAGGTGCTATTTTTGCGCGTGGTGCTTGTGATGACAAAGGGCAAATGTACATGCACGTTAAGGCAATGGAGTTTATGACTAAAAACGACACTTTACCTTGTAACGTCAAGTTTATGATAGAAGGTGAAGAAGAAGTTGGAAGTGTTAACTTGGCTAAATTTGTAAAACAAAACCAAGAGAAACTTTCCAATGATGTGATCCTTATTAGTGATACTGGTATGATCGCTCAAGACACACCATCAATCACCACAGGATTACGTGGTTTAAGTTATGTTGAGGTAGAAGTTACAGGACCAAACAGAGACTTACATTCAGGTTTATATGGTGGTGCCGTAGCAAACCCAATAAACGTATTAACCAAAATGATTGCCTCATTACATGATGATGACAACCATATTACCATTCCTGGTTTTTATGATAATGTCGAAGAATTATCTTTAGACGAGCGTGCACAAATGGCAAAAGCACCATTTTCATTAGACAAATACAAAGCAGCTTTAGATATTGATGCTGTATACGGTGAAGCTGGTTATACAACTAACGAGCGCAACAGTATCAGACCAACATTAGACGTAAACGGTATTTGGGGAGGATACACTGGCGAAGGTGCAAAAACAGTAATTGCAAGCCAAGCTTTTGCAAAAATCTCAATGCGTTTAGTACCAAATCAAGATTGGGAGGCTATCACAGCATTATTCAAAAACCATTTTGAAAGTATCGCACCAAAAGGTGTTAAAGTAAAAGTAACACCACATCACGGTGGACAAGGTTACGTAACACCAATTGATAGCGTAGGGTATCAGGCAGCCAGCAAAGCTTACCAAGAAACCTTTGGAAAAACACCAATACCACAACGTAGTGGAGGAAGTATTCCAATAGTTGCTTTATTCGAGAAAGAATTAAAAAGCAAAACTATTTTAATGGGCTTTGGTTTAGACAGCGATGCAATCCACAGTCCAAACGAACATTTTGGAGTATGGAACTACTTAAAAGGAATCGAAACTATTCCGTATTTTTACAAGTATTTTACAGAAATGTATAAATAATTATTAGGGTGTCTCCACCTTTTGCTTTTTAGTAGCAAAAGGTGGTCACGTCATCCGTTATATCTTTATTTTGCCATATATGGCAGCAAAATAAAGGATGCCACTACTACCGCTTACACAAAACCAATCAAGATGAAAGACCAACACTTAAAGCGCGTTTTAGAACTCACCTTTGCCACACTACTCATTAGCACTTCGGGTAGTTTAGGACGCTACATAGACATGCCCGCTCCCGTTACCATTTGGTTTAGAAGCGGACTAGCGATGTTAATTCTTTTAGCTTACTGTAAGTATAAAAAAATAAAACTTAAAATTGAATCCAAAAAAGATTTAGGCGCTTTTGTGCTAAGTGCACTATTTATGGCGTCACACTGGATAACCTATTTTATAGCCTTGAGACTCTCAAGTGTTGCTATTGGTATGTTAGCTTTATTTACCTATCCAATAATGACTACTTTTTTAGAACCTTTGTTTTCTAAAACAAAATTCGACTATATGCATCTATTGTTAGGCGCAATGGTCATTTTAGGGATTTATATCTTGTCGCCAGAATTAGATTTTCAAAGTGATTCTGTAAAAGGGATTATGTTTGGTTTACTCTCTGCTTTCTGCTATGCACTGCGTATTTTAATACTCAAACAATACGTTACTACTTATCATGGCAGTAGTTTAATGTTTTTCCAACTATTAATTATTACCATTGTATTAGCACCAGCATTGTTTTTTCTAGAGACTACAAATATTACGACTCAGTTTCCATATATTATCATTCTAGCACTAGTAAGCACAGCTATTGGACACACTTTATTTGTCCAAAGTTTAAAACATTTTAAAGTCAGCACCGCCAGTATTATTGGAAGTACTCAACCTATTTTTGGAATAATAATCGCTTTTTTATTTTTAAACGAAATCCCTAACTGGAATACATTTTTTGGCGGTATGCTAATCCTATCTACAGTTGTAATAGAGAGTTTACGGTCTAGAAAAACAGCTTAACTATTAGTCTTTAATTAATTTTTGATTACTCTGTTTTCCATCAACTTCTAAAATAACAAAATAAACACCAGCACTTAACTGTGATAACTTCAGATCCGTAACGTTTTCTTTAATGGTTTGTGTTAGTACTACTTGACCATTAATAGTAACAATACGCAGTTCGGCTTGATCAAACGGAGGTAATTCAACCGTTAGAACACTTTTTACAGGATTTGGAAATATTTTAAAATCATCCGTATTCACACTTGATACATTTAACGTATTTACAGTAAAACAAGAACTAACTTCAGTACAACTTCCGTTAGTAATTTCGACTTTATAATTACCATTTAGCGTTGGAGAATAACTCTGGCTAGTAGCACCAACAATCACCGTTTCTGTTTCGCAATTAATCCATTGATACGTTGCTAGAGTTTCATTTGCAAGCAATGTCCCCGCATTTTGAGTAACTGTATTATCTAGAGCAACAAGGCCTCCTTTAGTCACCATATATCCCGTAATTAACTTAGTCAGTTGTAGATAATATGGAAAATTCAAAGTACTATAACGGTCGTTAGAACTGTGATAAAAAGGAGTTTCATCATTTGTTTCCCAAGATTCTCCTACTAAAACAGCGCTATACCCTTGATTCCAAAATCTTGAATGATCACTAGCTGTTGTACCTGGATTAACCACATTCACGTTTAATGTAAAACCATAGGTAGGATTATTTAAAATAGAAACAATATCATCTTTCATTGTTAGGGAATTTCCAAAATCCCTAACATCGATATCAAAATTATTATCATTATTCCCATCATACCCCATCATGTCAATATTTAAAACACCTAAAATATTATGGCCATTAGCTGCCGCTTGAGTAGCATAATAATTAGAGCCTACTAATCCGTTTTCTTCCTCATCCCAAAGGGCATACACGATAGTATTGTCTAAACACTGAGCAGATAACAACCTTGCAATTTCTAAAACAGCAGCTGTACCACTAGCATTATCATCGGCACAATAATCTGCAACCGAATCGTAATGGGCACACACCATATAAATAGCATCAGGATTAGTTTTTCCTAATTGTGTTGCAATAACATTCTTGCGTCCTGCTTCTCCATTAATTAATTGGTTGGCTACAGTTACATTATCTAGACCACTTAATTTTTCAAATAAATAATCGGCAGCCAAGTCATTATTGGTTTGTACTCGGTTTTGAATGGTCACAGAATTACCATTAACAACAGTAGCTTGCTCACCAGTAAACTCTCTTAACGTTAATTGTAAAGAATCTAAGCTGACTTGATTTATAACCTCTGAAATAGTTTGGCTATTAGCAAAAAAAACGATAAAAAAACATCCTAAAAAACTAACCAAATTCTTATTCATGACCTCAATATATTAACGTTAATGATTATTCAAAGGTAGCATTTTAAAAGAAAAAACAGCTCTACATTTGTAGAATCAATTATTTGTTCTACATTTGTAGAAGTTAATCTAAACTTGTAGACATGCAATTATCAAAAACGGAAGAAGATTTAATGAATTACTTATGGAAGCTAGACAAAGCTTTCATGAAAGACTTACTAGAATCTTATCCCGAGCCTAAACCAGCAAATACAACCGTTGCAACTTTGTTAAAGCGAATGACCGACAAAGGTTTTGTTAGCTACACAAAGTTTGGAAACTCAAGACAGTACTACCCTTTGGTTAAAAAAAAGGACTATTTCTCTAAGCATGTTAATGGCTTGATCAAAAACTTTTTTAACAATAGCAGCTCGCAATTTGCATCGTTTTTTACAAAAGAAACGGATTTAAGCAAAACCGAATTAGAAGAGTTAAGAGCAATAATTGACAACGAAATTAAAAACAAGTAATCATGGAACTAATTGTATTAAAATCCAGTGTTTGCCTTTTGGCTTTGCTATTGTATTACAAGATAGCGTTAGAGCCATTAAGCATTCATAAATTTAAAAGAGTTTATTTATTGGTTACTATTGCAATCGCGGTAATCATACCTTTTATAACGTTTGTAAAATATGTCGAGCCTACTTTTGACAATTCATCATTTATTTTTGATACTTCGACAACACTGCCATTAGACACACATTTTAAAATAGCAGAACAAACGAACTACTTATCTAACATTTTATGGAGTATTTATGTTTTAGGAGTAGGCTTATTCTTTATTAGATTTTGCGTTAATCTATTTCAAATAATTTCAAAAATCAGAAAACATACTAAAGTTAAAAGCAAGTCTTTTATCAATGTATTGATGGAACATTTAGAGATTCCGCATACATTTTTCAATTTCATCTTTCTAAATAAAAACAAGTTTGAAAACAATCAAATCCCTGCTGAAGTCTTACTACACGAACAAACGCACGCAAAACAAAAACATAGTTTAGATATTATAATTATCGAAGTAATACAAATACTATTTTGGTTTAACCCACTACTATATTGGCTTAAAAAAGAAATTAAACTTAATCATGAGTTTTTAGCTGATCAAGACGTTATAAACCAAGGTATCGACACTAAAACTTATCAAACAATTTTATTACAATTCTCGTCTAATCAACAAGAATTAGCATTCGTTAATGCTATCAATTATTCATCAATCAAAAAACGTTTCACACTTATGAACACACAAACACCACAGCCAACCGTTCGGCTACGCAGCTTATTACTACTACCACTTTTAGGGCTTTTAGTTTACAGTTTTAGCAGTACTAAAGAGCTTGAAAAAGAAATAACTCCTGATATACATTTTCAAGATGAAAAAGCAACAAATATTGATAAAAGCAACATAGTAAAACAAATTGAAGCAACTTTAGAGAATAATAAAGAAATAAAAATCAATTACGTTAATCAAAATTCATCATTACTAGTTAACGAAATAGAATGTGATGGCTGTCAACTTAATCTTACTAAGAAAGGTATAGCAGAGTTAATTTTAAGCACAACTCACAAAGAAGAAATAACTAGCTTTAAATTAAAAATTCCAGGAGTTACAACATCACATAATAAAGGAAACACACTTAATGACCAAAGTCGTCAATCCTTATCAACAATTAAAAAAGGAGACTTTATCATGCTTTTTGACATAACTTCTGAGTCTAAGAAATATAAATCTATAAGAATACAATTAGTAGACAAAGATGATGAAAACTATTCAGAGTCACCTGAAGTAAAAAAAGGAGAAGAGTCTAGTATTCCTCCACCACCTCCTGTAAATCCAAATACAACTCCAGAGGAGAAAGCAAAACAGGCAAAGGTTATAGAAAAGCACAATAAAGACAATAAAATTACAAATGGAAGAGTTTATAAAAACCCTCCACTACCACATCCTGCTCCATTAAAGTCAGATAAAAACACTGGATTTATAGATATAGATGGTAAACCTCATTTTTATGTAACAATAAAAAACGAGACTAAGTATTATAATAGATTAGGTTATGAAATTGATAAAAAAGGAAATAAGCTATCCAATACTCAAACAGATGGCAGCAAAGTTGTTCCTGGTCAAAAACTAACTAAAATATATAAAAACGGGGAAGTAGTAAGTGAATTTAGAAAAACATGGGAAGATGAAGAAATAATGCAAACATCAAGTATTGATTTAATAAAACAAGATAAAATAGCAACGATTGAAGCCAAACATAATAGAATGCTTTTATCCAGAGAAGACAAAAAAGAAATAATTGAAACCAAACGTAATGAAATGCTTTTAGATAGAGAAGATAAAATAGCAATGATTCAAGCCAAACGTAATGGAATGCTTTTATCCAGAGAAGATAAAAAAGAAATGATTCAAGCCAAACATAATAAAATGCTTTTAGCTAGAGAAGATAAAAAAACAATGATTGAAGCCAAACATAATGAAATGCTTTTAGCTAGGGATAAAAAAAAGGAAAGGTTACAAAACTATAACGAGGCAAGAAAAGCATTATAAATCACAAAATAAGAACCAAACATTAATATGAATTCCCCTATTGATAAAGGTGTCGGCATAATGCAATGTACCTGTGTGAAATAATTACACTAATTTATTTGAAAGATTATCAAACCTTGCAAGTTTTAAAACTTGTAAGTTTTAAAACTTGTAAGGTTTTTTTGTTATAAAAACACATTTACACTGTAACAAAAGTAACCATTTAGCGATCTAATAGACAATCAGTCCTGAGCTTGTCTAAGGATAATCAATCAAAATCAATCACATCATGTTAAAACAATTTTTCATCATCTGTTCTGGAGCAGATACAGACCTCCTTAAAACCTCTTCCATTGGAGAACAAAACAAATATGCAGGCATAGGCGCCACAATCTTTTTTACTGCAGTACTAGCTTTTATAGCTTCAAGCTATGCGCTATACACCATTTTTGACAGCCTATTCACGTCTATTGGATTTGGATTAGTTTGGGGGCTTTTAATTTTTAATCTAGACCGTTTTATTGTATCAACCATCAAAAAAAGAGGTTCATTTTTTAATCAATTGTTTCAAGCAACACCTCGACTAATTTTAGCTTTAATTATTGCTATTGTAATATCAAAACCTTTAGAGCTTAAGATTTTTGAAAAAGAAATCAATCAAGTCTTATTGATCGAAAAAAATGCAATGACGCTGCAAAACCAAGACGACATTGCTTTACAATTTTTGCCAAAAGAAACCGAATTGAAACAAAAAATTACAGCATTAAAGACTAATATTGACACAAAAGAAGCTGAAGTTACAGCACTTTACAACACCTACATCACAGAAGCAGAAGGCACTTCTGGATCAAATAAATTAGGAAAAGGTCCTGTCTACAAAGAAAAAAGAGACAAACACGATACGGCTTTAGCTGAATTACAACTATTAAAAACAGAGTCCAAAGATAAAGTTGCCATAATTGAAACCGAATTACTTTTACTAAAAACCAAATACGATAGTCAAATTGTCAATACACAACTTATAATTGACGGTTTTGATGGTTTAATGGCACGTGTGACCGCTTTAAACACATTACCCTGGCTACCTTCTTTTTTTATATTCTTATTATTCTTAGCTATTGAAACCTCTCCAATAATAGCAAAACTACTATCACCTAAGGGAGAATATGATTTTAAACTAGAAGATCAAGAAACAGCTATTAAAACGATTGTTGAGCAACGTGTACAAGAAAGAAAACTATCTGTAAAAGCTGACTTTAAAATAAATGATAAAATTTATACTGATTTATCTGAAGACGATGAGCTGTATCAATACAAACATAAAAATGCACGTGCATTACTGCAACTTCAAGCCGATGCGTTTTACAAACAACAACAAAAAGCGTTATAACAAAAAAGGCTTCAATTAATAATTGAAGCCTTTTTTATATGTTGTCATTAAGATTATAGTTTCTTAACGTATTCTGTAATAATAACGGTTAGTGTTGGTCCCACTTTACCTTCAATATAAGTTGCATTTTCGCGGTCCAATCTAATATTTCTAACTGCTGTACCTTGTTTAGCAACTTGACTAGATCCTTTTATTTTAAGATCTTTAACTAAAACAACACTATCTCCAGTTTCTAAAATAACACCATTTACATCTCTATGTATAATTTTATCTGCTTCGTCTTTATGCTCGTCCGTTAATCTAGCGATTGCTAAATTATCTTCATCCAAGTACATCATGTCTAACAAATCTTTAGGCCAACCTTCGCTTCTTAAACGTTGTAACATTCTCCAAGCCATAATCTGAACAGCAACGTGTTCTGACCACATACTATCGTTTAAACACCTCCAATGGTTTACATCCATCTCTGTGTTTTTTTCGATTTGATCATAACAATTTCCACACACTAATACGCAAGTATCTACGGTTTCTGTTAATGATGGCGGAATATTATATTGTCTAGTATCTGTTGGAGAAGTACACAACTCGCAAGTTGTGTTACTTCTTTCTTGTAACATTTGAAGTACGCTCATTATAAGTTTTTTTTGATGCCAACAAATATAGCAAAAGCTTTGTGTTTTGGCACCAAAATAAGGACTAAGATGCTTGTTGTAAGTTTTGTGTTAAGTGACTACCTACAAATACTTCTAATAATTTTGCGCCGTCTGAGTTAAAGTTAACTTCTTTTACGTTGGCTGGAATTAAAATAGTTTCCCCCATTTTTACAGTCTCAGTATGTAGGCCTGCAGTAATATCTACCCGACCTTCTACACACATAAAAATAATAAACGAATCAATGTGAGAGTAATCCTTTACTTGATGATTTGTAATATCTAAAATATTGGTCGTAAAATAGTCGCAATTCACTAAACTGGCACTAGTGTTAGGTTGTAAAGCGTATTCTGCTTTACCATTAGAGTCAAATTGTTTTGTTGCTTGTTCTGCTAACTTGGTATGCAATTCTCTTTTCTGTCCAGAATCATCTGTTCTGTCCCAATCATACACACGGTAGGTAATATCTGAAGTTTGCTGAATTTCAGCAGCTAAAACACCTGCACCAATCGCATGAATTTTTCCTGCTGGAATAAAAAAACTATCTCCTTTTGTAACTTGCTCTCTGTTAAAAATCGCATCTACATTATCTGCATTAATATGATTTAAAAGCTCTGGATCCGTTGTTTTATCTTTTAAACCTAATACAATATCGGCATTAGCATCACTATCCATTATATACCACATTTCTGTCTTTCCAAAACTATCATGGTGCTTTTTAGCCATTTTATTATCGGGATGTACTTGTACTGACAAATCAGTTTTAGCATCCAAAAATTTAATTAATAGCGGAAAATTACAACCAAAATTCTCAAAGTTTTCTGCTCCTAAAAGATCTGCTTTATGTGTTGCTATTAATTCTTTTAAATTAGCACCTTTATAATCACCATTACTAACTTCTGAAATATTTCCATTAACATCAGAAATCTCCCAGCTCTCACCAACATTATCTTTATCTGTAGCTTTCCCTAAAAGTTGTCCTAGTTTGTTACCGCCCCAGATTTTCTCTTTTAATATTGGATTAAATTTTATTGGATAGACTTTCATAATGACTGATTTATAGTTTACTTAAATACTGACTGTGCACAAATTTATTTTTGACATTCACTTTTTTCAAATACTCTACTACTGAAAATAAACTTTGAAATAATGTTAACTTAATACCACGATCTTTTAAGTTTTGTGTGTTATAATCTTCAATAACCTCATGGTTTTCGTTAATTGCTTTTACTAAACCATTTAATCCTTGGTATTTAATATTCAACAAATTGGTACAGACATATCCTAAATGTTTTAAATTAAATTGATTAAACATAAATCTAGCGCCTGCTCTTACTGCTGACACATCCGATTTAAATTTTCTGATATCTACTATTGATACATTGGGTAATCTAGCGTCTTTAATATCTTGTAAAGCCAAAAGCGTATTGTCCTTACTTGCATTATTAACTAAACAAAACTGAATGTCTTTGGACTCTCTAAGCTGATTAGTAAATACGGCTGTGTCTATATCTTTCTCATTGTTATGAAAGATTATTATGATACCTGTTTTCATGATTTGGGGATTTAGAAAGTTTGGTAATTAAGTTACTTGTAATTAATGTTATGCGGCTTTTTTAGTGTTTTGCTTTTTGTTTCTGTAAACCCAAGCAATCTGTCCTAATTGCCCAACAATTTTTACTGAATCTTTCATAGATAATTTAGAACCATCAGCATGAATCCATCTTTTTAATGGTTGTTCACAAAGCATAGCTTTAGCTTCTTTTAGTCCGAAATGAATACTCATTCTTTTAAAAATCTCTACATCAAAAATCCATTGAGTTATAAATTTTTCGCCAAAAGCGATATCGATAACATCTTTACGGAAAATTTTGGCACCACATTGCGTGTCTTTAAAATCCATTTTTAAAATCTTTCTGATTATAAAATTAATGGTTAGACTAATTATTTTTCTTGCAGATTCTTTTGTAATGTCAGCTCCCATTCTTGAGATTCTAGACCCGCTTACAATTTTAAACTCTGAAGTTTCTATCGTTTTAACTAGATCGTCAAAATCGGCTAAATCCGTAGATAAATCAGCATCTAAAAAACCGATATAATCTAAATCCTCTTTTTTAGCCATGTGTAACATTCCTAAACGTACTGCTTCTGCTTTCCCTCCATTTTTCTCACAGTCATACACGGTAATAAAGTCTTCTCTTCCTTTTTTTAATTGATTTAAAACTTCTAACGTTTTATCTTTACTACCATCATTTACAAAACATAAATGATAACCCGAATTTTTATCAATATAGCTAGTAAACTCATCACTTAACAAACGCTCTTCTTCATTATAACAAGGTATAACAACACCTACGCAACGCTCTTGAATCATCACATTACTTGTAGACACAGCAGCTTGCCCTTCAGGAACACCAATCAATCGTTTTACACGTGCGCTAATTTCGTTTAAGCTTAATGGCTTTTTCATGTAGTCATTAATTCCTAAATCAAAACCTTCCGTAATAGTTTCATCTTTTGTATCTCCACTCAGTACCATTATTGGTATTTGAGAGTTTTTAGTAATTCTAATATGCTTTACAACTTCTAATCCAGAAACACCTGGCATATTAATATCTACAATAACTAAATCAGGTTTAAAGGATTCGTATAATTCTAATCCTTTAGCGGCATCAGTTTCAATTTTTACTTCATAACCTAATTCGGCTAATCTTTTTTGTAATGGAAGTAGAACTAGTTGTTGGTCGTCGATGGCTAAAACTCTCATATTGGGGCGGTTTGTTTATTATTGATGGTACAAAAATACTAGGAAAGGTATTTTTAAAAACGCATTTTAGTTTAACCTATAACTAAGTGTCGACGAATGGTCGTTTGCTATAGACAATTAAAAATGCAAGCACTATTATATTTATTTATCTTTACCATATTGCTATGGCTTAGGCTTTAAAAAAATATCTTTATCTAGCATTATCTACTAAATATAATATATTATTTTAAACATAACACCTAGCTTTCAGTAAATTACACAAAAAAAAAAACCATTGAAAGAAACCTCAAATAAATTTTTAATATCAGCTATTCTCTTAGGATTGGCATTTCATGGTAGTGCCATCTTTTTTACTTTGGAAACCACCTATGATGCGTTGATACACTTGTTTTTTGCCGATCATTATGCCAATAGTTGGTTTGAGCCTTGGAATTACGAATGGTATACTGGTTTTACGGTACAAAGCTACCCGCCTTTAGTACATCAAACTATAGGCTTATTCTCTCTAGTTGGTGGTTTAAAATTCGGAATGTTTAGTGTTGCCTTAATTGCTATTGTACTATTTATTACTGGAGCCTATCGTTTTTCTTTAATGATGACTGGAAACAAAACGGTGGCAGGATACGCGACAGCTTTGGCTGTCTTTTCATCATCTTTTGTAGAAACCCTTCATATTTTTGGACAATTACCAAGCATTATTGGCGTTTCTGTGTTAATGCACGCCTTGCCAGAAATTTATTTATGGTTAAAAACTGGTAAGCTCTGGTATTTAGCGACGTCTTTATCTTTAATAGCCGTCACAGTAACTTCTCATCACGTCACGCCTATTTTCGGGATGATCTTTTTTATATTTCCACTTATAGGAATGGTAATTATGGACGTGTCTAGGGAGCAAGTCAATACCATGAAAGAAGTGACCTTTAAAATATTTTTAAATAGCTTTTTCAAATTATTTAAACGCATTGTTAGTTTTGGAATGTTGTCTTTGGTACTTATTGTGGGCTGTATTTTCCCCTATTGGCTAAACTCTAAAGCCAACCCAATTACACAAGTCCCTATTCCGCATGGGTCCCGTGATAATTTTTTAGAAATCACATCTTCTGGATTGGTATTCTTTTTAATTCCTTGGGGTGTTCTATTGGTTGTATTACCTTATATTTTTTATAGATATTATAGTAAACGTTATTTGTTTTTTGGTTTATCCATAACCATTTGTACCATTTTAGGAACTGGTGGAACAACGCCAGTGCCATTAAAAATGCTAGGCGAAACTGCTTTTAATATTTTAACTTTAGATAGATTTACCCTTTGGGCGTCTATCTTATCCATACCCATGTTAGGCGAATTTGCTTATCGTTTTGTGGAAGGTGATTTAAAGACATTGATACAATCTAAATTTGGCGCCATTTACCATCGTATAATTGGAGGTATATTGGCAGGATTATTTGTGTTTATGGTCGTTTTCACAATGAGTTTAAACTACTTTAGACCATCGCAACCACAGAAAATAAAGATGTTACCAATTGTAAACTTCTTAAATCAAGATGATCATGACAAATGGCGATTTTTAACGCTCGGTTTTGGTGATCAAATGGCCTGGCTTAGTGCGCAAACGGATGCCATGACTGTCGACGGAAACTATCATTCTGCTAGACGATTGCCCGAATTAACGACTAGACCAATCGAGCGTTTAGAGAATTCTAAATTCAAAGGTGTTGCTGGTATTGGCTCGTTACAGCAGTTTTTAACGACTCCCGAAAAATATAATCTTAAGTATATATTTTCCAACGATAAATTCTACGATCCCATTCTTTATTTTTGTGGTTGGCAACGCTTACGACAATTAGAAAATGGCATCATGGTTTGGGAACGCCTCAATATCCCTCCAGTATCGGCCATTTTACCAAAAGAAGATGTTGCCAAGTGGCTTAAAATTATGTGGGGAATCATTCCTTTTTTAACCGTTTTAGTTGCTTTTGTCTTAAACATACAAATGCTTTGGGTCAACATGTTAAAAACGCGCATCAAGCCTCAACCTGATTTTTTAAAATATAAAACAGCGTATACTAAATTTCCAAGACTTGTTTTATTCATCACTCATATTTGGTCTATTATACTGGCTATAGTATTGTTTTATGGTATTTATTTATTCTACCTGAAAAATGATTCGCAACGCAGTCCAGAAAATGCTATTATAGCCTATTATGATGCTTTAGATTTTAAGGAATTTGAAAAAGCACATAGTTTAATCGACCCTGAAAACACCTTGCCTATTGCGCAGTATATGTTAGAGATTTCAGTCACCGACGGTCTACTAAGTAGTTATGCAAAAATGGATGCTATTGAAACCGAAATCACTAAACACAACGACAGCACTGTCTCTGCGAAAGTGACGAGTCAATGGATTACACCTTTAGAAAAAATTGAAAAAATTGATTATAAATCATTGTCTAGGCGCAAAGGAAAATGGTATTTACAGCCTGACGACTTAAATAACGACCTACCACCAGACCAGCTATATTCTGCTAATGCAACAAAATACTTTAATCAAGGTCGCAGACGTATCACAACAGAACAAACGCATCATGAAGATATTTTAAAACAACCCGTTTTAGAAGTCCTTTCAGCCAAACTAGTACACTATGATGGTAGTTATGCTATTATTGGAGAAGTCCAGAATATAGACAATGTCCCTGCAGATGTTATTTTAAAAGGTACATTATATAACGACGACAATAAACAACTAGCAACCTATAACGCAAAGTACCATGTCAAACATAAATTAATGCCTAAGGAATCTAGTAGCTTCCGGATTAATTTTGAAGGCATTGCTTGGTCTAGAACACAAGATTCTATTCCTGACACGTTTAATCCAGATGAATTTACTCCTATTGAATTTGAAGAACAACCGACAAAATTCAATTTACAAGTTGCTGGTAATGTTTCTGGTTCTGATTTATATAAAAGCGTAGTATTGAGCGCCATTAACGTTAAAAATAAAACCATAAATGGAAATCTTTTTAATAGTGGTATCCAAGAAATTACAATACCTCAGCTATTAATTACATATTATGATGAAAACAAAATAATGGTATGGGTAGATCATCTATTTGTAAAAGAAGGCGTGAGACAGCAACGTAAACAAGATTTTAAATATCAAATACTAAAAGACGGTAGTGTCAAAATTATTAACGACAACATGACAAATATTTTTGTAAACGGTTTACCAAATGAAGACATTGCGAGTAAAATAGTACCTAACAGAATTGAAAACCATGGTGATGCGCAATTACAAAAAATTGACCACCCTGATTTTAGTTATATTAAAATAGAGATTAACACATACATAGGAAGCCCAAATTAATGCAGCTTAAACATACATATTTAGCCCTTTTAAGTTTGATTTTTTTATCATCCTTTGCTGTTGTGCAACAAAGTGATACTGTAAATACAATTGTATTAATAACCACACAAACCAATTACCAAGCAGGCAATCCAATTGTATTAAAATTTACAACATCTACAGCTAAAAAACCTTTATTGTATTGTTCTAACAGCTACGGTTCCACCTTAGTGTCTGCAATTTTAAAAAACAACACTTTACACTATAATATCCCTGAAAATATTACTAGAAAAAGAGGTATTAATACTTGGAAACTCTTAGATAAAAATACACGTCTTTCAGGAACTTTTACTATTCACCCGAATACCGAAGTGGCTAGCATGGAAACCTATATTGGCCCGCCTAGCATTGAAGCTGGAGGAACAGATTATACCATGCTGGTTGTAATTCCGACAGATTCCTTAGACAATCCATTAGCCGAAAACACATTAATAAACGCAAAGCACCAATTTTTAGCTTCCGAAGAAAATGATGTTATTTTTACTAAATATTTAATGTCGTACAAAAATATAAACTCAAAAAGAGAAAGTGGGCGCATGTTAGTCTCTTCAGAGTGCTTAGGGATTAATTCTAAAGAATTCACGATAAACGTGACGGCTGCCATACCTACAGATTTTAAAATTTCAGCTGTACGGCCTCATGATTACGCCGATGGAAACCAAGTGACCACATTTTCTACTTCAGTATTAAAAGACAAGCAAAACAATGTGGTTAGTGATGGTACATTTGTCACCTTTTTTATCACGAATGACAAAGGAAATATTTTAAAAACGACAGGAACAACTATTGAAGGCGTTGCACAAGCTAAGATGATACATCCTGATTATGGTGACCGTTGGAATATTAAAGCTTATGTTGACGGCATGTCAGATAGCAATACCATATCACTTAAATACAAACAAGTTATTGAAGACTTCGAGGTTGCTTTTACTAATAAAAACAGAACAATAACTGTCGGCCCTTTACAAAGTTTTATGAAACAAATGATTCCCGATGGCTTACAGGTTAGTCTTCAGATTTATAAAGACGGTTCGCTTTTAGACACTATTATAAAAACATCATTTAATGGGTACGTCAATTTCAACTTAAAGCCAGCTATTTATGCTACTGGTCATTATAATTTTCGCATTAAAACCGCTGGAAAATCAAAAGAATTCAACACAATTAAACTATGGTAGGTCTTAATAAAAACATACTACGTACCATATTAATCATCTCATATATTATGATTGTAGCCTTAATTATTTCTGGTATTAGTGCGTTGTTTAGTTATCTAAATACGGGAGCAGATCGAAGTAAAATGCTACATACAGAAATTAGGAAAGTAGAACAATACATCCCTAAAGTAACTTGGGAACCTTTACAAAATGAAGGAAGAGCAATGGATAATCAAACACTTAATGCTCTACAAAATGATTATCTAGATGCTTGGTACGTGAAACAAGTCGCTTACAGAACTAATAAAACTGCGGGTATTAAAGATTACTATACAGACAGTGCTAGAAAAAATATCATTGATTTTATAGCTTTAAATAAAGCAGACACCATTAGTCTTGAAGCGACAACGCTAAACCATAAACCTACTTTAGAGTTTTTTAGTGAAGATGGACAATTAGCAGTGATTACAGATCGTGATGTTGTCGAATATAAACGTGTTTTTAAAAATGAAGCATTAGTTTTAGAAACCACAGAAACTTCTACCTATAAAATGGTGTTTTTATTAGAAGATGGTTTTTGGCGTATTAGACATCTAGTAAAAGAAATGAGTACCCCTTTTGTAGTTGAAGCAAACAAAATCAATACGGATAGCTTAACACTTAAAGGTATTAACTACTATCCAAAAGCAACGCCTTGGGACATGTTTGGAGATGCTTTTTCTAAAGACACAATCAGTAATGACTTTAAAATAATAAAAGCTGCTGGATTAAATTCTGTACGATTATTTGTGCAATATGATGATTTTGGCAAAGCAGAAGTCAACCCGTTAAAGTTGGAAAAACTAAAACAAACCTTAGATGCTGCAGAAGAGAACAACCTAAAAGTGGTCTTAACATTATTTGATTTTTATGGCGATTACTCAGTGATGAATTGGACATTAAACCAACATCACGCAAAAAAAATAGTCTCTACTTTTAAAGATCACAACGCTATTATAGCTTGGGATATTAAAAACGAACCCAACTTAGATTTTGATTCTAGAGGAGAAGACTTAGTAGTCTCTTGGTTAGACAATATGATAGATGCAGTAAAATCTGTTGACTCGATTCACCCAGTAACTATTGGATGGTCAAATACACAAAGTGCAACTATTTTAAAAGATAAAGTTGATTTTGTATCGTTTCATTACTATGAAGATTTAAGCGCTTTAGACACCGCTATAAAAACCATGCGTAAAGACATTCCGAATAAAAAACTAGTGTTACAAGAATTTGGAATCTCCTCTTATTCTGGGTTCTGGAAACCTTTTGGTAGCTCTGAAGAAGATCAAGCTAATTATCACAAAAAAATCCAAGAGATCATCGCGTCTAATAATCTGCAATTCATGTCTTGGACACTATACGATTTTGTTGATGTGCCTAAGGCAGTTGTAGGTAGTCGACCTTGGCGTCGTAATACCCAAAAACATTTTGGGTTTATTGACAAAAACGGGGCAAAAAAGGCGTCATTTAAATACATTACGAATTAATGTATTGGGCTTGACGCGCTGTCATTCAGAGCAATTTAAAAGAGTCTTAACTTAAAGTAGGCGTTAAAGTTTAAACAGAATCCTCCATCATTAGCAATGCTAAATACCAGAAATTAAAATATACTTTTTAGTTTCAGTAGCGTCTGAATGACATATAGTAAGCGTATTAATGCTTGGGGCAAAAAAGGCTTCATTTATTATTTTATTCGATAGTAGTAGGTTCTATCACAATAGCTTTTCTAATAGTGCTATTAGCTATTATTTTTTCGTTTTTTTTTGATGATTGCATTAAATTGATTCAAATACATATCCGCAATCTTTTCCATTGGGTAAGCAGTTGCTGCTTCATAATTTGCTTTCCCTAAAGCTATTCTGTGTGTATCATTGGTAACGATAGCTTCAATTGCTGTCGCTAAACTCTCCACAGATGTTGGTTCAAAAAAATCACCTTGATACCCTTCATCTTTTACTAATAAAGCAAGGTCTCCTAAATCGGGCATAACCACTGCTTTTCCATAACTTCCTGCCTGGTGCAATACACCTGAGCTTCCTGTTGTAGAAGTATATGGAAATACAACTACTGCACTTTCCTGAAACAAGGTTGGCACCTCATACTCTTCTACATAACCCGTAAAACGTACTTGCGAAACATGCTTATAGTCGTCTTGTACTTTTGCTAAATAGCCAGGCACATTGGGATTGTCCGTTCCTGCAATAACAACTTCAAGGTCTAGCCCTGTGGATGCTCTTACTTTCTCAACCGCTTCAATCATAGATTCTACTTTTTTATACGTTCCAAACTTACCAAAAGTCATCACTTGTAAAGGCCCTTCAGGCAAGTTATATCCTGGTTTTTCTTCAGAAATTTCAAATGTGCCATGCGGAATTAACATCACATTATCTACTTTATATTTTTTCTCCAAAATAGCAACATACTTTTGCATGGTTACTGCAACTGTATCTGCTTGTAAAATTAATCGCGTTAAACTAGTCCCTATAAAACCATAGACTTTTTGCATGATTTTACTAGATGTAAATCCTGCTGATCCTAAATCGACTTCTTCCAATATATTATGCAATAACACGATATTAGGTATCTTTTTCAACTTACAAACCAGTGGTAACATTAACCCTAAAGCTGCTGCAATTTTTTTGTCTCCAAACTTCATAAATTGTAAATTGAATAATACAGCATCTGGTTTTGTACTATTAATCGCTTTAGTCACGTTTATAATATTTGTGTAGCTATTAAATGCCCAACATTCTTTTACTGTAATTTTACAGCCCTTTTCTGTAAACGCAATATCTTTAGCCCCCTCTGTTTTGTCTGTTAGTAAAACTATTTCAGTAACATTTTCTTTTTGTCTAAAATGTTTTACTAAGTGATAAGCATACTCATTTAAGGTTACTTTACTTGGAGGATATGCGGTTACAATGGCTAGTTTCATGGAGACTTTGTTATTACTTATTGATTAAATCTTGCTACATTCAGTTAGGTAAAATCTTTTAAATTCTGAATGCTTTGTTTTATGAATTTTAATATATTATTTCTTAATTACACTACAAATTTGCGTTATTAAAGTCATTAATAAGGATGAGCTTAGATAGTTTACCTATTACTGTAGACGAATGGTAAGAAAGTATAGATTTCCATTTACACAAAACGCTAATCATACTGTTATTCAATATAATAAACATATTTTTAAATATGTATATCCTGTTCAATAAATTATTTGAATTAGTAACCTTTACTATATGGCCTCTTCCCTAAATTCCGAATAACATACTAATCATCATTCCCATATACCCTTACAATCTCAAACTTCATCAACCAGAAAAAGCTGTAGTTTTAAACCACAACATTTTTCCTTGTTTATTTATAATAAGACTAATTAATATAAATTTATTTTTACTTTTTTAATTTAGAATCAAACATAAAAAAGACCAATTGTATTACTAACAATAAAACCATTGCTATAATTTGCATATGTACTACTTGTTCTAAACTCTCATGAAAAAAGATAACTAATCCCATTTGAAGCGTTCCAAAAACACCTGAAATAACGACAGGAATATATCTGTCCAACGATAAATAATAGTAAGCAAAGATGTTAGAAATAGCAAACAAGCCAGTAGCCAGAGCGTACTTCCATAATAAAGGCGCCATTGCTAAATAACTATCACCAAATAATAATGTTATGGCCGTTCTAGGAAACAACGCGCAACCAATAACAATTGTCGTTGCTATTGCAGCAATATAACCCACGTATTTAAATAATATTGGTGCTGTGGCTTTACCTTCTTTTTTAAGCTGAACCACTGTTGGCAATAACAACATGACAAACATCCAAGCCACAAAATATACTATACGACCAATCAAAGCTAGTGACGCATATAATCCTGCGTCGTAAGAGTCAAAGTAATGTTTAACCAGCAAGATATCACTATTGTTAATTATTATCTGTGTTAGCTCGTAAAATGCTGTTATAACAAAAAAGCTTTTAACTTGTTTGGATTGACTAGCTTCAACTGCAATAGTCTTTTTAAAATTTAAATTTTTGAATTTAAAAGGCACTAAACCAAAACCAAAAGAAATTAAAATCCCAACTGCAATAACTACGGAAGATTGCATATCAAGTAAAAAGATTAAACCTAAAGTGATTACTAATCGGCTTAACATTTCGGCTTGATAAGTAATGGATAATGATTTAAATTCTTTTTTACCCTGAAAAACACCCCTATTCACACTCATTAAAAAATAGATAGGCACTCCAATTCCAAATATGGTAAACATCGCAGAAGACGAGGTGTTAAATACCGATTGTAACTGTTTGGCAAAAACAATAATTAAAGCACCAAAGCCTAAACCAACAATCGTGGCATTTTTATAAATTGTAGCAACAAAATTGGTAAACGTTTCATTTTCAAAAATCACAGAAAATTTGGCCGTTACTAATTGAAACGTCATCGCCACAAAAGATAACACCAATAAAAAGGTAATTAGTACTGCTGCATCCGCAAATTGAGCAGGACCTAAAACACGTCCTAAAATAAGATTGTACAAATAATTCCCCCCATTGACTGCTAAAACGCTTAGCATAAACACTTGTTCTGGAGTTACTTTTTTGGTTTTTAAAAGAGATAAAAAAGACATCTTATAGGTTGGTTTGGGGTTACTAATTAAGCTACATTAGGATACTGAAATGCTTCGTAGATTGCTTCACTTCTGTTTCCTTCTACAAAAAACATCATGTTATTTTTTACACCATTGACATACATTGCTTTTAATATTTGCATTGCAGAGTCGTCAATATCTTTTACCTTATCGATATTTAAAGTTACATTTTTAAAAGCATTTAAAATAAAATTAAAATGAGATTTAAAATTATTTACAGTTTCAGTATTTAATGTTCCTTCTAAAGTAATTGTATTATCTTGTTGTGTAATTCTAAGTGCCATAAGTGTTATATTTAAATTATTAGTGTCTGATTTCTGACACAAAGATGCAACACAACTCCCTCAAATTCAGATGTATTTCGACGAGCGGACCATTGGTGTAGATGAATGAATGGATATGAATGACTAACTTGCAAGTGAATTAAAACATGAACATGAAACTCAAATTTTTCACCCTACTTACCCTACTATTAACTGTTGCTTTTAGTCATGCTCAAGACATGCAAGAAGGCTTTACCTATTTAGAGACGGGTAAGTACGCTAAAGCGGAAACATTTTTCAGTACGATATTAAAAGAGTATCCAGACAATAAGACCGCTAGACTATGTTATGGTCGTGCTATTGGGTTAAACGGAAAACCAGAAGATGCTAACACCCTTTTTACAAATCTATTAGCAGATTACCCAACGGATTTTGAGGTGAAGTTAAATTATGGCGAATCGTTATTATGGAATAGTAATTTTCCAAAAGCAAAAACCTACTTTAAAAGTTTAATAGACGAAGACCCAAAAAGTTTTCCTGCCTTATTAAGTTATGCCAATACCCTATCCAATTTAAAGGAGTATCAAGAGGCCCTAAAATATGTCGATAAAGCTTTAGACGTTTTACCAGGAAATCCAAATGCATTAACCTCTAAAAAATACATGTATTTAGGCTATGCTTACCAAAAGCAACAAGCACAACAGTATGATGAAGCAGAAATATTACTTAAAAAAAACCTAGCATTGTTTAATAACGACAAAGACACCTTATTAAACTTAGCTAACTTATATTTAATTGCAAACAGATTAGACGATGCCCAAGCAACCTATGCTATTTTAGCTGAAAAACCTGAAAATAAAATCACTGCATTAAATGGTTCTGCTTTAGTATCTCACTTAAACGGAAAAGAAAAAGAGGCCTTACATTTAAGCCAACAAGCTTATGATAGTTTAGAGACTTCAACAGATCCAACATTAATACAACAAACCACAGAGCGTTACGCACAAGCTTTAATTTGGAATAAAAAATATAAAACGGCAGATACGCTTATCGCGAAATTAATAGAAACTAAACCTAATGATAATTGGGTCTTAGCTTTACGTGCGACCCTTAATATTTATAAAAGTGATTTTAAAAAGAGTGTTACAGACTATGACCAAATTTTGGTTAATGATAGCACATCGTTTGATGGTAACTTAGGAAATGCAAACGCGCTAAAAGCTTTAGGAAAATATGATGCGGCTTATACCTCTGCAGAAAACACCTTAAAATTTTACGACAACCAAAAGGATGCATCCAATTTTATAAAAAACCTCAACACAACCTTTACACCAACTTACGAAGGCAAAACATCATACACCTTTGATAATGGAGACAACGAAGCTTTTGCTTTTAATAACAATTTAGAGTTTCCGTTTTCAACAAAATTCAAACTTTTAGGAAGTTATAACTACAGAAGCACCAATAACCCGGTAACTAATAATGAAGCAACATCGCATGACGTTAACTTTGGTCTTTCTTATCAACTACTTCCAAACGCAACTTTTAAAGGTACTGCAGGACTAACCTCTGCAAAGGCAACCACTAATGACTACACACAACTATTAACAGATCTTTCTTTTAATATCAAACCGTTTAAACTGCAAGATTTAACCGTTGGTTATAAACGTGAATTACAAAGTTTTAATGCCGAGTTATTAGATCGTGAAATTGTACAGAATAACTTTTATGCCAACTACAGCTTAAACACCAATTTTAATGTTGGTTGGTTTACACAGTACTTTTACACTAGTCAGAGTGATAAAAACGCAAGAAACCTTTTATTTACCTCATTATATTATAACATCTTACCAAAACCGTCACTCAAAGCTGGTATCAACTACCAATACATTACATTTAAAAATCAAGTCCCAACCATTTATTTTTCTCCTGAGACCTTCAATGCTGCAGAGGTATTTGCAAACATTATTAAAGATGAAGCCATTACAAAACCTAAAGAATGGTTTTATGAGTTAACGGCTGCCACAGGATTACAATATATAGATGACGATAGTAGCCAAAGCACCTACAGAATACAAGGAAAATTAGGTTACAAATTCTCGGAACGTTGCTTAGCTAACTTATTTACAACCCGTAGTAATATTGCATCTGCAACCGCTGCAGGTTTTACTTTTAACGAAATTGGTCTACGTTTTAAATGGCTGCTATTTGAGATGCCTGTTTTTAGAGACTAAATCTAATAACGCTTAAAATAAAACATAAAAAAAACACAAGCCTTACGCTTGTGTTTTTTAAAATAAAGGATAGTGCTATTAAATTATCCTCTACTTGCTTTTACTGGACATCCTATTGCCTTTGTTAAAGTAACCGCTGGTTTTTCTCCGGCTTCTAATGCTTTAATCGCGTCTTCAACATATTTAACTTTTACATCCTCCGGTGATTTAGAATTATCATCAATTGCACCAATATATTGGACTTTACGATCTTTATCCAATACAAATACGTGCGGTGTTCTTACGGCTCCGTATTGTGGATATATTTTTTGTCCTTCATCAACTAAGTATGCAAACGGAAATCCTTTTTCTTTAGCTCTGGCTTGCATGGCTGCATAACCTTCTTTTTCGTTTTCAGGGCTATTTGGATTGATTGCTATTACAGCATAACCTTGTGGTGCGTATGTATTGTGCAATGCAATTAAACGGTCTTCATATAATTTTGCAAAAGGACACTCGTTACAAGTAAAAGTTACAATATATCCTTTAGCATTTTCTATACTTGCTAAAGACACCATCTTACCATCCACATTTTTAAGATTAAAATCGGTTGCTACTTCTCCAATTTTGTACCCTCCAATTTCTTCTAAAGTCTTTGTTTGTTCTGGACCGCCTCCTTTTGGAGGACCTTTTCTATCACCGCCATGTGGTGGTCCTTTTCGGTCGCCATGCTCTAAAGCAGTCTCGTTTTTCTGACCCTCTTTATCCTTACAAGCTACAAGTACAATTGCGCACAGGGCAATCATAGATAATACTACAGTTATTCTTTTCATTTTAAATTAGTTATTAATTGTGTTATTTATTTCCGTTTCTAAATCTGATTCACTTTCAAACGAACGCTCAAAAAACGCACGTTTTGTATTATTAAAAATGATAGTATAAGGTATGGCACCTGACCAATTTGGATCTATTTTATTTATCCAAGTATTAGCATCGGGATCGTCTAAAATCACCACTTTATTAGTAATGCCTTTTTGCTTTAAAAATGGTTTTAGTTTGGTCTCAATATCTTTAGGAAAATCCATGCTTACTAATAACACCTCAACATCAGGATGTTTATCTGCATAAGCTTTTATGTATGGTAGTTCTTTAACACAAGGTGCGCACCACATGGCCCAGAAATTAACAATGTAAGTTTTGTTACTATCTGTATATAACAACGGTTCTAACTGATCAAAGTTGTAAACAAGGATCGTAGCGTTATTTGCAAAAACAACAGCATTACTCTTAGTATTGTTGCAGCTTACAAGTAAGAAGAATACAACCAACATCAAGAGTGGTCGTTGTAATTTTTGTTTTAAAAACAATGTATTTTCCAAAATTAATATCAGGATTAAAAGCATTAGACTTTTTAAATCTGAAAAGGTTTAATTTAGATAACTATTTATTCTAATAAAATAAAAATATTTCTGTCATTAACTTTATAAAACACTTAATACCTCAGTAGCCATATAAACAACAGACCATATCAATATTCAACTAAAAATAGATGCACTAAGATTCTGACAACAACGCGATTCTTGTCATTAAAAGCACAGCCAAGCATTTCTACTTAATTATTACTTTTTAAAGCCAATCGTTTTATACACCCACTCCATAACAAAACAAAACAAAATAATACCCAAAGCGACTAAAACACCAGTAATATTAGTTTCAAATTGCTGAACAATAAGTGTACAAAAAGCCAATAAACACAAAATACTAGCTATTAAATGAATACTTTTTTTAGACTCTAATTCTTGATACTTTTTAAATCCGATATAGTTAACTAGACAAAAAATCAACAAAAAACCAGCACTTCCGGCTGTCGAAATACTTTCAAGATTAAAGACATTAACCAATATAATGGACAAGATGGCTGTAATTAAATAGCCAATAGGTTTACCCCAAAAAATATGACAAAAATAACGCGGTAATTCTTGATCTTCAGCAATATCATAATTGACACGTCCGCTGCCTAAAATAGTCGCATTAATAGCCGAAAAAGTAGATATTAGCGCCGTAATAGTAATAATAGTAAATCCGATTTGCCCTAAAGTAGGCGCTGCAGCTTGTGCTAAAACATAGTCTTTAGCACTTGCTATTTTATCAAAAGGTAAAGACCCAACGGTAACTATGGCAATTAAAATATACAAAACCACTACAAAACCTACAGCTCCAAAATAGGCCTTTTCGGTATTTTTTTCGCGGTCTTTTAAGTCTGAAATAGAATTGGCTATTAGTTCAAAACCTTCATAAGCTACAAAAATCACCATTCCTCCAGAGAGTAATAAAAAAGGACTTTCCCAATTACTTGGTTGTAATTGATGTAAATTTTCTGGATGTAATGAAAATCCATAAAACCCAATGCCTATAAAGGCTATTAGTATCAACAACTTTACAATAACTGCAACAGACTCTATACGACCAACCAGACTGACACTTAAATAATTAATAGCCAACGCTATTATAATTATGGTCGTTTGACAAATACGTACATCGATAGCCCTGTCTTCTGTAATAGAAAATAACTCGGCAGCATAAGATCCAAATGCAGAAGCATATAAAGCTAACATCACAATATAACTTATCCAAAGTAGATTGTTTATTCCTCCGGCAAACACCCCATTTCCAAATTGTTGATGTACAAACCTAACGGTCCCTCCGTTTTCTGGAAATTTTCTAGATAATTTAGCATAAGAATAAGCCGTTAACAAGGCGATAATACCTGCAAATAAAAAAGCAACTGGTGTACCTCCTTTTGCCAACGACACAGCCAATCCAAGAACGGCGAAAATACCACCACCAACCATACCTCCGATACCAATGGAAATAGCATCTTTTAATGTTATTTGTTTACTCATTAATTTTGTATTTAAAACATAAAGGTAATCATAATAAAAAAACAATTTCAAGCCTTTTTTTTTCGAAACAACAATCAAAATTAGTAACAATAAGCTACAAACCGAACAATATTTATTTTTGTAATATAACACAACAATAACAACCTAAAACACTGACAAACTATAGATTCACTTTTAAAAACACACGATAAACAGAATAAAAATAACAAAAATCATGATTTTTTAGCTGACAATTATACTTTTAATCTATACTAAATACTATATTTGTAATCAACCAGTTATATTTTCGCTAAAATCAACAAAACCAACACTTTAAAGCCCTAACTTTTTAGTAATAACCTCCTAACCATGAAAGAACTTTACACCCAGTTATTTCAAAAACACAAGACCGAAAACAACACCACATTAACTTACATGGACTCTCTGCAAAGAGACATTGCTATTGGCTCTTGGGAAGTCAACCTTCAAGACAACACTGCTACTTGGAGCGCTATGACAAAAACCATTCATGAGGTAGAACAAGATTATCAACCCGACACCAAGGAGGGTATTAATTTTTTTTTAGAAGGTTACAACCGAGATTTAATAAATCTATTATTTACTCGCGCTGTTAATAATCAAGAACCTTACGACCATGAGTTTCAATTAAAAACAGCAAAAAACAATATCAAATGGGTCCGTATTGTTGCTTATCCTGTAATAGAGAATAATGCCACCAGAAAAGTGATTGGTGTTTTACAAGATATCACCGAAAAAAACAACACGCTTAACGAACTAAAATTAAAAGAAGAACTAATACGCACCACTTTCGATCATGCCCCAAACGCAATGGCTTTGGTTAGTTTATCAGGAAAAATAATAACATTAAATAAAAGTTTTTGTGATTACCTAGGCTACACAAAAGAAGAGCTTATTGACGTTAAAATAAACACACTATCTCACCCAGACGATATAGACCTTATTCCGAGCAATATTAAAAACCTAATAAATGGGGAATCCGATAAATTTCAATGCGAAAAACGCTATATCAAAAAAGATGGGGCGTTTATAAATTGCATCTTATCTATATCTATACTAAGAAACAAAAAAAACCAACCTGTTCATTTTATATCACATCTGATAGATATATCAAAACGAAAAGTGGCTTACAAAAAAGTAGAAACATTATTAGCAACTACAAAAAACCAAAATGAAAAGCTGTTAAACTTTGCCCATATTGTATCTCATAATTTACGATCTCATGCTGGTAACCTAGAAATGTTATTAGATATAATGAAAACCGACATGCCCGAATGCACAGAGAACGAGTTTTTTCCTTTAATACAAGAGGCCGTCACTAATTTAAGCGAAACTATTTCTAATTTAAACGAAGTTTCAATAATAAACTCTAAAAAACAAAAAAACTTAAAAAGCATCAATTTATTAAAATGCACCAATACTGCTTTAGCTAATTTTAAAGCTAAAATTATTGATACAAATGCTGAAATAAAAATCTCTATCGACAGTGCATTAAACGTTTTAGCGATTCCGGCTTACCTAGATAGTATTTTATTAAACCTAATATCTAATAGCATTAAATACAAAAGACCAGATGCCCATCCAGTAATTACTATAACTGCGAAAAAAATAGAAGGTTATATAAAAATCACCGTCGCAGATAATGGGCTTGGTATTAATTTAGATCTACATAAAAATAAAATTTTCGGATTATACAAAACCTTTCATAAACATAAAGAAGCAAGAGGCTTAGGTCTTTATATTACAAAAAATCAAATTGAAGCCATGCAGGGTACAATTGAAGTGGCGAGTAAAATAAATCAAGGCACAATATTTACAATATTCTTAAAAGATGACACACATTAATTCCACCTGCTTAATTGACGATGATCACATCTTTATTTATGCAGTAAAAAAAATACTTAAAACATCTGAGCTATGTGATGACTTTACCGTTTTTAACAATGGAGAAGATGCTATAAACGGATTAAAAAAAGCAATAACTGAAGGACAACATATTCCTGATTTAATCTTGCTAGATATTAATATGCCTATCATGGATGGCTGGCAATTTTTAGATGAATTTAAAAAACTAAAAACTTCAAAAAAAATAACACTATACATCGTCAGCTCTTCTGTCGACCCTGTAGACCTCAACAAAGCTAAAGAATACGAACAAATAACAGACTTTATAGTAAAACCGATAACAAGAAGCAACCTTATAAAAACGCTAGAACAAATAGATATAGCCCAATAATATTTGCACCCAATATGCTATACTAACCAATTCTTATCTCACTTATTTTTCTTCACAAAAAAGGGGCAAAAGATTGCGCTTTCACCCCTGTAGGGAACCAATTGTAAAATGCTATTATTAGTTCTTAGGCTCCTACACCATCAATCAAAAACTATAAAAAAAGCACTATTTAACTAGTAACTTTAAGGGATTATAGTGTGTTTGTGCACTTGATAACTTACAGATATATAAACCTGTACTTAAATTTTGTTTCTCTAATGCAATCTGATTTTTTCCAGGTTGCGCTGTTACAGTTGTATTGTATACCATCTTACCTAATTGGTTATAAATTGCTAACTGTACTGTTTCTGTATTATTAACTGTAAAATATAGATTTGCATTATCAATCATTGGATTTGGATAAATCGCTAAACTATTTGTACTTGCTTCGAAATTGGTAGTAGACAAGCTACTTTTATTAGAAAAGCGCACATTTTGCAAATTCATTTCTTTAGTCGTTGCTATACCGTCTTCACTTACAATAGTAAACACTATTGTTACAATATCGTCAGCAACTAACTCTGTACCTAATGCTGATGCAAAATCTGTAAATGGCATCTCAAACTCTTGAAGATCGCTTGTCAAAGCAATAGTTGCCTTGTACTGCTCTTCCCAATTAGTGATACTTTGTTTAACTAAAGTAATTTCTAAGCTACCAGTTCCTTTTGCTTGTAAATTAAAACTATCATAAGCTGTTAAATCCACAGCCTTAAAACGTGGTGTCAGCGCTCTGTAAGCAGCAAAATAACTACTTGTTGTTGCATTAAGCATTACGTTTCTTTCTACTGGAAAGTCTTGCTCATCAAAGGCTATTGTATTTTCTGTAACCTCATATGTATTAACTATTGTGCTCCCTTCAGAATCATCTACGCCCCAAGGACCATCAGACATAAATAAATCATCTGGTGTATTTACACCATCACCAATCCTAAATCCTACATCAAATAAATGCCCTGTTTGCACCGTTATATCTGTAATATAATTTTCATCTAAATCCAAGTTAGAAGATGTGTAATCAAAAGCACTAGTTTCAGTAACTCTAAATCCAGAATCAAAACTTACAGCATTAGTCGCATTAGTATTTATAATTTGCAAGTCTAATGCGCCATTATTGTACTTTCCTTTTCTAACAAAGACGGTTGGCGGTGTTGACAATTGATAATCAGAAATTGTTTTTTCTGTATCCAATAGATTTAATACTTCTTGAGCTAAACTATACAGATCATCCATCGAATCTGACCAAATCTGAAAATTATAAAACGTTACGTTTTCTTCATATAAGTCTAAATTCCAATGTGATTCTATTGCAAAATTAGCGTCATTATTTTCCACTTTGGCAGCTAAGCTTAATACATATTCAAAACTACCATCTGCATTTTTTATAATTGATTTAATAAATGCTTGGTCATTAATATCCATAGTTGATACTGAAATTAACTCAGCCCCTAATAATCTGTCACAAATATATTTAGTATGCTCATACACTCCATTTTCAGTTTTTAAAGCTAACACTGATGCTATTGAAGCACCATTCTGCATGTAATCTACAGAGTAAACCTCTGTTGCATTTGTAATATTTAATAAATCTAATGGTGTTGAGTCGATTGCATAATCCTCATTAATAGTTGTTAGCGGTACAAAATCTTGCAATTGAAAACTATTGTTTGCTGTCCTGTATGCTGTAGCACCTGTATCTCTTGAGACACGTTTTGCTGTTTTCTGATCAAAATTATAACTGTTCTTAGCCCGATTAAAATTACGTTTGTTAATCGCTTCCGATAGCCTACCATTACTTTCTAAGCCGCCATCATTAGCTGTTGTAGGCGCTGCAATAACAGCACAACTTCCAAAACCAGAACAAGACGGATCCTCACAATCAATTAAACCATCGCCGTCATCATCAATTCCATTATCACAAATCTCCTGTAATACGGGAGCTGTTGGACAACGTGCACCATCATTACTAGCACTTGAAGGTCCAAATGCAAATAAATTGGAGTCCATAGATGAGGTCGTCGTTACATTTTGCACATTTTGAATCGCATAAATAGTTCCTGTTTGGTTTGCTGACACATAAAAACGTCCGTCTGCATCAAAATAAACAGCACCATAAGTATAATTTAATCCTGATAAAATTGGCACTTCACCCAATGACTGAACCACACTAGTTATTGGGTCAATACGGTATAAAATATTCGAATTTTTTTCTACTGCATATAAATTACCATCCACTGCATTAAAAGCCCAATCATGGATACTAATATTTTGAGAAAGGTTTTCTGTAGATAAATACTGTGTGTATGTTGGTGAGTCTGGATTTAAATCAACTTTAAAGTAGCTTCTTCCTCCAGCTTTAAAATAATAAATCCCCTCTGGACTAATATCTCCAACATATTTATTACCTGATGATAATTCTGGAATAGTAAATGAAGTCGTTTGAAAATCGTCTCCTATTCGTACAATTGTTTGAGAAGGCGAACTTAAATAGCCCCAAATATAACCATCAGCAGCGTTATAAGCTGTTGCATTTATATTTCCTGGAGTAACATCACTTGCTACTAAATAAGAATTACCAGATGCCAAGTCAATTGCATACACATCATTGTATTGAAATAAGTACGCATTAACATCACAGTTAAAAGGCGTGTCTTGTGCTTGACTTGAAAAACCAAAAAGCAATATCGCAAGTAAGACTATTCGATGTTTTAAATAATGTAGTTTTGTTGACATGGGGTGGGGGTTTTAATTACAAGACAAATTTACTTTAGAAATGAGTTTTAAATTGACTTTTTCGATTAGCAAAATTTAAGTGTCGACGAATGGCAAAAAAGTATAGATTAGCTGATTTTCAACACTATAGACGCACAAATATATTAGTAAAATAATTGCGCCCTTCTGCATCTTTTTTAGTCGAAATCCCAAAATCAGTAACGTTTGGATTTTCTATATTTTCTCTATGTCCATCACTATTTAACCAGGCATTAACTAAAGCTTGCGCATTACTAAAACCATATCCTACATTCTCTGACACTGTTATTGCATTAACTGCATCTTTTAAGTTTTGAGATCTTACATAAAAATAATCATGACTTGATGCACCTTGATTAACCATATACTGGTTATGCGCAATAGCTTCCTTTGAAGCTTCATTTAAAATAGTTAACACCCTTAAATCTTTAGAAATTCTGTGGGCATTAATCAACTCCAATATCTCATAGTCTAGCTCAGTATATTCCACATTTACCACGCCTACTTTATATTCATTCGGAATCTCTATTTCATCCTCTTGAACAGAACAAGACATTAAAAACATATTTAATAAGACTGTTATGATAATAGCTAATTTTTTCATCGTGATTGGTTTATTTGATGACAAAATTAACTTGAAAGGCAACCCGAATTACGACTATTCGATTAACTCAATTTTAAGTGTCGACGAATAGCTAATTCACTTAGTTAAATGGCTTTATATGTTTTTAATCGGGTTTTTAGTGATATTTAACCACAAAAACAAGCATTTATATGGCTAAAACGCCTTATAAACTCTTTTCAACAAACACATAAATTACTAAAAAAAGAGACTTTAAAGCAAGTTCAATCGCTTCATAAGCTCTGGCCTATTAGAACGACTTACGGGGATGACGTCCTTTTTAATCAACACACTATTATCTTCAATATCAATAATTTTTTTAATATTAATGATATAAGACCGGTGTACTTTTAAGAATAAACTATCGGGTAATTTTTCTTCTATTTTCTTTAAAGTCGAATGGACTGTATAATTTTTATCTTCAGTTTTAACCTGAATATAATCTCCTTTAGCTTCGACTAAATAAATACTGGGAATATCTATTTTAATTAAACGCCTATCGATATTAACATATAAATCATTACCAGATGACGTCTCTACTTTTTCCGACTTTGAAATAGGCTCCGCCAAGTCTGCGGGCGCATCATGCATAGCTTTCGCTTTATCAATTCCTTTTTGAAAGCGCTCTTGTGTGATTGGCTTCACCAAATAATCTACAATACAATCGTATTCAAATGCCTGGATAGCAAATTTAGGATCTGACGTTGTTAATACTATTTTTGGTGGATTTTTAAGTGTTTCTATAAAATCAAAACCAGTAAAATCTGGCATATGTATATCTAAAAAAATCAAATCGACTTCGTTCTGATTTAAATATTTTATGGCTTGCATAGCGTTTGGAAACTCCTCTAAAACATTAAGACTTGGCACGTTTGAACATAACTGTGTGATAATCATTCTTGCTGTAGCTTCGTCATCAATGATAATGCAATTCATAAATTTTTATTTAGTATCTTCAAGGTATTTGGTTATACTGTCTAATATAGCTTCAAATTGTTCTTTTTCGTCCGTTTTACCGTCTTCTAAACTTATTTCGTAAGCCACTGCAACCTCATAACTTTTCTCAAGCCCTAAAATACTAATTTTATGCTTAAGTTTATGTACATTATCTGCAGCTAACTTATATTTTTTAGCATTAAAGTTATCAAAATAGACCTGTCTCTCTTCCGGAAACTCTTTTTTGATGATATCTATTAGTTTTTGTTTAAAGGCTTCATCACCTCCAGACAAATTATTAATGTAAGATTGATTAGGCTGTTCCATTCGGGGCTTTTTTTAAGGTGAAATAAAATGTAGTTCCGATATCAACTTGAGATTCAAGCCATATCTTACCACCATATAATTCGACAATTTTCTTTACAATAGATAGTCCAATCCCTGAAGACTCGGGGTTATTTTCTAATTTTAAAAAGGTTTTAAAAATTTTATCAAAGTAGGTTTCTTCAATACCTTTACCATTATCTTGGACAAAGAACTGCCAATAATCAGGTTTATCTTCGACTCCAATATTAATAATACCTTGCGCCTTATCATTATACTTTACAGCATTACAAATTAGATTTTGAAACAATTGTTGCAGCCTATATCTATCACCTTTTATTATTGGCAACTTGGTTTTTGTAAAGTTAATATGCTGTGGGATATGAATACTATTTAACATATCGTCAATAAGTTTATCTACATCAACATCATAAATCTCTATTTCGTTTTTACCAATCGTAGAATAGTCTAAAATACCAGTAATTAGAGTATCCATTTTTTCAACATTATTTCTAATCAGTTGTAAAGTAGATTTTCCATTAGCATCCAATACGTCTTTATAATCATCAGACAACCAGGTCGTCAATGCATCTATACTACGTAATGGTGATTTTAGATCATGAGACACCATATGTGCATAATCACTAAGTTCTTGATTTTGATGCGCCAACTCGTTTAACATAGACTGCTTTTGCTTGTTCATCTCGATAATCTCTTTGGTTTGATTATCAATAAAATCAACTAAACTAGAACCAGTTAACTCAACATCCCCAGGCTTTTCTCCCTCTTTTAAATCATAAAACTTAAGTGTATTAATAACGCTTTTTAGTTTATCAATAACTTCTTTCTGTTCATCAGCTTCTTGCTGTAATTTTCTATTAGCACTATATAACTCATCAGAACTAATAGCCATAGCTCGTTGAATCATTACTGATTGTTCGTCAAAATTATTATAAGACAAATCCACTGCATTAATAAACGCCGTCAAATCTGTATCACTCTTAAGTTCTTCACTTAAAAATTTACGTATTTGTCTTTTTAATAATGAGTTCATTATTCGCTAATTAGCGTTATTGTCATGGTTTGATTATGCAATTGACAAGCCATTTCTCCATGGAAAGGCGCAATTTCTCCATAACTATAAAACCCAGTGATCACTGTATCGCTACCCAACACATTAATAACCTCTTCCACCTCTTCTTCCACACGCTGATCTAATACCAACTTCCTACCAATACAACTAACTAGTATCGCTAACTCCGGTTTATTCTTTCTATAACCTAATGCTTGTTTTGCCGCACGCTCTGATGCATTTGCAATATTATCCACATTTGTCATCATCAGCTGTACTTTAGAATTTTCTTTAATATCTCCAGCTAAAACCACAGCATTCTCTTCTTCATTAATATTTAAAATAGACCTAACAATGGATTGTTTTTCACCTATGGATGTTACGTTTAGTGGATACAACAACGCTGCTCCTGGTAAATTTTTAGCCTTATCGCCTAAATATTTTTTATACAAATCTAATGCTGGTTGCCCATCTAACTCATATAAGGTATTGTCTTTCGATTTTGTAACGATGCGTTCTGGACCAAAAGGTGTCCATCCCCCGTAAATTGAAAATGAAATCTCCAAGGTATCTCCATAAAACCCAATAGCTACCAACTCGCCTTCTTTCGGGCTCTCATTGTAAGACGCTAATGTTTTTTCAAAACGTGCATCATCTCCACATAAACCTCCAGTAATTACTAAATTATCATCCGTAGAAGCACTCATTCCTTTTGTTAGCTGACTTCCGTTAACAAAACTACCTTCTGAGACTACAAATACATATTTTAAGTCTTCTTGAGGCAATTGTTCAATAAGCTCTTTTCCTGTTTTAAAACTATCTAAATCTGAATTTAAAACATTACTAGTTTTAATTACAAACTTGCTTTTTTCAAACTCGATAGCAGTAATAGTAATACTATCTTGATTTACTGTATTTGATGAAATCTCTGCACATGAAGACGCAAAAACAATATGCCCATCAGGAAAAAGTTGTCTAATCTCTTCATAAACCAAACTATCCTCCAACAGATACCGATTACCAAAAACTAAAACCAAAGGTGCTTTTAAGTCTTGCTTTCCAATAACATATTGCCACTCTTGATCCTTATGTTTGACTAACTGTACTGTTTTCATTGCTATTTTTTTAATGTGAAATAAAAAGTAGTTCCTACATTTGGCTCACTATCTAACCATATTTCACCTTCGTGTAAATTGACAATTTTTTTGACAATTGACAATCCAATTCCTGAGGAATCCTTACTCTTCTTTAACGAATGAAATATCTTAAATATTTTATCATGGTACTTTTTATCAATACCAATACCATTATCTTTTATTGAAAATTTGTAATGACTTTTTAAATCTTCGACATCAATTACAATACTCCCCTTTTCTTTATCTATAAACTTAACCGAATTGCTAATTAAATTTTGAAACACCTGTTGTAACTTGGTCTTATCTCCTTTTATATTAGGCAAAATATTAAGACTCTTAATCTCTATATAATCTGGAATATACAACATGCTAACCAGCTCGCTAACCATACTATTTAAATCCACATTTACCTTAACAGAGTTATCTGCTCCAACACTAGAGTAATTTAGTACGTCCGTAATTAACTGCTCCATCTTCTCTAAAGTAGTCTCAATAAGTCCAAAATTTTGAAGACTTACATCATCCAACTTCCCTTGATTGTCTTCTTTTAACCAACTTACTAATGCATTTATGCTTCGTAATGGTGACTTTAGATCATGAGAAACTATGTGCGCATATTCCTGCAACTCATCATTACTTTTTTCAAGTTTACTAAGTAATTTCTCTTTTTGATTCTGAAGATTTTTAAAATCCGTGATATCTAAAGCTACAGCAATAGACCCTATCTGCTCTCCTTCCAGGTTTAAATTTGGCGCTCCACTAACTAGCCAATATCTAGCTTCCCCAGTTTTAGTTTTTATTTGGAGCTCATACGAATTGGATTCGCCATTAACTCTTTTTCTTCTTTCTTCCTCTATTAATTCTACACCTTTGCTATCAAAAGGAAATATAACAGCCCCTTGTTTCCCTATAAGCTCTTCCTCTTTATAACCAGATAATTCTGAAAAACTATGATTAATCATCAAAATTTCTCCGGCTTTGTTTATTTCAATAAGCCCCAAATTCATGTTAGCAATAATGTTGCTATACTTTAAACGTTCGGCTTCTATACTTTTTTTATATTTATTATCAACAGTTATATCTCTTACAATTCCTTGCACAGCCACTGCAACACCATCATCATAAATTAAGCTAGAGTTAATATGTACTAGCTTTTTCTGGTTAGCTACCGTTGTTATATTGACATGAAAATCCGTAGAAGTCCCTTGTTTTTTCATGCCTTCAAACCATGATTGCACTTTATCTTGCTCCGTTATATCTAACATTTCAAGCAGATTAAAATCCACATTAACATCTTTAAAACCCAAAAGTTTTACAGCTGAATCATTCATTTTAAGAATATTCCCCCATAAATCTGTAATTACGTACGCATCAACAATGTTTTCAAAAACGCCTTGTAGTTGTGAGTCGGCATTTGTCAAAGAGGTTTCTAACTGTGTATTGGTTGCTTCTAATTTTTGATTTGCTTCATAAAGCTCTCTTGATTTATCTTCAAGAATTTTTTCTGCAGCCTTACGGGCTGTCCTCTCTCTTAGTAGCGCTCGTTGTAGTACCTCTATTTGATTTTGACTCATTAGTTTTTATGAATAACAAATCTAACTTCCGTTCCGTCTTCTTTTATTTTTTGCAATTCTATTGTAGCTGTTGCATTAAAATGCTCAAACGTCTTGTTCATTAACCCTAAACCAAAATGATGCATAGCCCTACTTGACTTATAAATAACGGTTAAATCGTTTTCGGATTTTTCCTCAACTACAAACGTAGGTAATTCTGCATCTGGATAAATTTTTCTGACCTCAACGTGTATATGGTTTTCAATGGATGAAATCATCTCAATTGGATCTTTATATGTTGCCAATAATCCAGGATAACTTTTTTCTATCACACTAAAAAAATGCTCGGCATAAACCAACAAAAGGTTATCTATAGATATACCTGTATTAGCACTTAAATGCTGAAGGAGTTGTAACATTTCAGAAAAACTATAAGTTCCTACAGCGGTATAAGCGCCTTCAGATTCTAAATCAGAGCTTAAAATAATGTTATCCACCATCTCTAATCCAAATTTTTCTTCTACTAACTCTAAAAATTCTGTAAAAACAATTCCTTTCATTCTTAAACTACAATTAACTCATTAATACTCCAATATGCTAATAATTTTTCAATTTTACTAACATAATCTTCATATTTTAATGGTTTAATAACATATCCTGCAACACCAATTTTATAACATTCTAATAAATCTTTTTGATTGTTAGACGTCGTTAGTATAATTGTAGGAATATATTTAAGAACAGGGTCCTTTTTTAGAATACCTAAAAACTCTATACCGTTAATTTTCGGCATATTTAAATCAAGTAAAATTATATCTGGTAAATTATCTTTATTTTCTAAAAGCTCTAATGCTTCTTCTCCGTTATTGGCTTCAATAATATGGTGATTTAATTGTAAAGCTGAAGTTGTTCTATTCAACTTCATTTTTTCAATCATATCATCTTCAATAAGAAGAATTTTAAGTGTTTTTGACATTCCGAGGGTGTTTTAATTTAATATATTACAAAACTAATACTAATCTCCGTTGTAAAATATAAATTTCGCTTATACCTGTTTTAGTAATGCTGAATAACCTTTAAGTGTCGACGAATGGAAATTGAGTATTTTAACTTTTATAATATGTTATCGATTTTATAGCGTTATTCCTCGCATGGCGCTTAACCTTATCTAACTCTAATAAAAAATTTAATGGATATTCATTTAAATCTTTTTTATTTAAATGAACTTCTAAAAAAGAAATAAACTCAAGTTGTTTTAAACTGGAATGCAACAATTTACAACTATTTAATTTTAAGTCTGATTTTAAGCTAGCTACATTAAGACAAGGACTAGCTTCGTGTTTTTGATTAAACACTTTTAATAGTGTTTGAACTTGAGGGATTATCATATTTTGAGGTATTTATTCTTCAAAAATAATTTTATCCCTAATCTATAGAAGTACTATTCTTTAATTACACAGTTACTAACGCTTAATCACTGTTTAGTATCGACTAACAACCTTTTACAGCTTTAAATCTAAGCGCATTTTTTTAGTCATTCCTTTTACAACCATATCATAAGAATGGTCAATTAACTCAGAAATAAGTTTTGGTGATAGCCCGTTTTTATAAATATACAACGTGTTCCAATGTTTTTTACTCATATGCCAACCAGGCTCGATACTCTCATGTGCTTCACGAAGTTTTATAGCATACTCAGGATCACATTTTAAGTTTATAGATGCTAACCCATTATCCCATTTCTCTAAAGGTACTAAAGCAAACATTTTACCTGAAATTTTAAACACTAACGTATTAGCATCAAAAGGAAAATCTTCTGTCGCTCTTGGTTTATTTAAACAGTAACCTCTAAGTTGTTCTATATCCATTATAAAACAAGATAAGATTTATTTTTGCTCAATTGATTTGGATTTAAAAGACGTTTTTTTTAGCCCTTTGTTAGCTCCTTTACTCTCCAAATTGATTAAAACTGGAATATCTAAACTAATTAAGGTCTCGTTGATGTATTGTAAAAACTTATTCATAATCTGGAGTTTAAATTATTGAAAATTAATGTATTAAAACAAAAATAGGTCTCAATAAAGATAAGTATAAAAAAGATCACAAACAGATTAAAAGCAAAAATTATCGACAAATTACTGTTATTTTAATTTCAACTTTTCATTAGATTTTAGTATCAAGGCACTATAATCTAATTTCCAGCCTATGGTTTCCACAATATTTTCTACCAGAAGCAAAGACTCCAACGCCTCCTTTCGGGCTACATTATACAAACCGCTTTCAGGCACCTTATCTCTAATGTGCTGTTTAGCTTCTTCGCTTAAATTAGTCAAATCGGTAGCTTCAAACCTATTAAAGTAGCCATCTTTTTTATCGTAATAATTAATATTAGTCTCTATGGATAAAATTTCTGGTTGAGGAAAATGACTAATAGTAACTATCTTCTTTTTATGATTAGATGTTAATTCTATTTTATCAAAATCGTATCCAACATAAGCCTTTGCGTTAATAACAACTAATGCTTTTTTCTTACTTGATACAAGTTTTAAAAACCGTTCTTTAACATCTTCATAATGGTATATCTCAGCAAAATCACCCTCTACAGTAATAAACTTGCATACCTTTTTTATCTTGTCTAATAATATAACGGATTGCGCAGTCACTTTCTTTTTAGATTGTAAGTGATTGTATAACGTATAAATACCTAACCCAACGATACCGCCTATAATTAATGTAAAAAATGTTTCCATCTATTTTTCTATTTTGTATAAAATGGGCTTACTTGGTGTTGCATCGTTTTCAATTGGCGCAATTTGAAGGTTTAAAATATACTTCCCATCATCAATTTTATTAGCAACATAAATAAACTCTGTAATAGTAGCCTCTTTTCTAATAACACCATCCACATCCCAAAAAGCCTTATGTGCTGCAAGCCTACCTTCATCTTTCTCTTTATCTACACTTGGCAAATCGATCAATAAATGTTTTACGCCAATTTTTCTAATAAAAACAGCGGCTTCTTCGGTTAAATAAGGCCAATTAGTATTAGAATATTGTCTAGATTTTTTTGCTTTAGTATTTGGCATTGTTCTAATAATCAATGCTTGTGGTTTACGCTGCTTTAAAAGATATTGCAATTGAGCTTTTGAGATCACTTGATCCTCACCAACTTGCTCTGGCGCCACAGAAACAACTTCTGCTAAAAAGAAAAACTGTTTTAAACATTTGTTGACACTATAAAACTGCTCTGTAATATGTCCAACACACTCTGTATGTGTCCCATGAGCATGTGGGTTAAACTGAATATTATTAAAATTAATTGAAGCACCTTCTTTTACACTTGCTGTCCAATCGTTAAGTTTAACAGGCTCTATTGTAGGCGCATCAACATACCATGCATTTACATTACTTTTTGACGCACGAAGTGGCATAGAAATATCTAAGGGCTGTGCTAAATTTACTGTGTATTTTTTAGTGTTTATTGTTATTGTAGAAATCATTAAAGCGGAACTTGTTTCAGTTACTTTTTAAGGTTAGTTATAAGTCTAAAATAAATAATACAAATTAATTCTAAGATACTGAAATTAATTCAGCATAAATAAATCGGAAGCAATCCCGTCACTAAGAAACTTACCAGATTTAGTTGTTTTTAAGTTGTCATCCTCAATATACAACATTTGTTTATCTATATACTGATTAGCTTGTTGCAACAAGTATTCCAAAAAGGGTTTCCCAAACTGTTTTTCTATTTTATTTAGAGACACTCCCCAAATAGTACGCAATCCCGTCATAACAAACTCATTATACTTGTCATTTAAGGTTAGAGTTTCAATCTCCAAAGGTTGTTCATTTTGGGTAATCTTATTAATGTAAATCGAATTGTTTTTTACATTCCACGCGCGTTCTTCTCCATTAAAACTATGCGCAGAAGGACCAATTCCCAAATAGGGTTTACCTAACCAATACGCACTATTATTTTTACTGTAAAAGCCTTTTTTACCAAAATTAGACAGCTCGTAATGGTCAAAACCCGCTAGATTAAGCGCTTCTATTAAAATATGAAATTGGTCATGCGCCAAATCGTCATCCACATTGTCAATAACTCCCTTTGCTATAAAACTAGCTAACGCTGTTTTAGGCTCGACCGTTAAAGCATAACTAGAAATATGTGGCACTCCAAAACTTAGTGCTGTTTGGATATTTTCTAACCATTCTGCATTTGTACTATTTGGAATCCCATAGATTAAATCTAAACTTATATTATCAAAATATTGTGTCGCAAACTGTAAACAACGTTTAGCTTCCTCTGCATTATGCGCACGATTCATGAGTTTTAAATCCTTTTCATGAAAGGACTGCACACCAATACTAAGCCTATTAATCCCTGTCTTTTTTAAGTCTTCAAATTTTGACTGATACAAGGATTGCACTTCAACTGCGCTCAGTGCGACATCAGCATCTATAATTAAGTCGTCAGGATTAGCCTCTAAAGTAATTTCAGGGTTATCTATGACTTTATAGTTTAAATAGACACTATCAATCAAATATTGCAATTCGTCTGCAGACAACACACTTGGTGTTCCTCCTCCAAAATAGATCGTCTCTACTGTTGTATTTTTAAACTCGTCTTTACGTAATTCCATTTCTTTCGCTAAAGCGAAAATAAGCTGATCTTTCTTTTTCATTGATGTCGAAAAATGAAAATCGCAATAATGACATGCTTGCTTGCAAAATGGTATATGTATGTATATTCCTGACATTTTTAATTATCGGTTATCCTTAAGTGATTACTTTTAAAATAGTTCTCTGACCAAACAGAAATGACAGAATTACTTTTTAACTCGTTTTTCATTCTGTTTAACAAAACTTGCCCAACCAGAATAACTCTTTCCTATCTCTACACGACCTTGATTATAAAAATGACACACAGCTGCTCCAAGTCCATCCATTGAATCTAGATTTTTTGGTAAGGTTTTAATTCCTAACATGCTTTGCAACATTTTTGCAACCTGTTCTTTACTCGCGTTTCCGCTTCCTGTAATGGCCATTTTAATTTTTTTGGGTGCATACTCAGTAATCGGAACTTCTCGCGACAACCCAGCCGCCATAGCCACACCTTGTGCCCGACCTAACTTAAGCATACTTTGTACATTTTTCCCAAAGAAGGGCGCTTCAATAGCAATCTCATCTGGATGATATGTTTCAATCAACTCAATGGTACGTTCAAAAATAAGTTTCAGTTTTAGATAATGATCATCATATTTTTTTAAGTCTAATTCATTCAACTGCAATAAACTCATTTTTTTATTGACCACCTTTATCAAACCAAACCCCATAATCGTTGTCCCCGGATCGATTCCTAATATAATTTGCTCTTTGCTCATTTAATTACAAGTATAACAACCACTTAACGACACTGACACACCTACAGTTACAGTTAACATATTTCCATTAAACGACCCGAAACCTTCTCTAATTGGATCAAAATCTTTTCCAAACCCATAAATATAGGACGCATCAAAAAAAGCCGAAACTGATCGACTAAGCCCATAATGAAATTCTAATCCCGCCATTCCGTTTAAAAACGAGGTTTTATTATTACCGTAATCTCCTAAAGGTTTAATCATAGAATAGCCTGGACCAGCATGAAAAACAACACCTGTATCAATTGGTAAAAAGCTAAAAAATCTAGTCCCATCGTATACGAACTGTAAATTAATACGGGTATAATTAGTTTTAAATTCTGGTGTATCATCTGCATTTGCAAAACGATTATAACCAAAATCTAATTTAGCACCCAATTGTGGTGTAAACATACGTTGAAGCCCTAAATTAATTGTCGGAAAGTTAATAGTACTGGCTTCAAAGGGAGCAACCACCCCTCCTTGCGACGGACTATTAATACCCAAAGAAACTAAGGCTTTCCATTTACTTGTTTCTAATTGTGCGCTAGCTGTACTTACTGCTAAAACAGTCATTAGAATAATACAATAGTGTTTGATAGTAGATAACATTGTGTAATAATTTAGTTTAATTTGCAAACGTCTAAATTGGCGCCTATATTATGCACAAAAGCTTGCCTGACAAAACTAAACAATTCTTTTTTGTACTTATTAAATTAAGTATAGTTGTTGGCGCTTTTTATTTTATTTATCACAAACTGCTTAATAACGATGGTTTAAATTTTAATGACTTTTGGCAATTTTTAAACGATAGCAATCTACTATCTATAAAAAATGTATTGATTTTAATTGGTCTATCTATATTCAACTGGTTTTTTGAAATCACAAAATGGCGCTATTTAGTTTCCAAAATTAAAACCCTTTCCTTTTCAGAAGCCCTAGCACAAAGTTTAGGATCACTAACAGCGTCCTTGTTTACACCAAATCGTATTGGCGAATATGGCGCTAAAGCTATTTACTACTCAAAACCATACAGAAAACGCATTTTATTTGTAAATCTAATTAGCAACATAATGCAAATGGGTATTACTGTAATATTGGGAAGTATAGGTTTTCTTTTCTATTACAACTCCTATAATATCAATATCAACTATATTAATATTTCAAGGACCGTTCTTATAATTATAATTCTTTTAGTCCTTTCCATCTTTGTTTTAAAGCAAACCAAACATAAAACCAAAGGCCTTTGTATAAAAAAAACACGTCCTTTTATAGCTGATTTAGGCCTTAATTATTTAATAATAGGTCTATCCCTATCATTATTGCGTTATGCTATTTTCTCGTTTCAGTTTTACTTTATCTTATCCCTTTTTAACGTACCATTGCATTATTGGGACGCGATGACTATCATAACAACATTATACTTTTTAGCTTCTATAATTCCAACCATTTCAATTCTTGATATTGTAATTAAAGGGAGTATCGCCATATATCTTTTTGGCTTGGCAGGCATTACAGAACTACCTGTTTTAAGCTGCGTGCTTTTGATGTGGTTGTTAAATTTTGCACTCCCTAGTATAATTGGAAGTTATTTTGTATTAAATTTTAATTTACCAAAAAACTAAAACTAATGGTTATTACTTTTGTTATCATTATTATACTGTATCTTTTTTTAATAGGAACTTTTATTCTTGGGTTTGACAAAGTAAAACCCTTTAGATTGCAAGATGTCACACCCAAAACTACATTTACAGTTATTATTCCATTTAGAAATGAAGCCGAAAATTTACCGCAATTATTGACCTCACTTTTAAAATTGAATTATCCTGAGCGTTTATTTGAGGTTATTTTAGTCGATGACGACTCTGAAGATGATTCAGTCGAAATAATAAAAAGGCTATTATCTAAAAACAAAACTAATACAGTTGACATCAAAATCATAACTAATCAAAGACATACCATTTCACCAAAAAAAGATGCCATTACTACTGCTATAAAGCAAGCCAAAAACCAATGGATCATTACTACAGATGCCGATTGTGTAGTACCAAATTATTGGTTAGACACTTTTGATAATTGTATCGAGACTACCAAGTCAGAAATGATTGCTGGACCTGTAGATTACGAAGAAAACTCTAGTCTTTTAAACGCTTTTCAAACGTTAGACTTTTTAAGCTTAATGGGCGCAACCATTAGTGCTTTTGGAATCAACAAACCTTTTTTATGTAATGGCGCAAATTTAGCTTACAAAAAAGACTTATTTACAACTTTAAAAGGCTTTGAAGGCAACACGAATATTGCTAGTGGCGACGATATTTTCTTAATGGAAAAAGCTCTGAAACACGATAAAAAAGCAGTTACATATTTAAAAAGCGAACATGCTATTGTAATTACTAAACCACAAAAAACACTAAAAACATTACTATCTCAACGCATACGCTGGGCTAGTAAAACTAGCAACTATAACAACACTTTTGCCAAACTTGTTGGAGTCTTAGTTTTAGTCGCAAACGCAAGTATTGTTATAGGATTTGTTTTAGTAATCTTTAAACTATTTGCACTTAAACCTTTTGCCTATCTATTTTTTATAAAAATTGCTGTTGACTTTTTATTACTTTATAAAACTAGTCAATTTTTCGACAAAGAAAGCACACTAAAACATTATACTTGGAGTTGTTTTATCTATCCTTTTTTCAGTGTTTATGTTGCATTTATCTCAATGTTTTCAATGTATAAATGGAAAGGCAGGTCCTTTAAGAAATAGTACAGTTTCTAAAAAAAATCTTACTTTAGCACTAAACCTACTTACTACGTTATGAAAAAACTACTTTTATTTTTAGCACTAACTATAACGACACTTAGTTTTGCCCAAACAACCTATACTGTAAACAATGAAACTTTAGTGCTTAACACTGAGGTTGAAGGAGATTTTGATTTACTTTGGAATACTTTTGATGGTAAATTCCGTTACTTTATTAAAAATAAAGAGGAACAGTTAACCGAATTAACCAACACAAAAGGAAGTAATAACAAGTATGACAACATGTATCAAACTACGCTAGAAACCCTTTGCAATACGGATGCCTCTAAAGTCAAACTAACTTTATATAGTTTAAAAAACTTTATCAACAAGTCTAACGCTGCAAGCGATCCTAATTACACGTTTAATAATAGTCAACCGAAATTAAAAACTAGGCTCGGCATTTTTGGAGGTCTAACAAACCATCCTTTTATAACGAATCCTAACAACAAAACAGTCCCACTATTTGGCGCAGAATTAGAGTTATTTCAAGACAACTTAATACCTAAACATGCTGGTTTTTTAAACATAAGAACAACAGGAGATACAGATGATTTTAATTATAGCGCGACCCAAATAGCCTTAGGATATCGCTTTAGATTTATCAATACCTCCAAATTTAATATTTATGCGCAAACAAAATTCGCAACCTTCACAGCCTCAAAAACAGCATATATTATTGAAGACAGTGTTGATCCAGGCACTTTTTACAAAGAAGAAAAATCATCAACCAGTTTTGATATCCCTTTAACTTTTGGTATTGGAGCCGATTTTAAAATTGGTAATGGCTTTATTACTTTTGTGTATGATAATTTATTTGCAGCGCTTCAAGACACAGCAGATAATTTCCCGTTAGATTTTGCTTTGGGCTATAAATTTAATTTATAAAACGATTGACTTCAATTGATAAACTTATTATTTAAAGATTTTTAGTTGGATTACTTTTACGCCAGATTAAGCTTTAAAGTTTAAATTGAAAACGTTTGTTATTCAGATTTAAATAACAATCAACATTAGTTAACCTTTAATATAATAGGTAATTTAAATTGCGTTTTAACTTGCTGACCTCGCTTTACTGCCGGAAATATTTTGGGTAAAGTATTCAAACTTTCGGTTATTGAAGCTTCTAAACTAGGAATCTCATGTGTCGTTATACTATCAATTTCTATAGCTTTAATTTGAAGTTCACCTTTTTCAGAAATCAAAAAAGACAACATAATAGTATCATTAACATCTTGGTTAACAATAATAGTTTCGGCTTGAAGCCTTTCCGAAATATGATTAGTTAGCGTTGTTTCAAAACAGTTTTTAATATCTTGCTTAACCTGTAGGTCATCGCAAACTAAAAAGCTAGGATAATTATCAACTTCGCTCCAATTAAATGTTTTTAGCTCTTCTTCAAAAATAGCTTCCGAGCTTGTTTTTTTCACGTCCAAGTACTGGCAAGACGCCATTACTAAAAAGAGTGAAAAAACAGCTATTTGTTTCATAAAATAAGTAATATAGCGGAAAAATACAACTTTTTTAGGTGACTAAAACTTGAATCTATTAATTCCTCTTAACTACAAACAAATTAGAATAGGTTGAATCGTCTTTCGTGATTTTTAAAACATAGACACCGTCCTCTAATTTATCAACGTTAATATTTTCATTTAAATCACCTTTAACAAAACGCTTGTTATATTGCTTTACTAAAACACCATTAGTCATATAAACAGCAAAATTATAATCGCCTTGAATCACTTCCTTAAATGCAATATTTAATGCACTAACTGCAGGATTTGGATATAAACTTATATTTTCTTTAGATAAAGAAGATATTGCTTCATCACAACATACAACCTCTTGTATTACTTTGCTTGTTTTAGCACCTAAAGTAATTGTTTTTAAAAGTGTTTTTCCACTTCTTAAAATAGTAAACCGAACTGTATCAAAAGGCTGATATGCTTTTACAGCATTCATTGCATCACCCCGGCGATTGACCTCTAAATCATCAATTGCCACTACAAGATCATAAGGCTGTAATTTATTGTCTGCTGCTGCAGTACCTTCAATTACTTTTAAAATAACAACCCCTTTGTCTGAATCACTCTCTTTATTACATGGACTTCCAAATTGTACACCTAAAAAAGCTGTTTCGTAAACAATCTTATCTATTGTACACGTGTTTTTGCAATCTTGGTTTATTTGCGCTTGTAACATTGTTGTAAAACATAATAACACAAAAACTAAAGGTAGAAATCTTTTCATACGAGCCTATTTTTTAATTAGAATTATCAAGATATAGTAATTTTAAAACAAATTTATAAAACCCATTAAAAAACTTTCATTTACAGACGAAATTTACTCTTTTTTAGACAAAGCGATCTATTTTTACATAAAACTCAAACTATTCGGCTTTATTTTGAAAGGCTTGACTTTTTAATTCAGAAAGCTTTACATTTAAAATTGGTATGTATTTACTATCAGGAAATCGCTTACTAAACGACTCTATCTCCTCTACTTTCGGCTCCAAATTATTATAAAACACCAACTTAGTATAAACCCTATAAAAATGAGGTACTTCAGAATCTGGATTTTCTTTTATTGCTTTAGTAAAAGCTTGAATAGCATCAGCATGTTTTTCTTGTAAATTATACAAAACGCCTAATTTTATATACGCTTCATCTAATGGGTTTTCTTGTAATTTAATAGATTCTGATATATGCTGTTCAGCTAACAGATAATTGTTATTTCCTTGATAGTTTAAACCTAATTGATAGTGGTTATAAGCATCTTTAGGGTCTTGCTCTAATGCCTTTTCTAAATACAGAATAGCTTTACTATAATTATAAACCTTACCGTAAGCTTGTCCTAGTTTTTGATAAACAAACTTTGTGGTTTCTCCTAACGCTACTAGCTTTAAAAACTGAGCTATCGCTTTATGATAATCTTCTTTCAGATAAAAACTTTGCCCACCAAGTGCTATTAATTTTTTATTGTTAGGATATGTTTTCAAACCCGTTTCGACATAATACGTAACTTTATCAAAGGACCTATTTTTTAAATTATATTTAGCTAACTCATATATCACTTTTTGGTTTGAGTCATCTAACTCAAAAACCTTAAGAAAATAATCTTGAGCACTTATGTACTGCTCTAAAGCGTTAGACACTACACCTAAATAATATTGATAATTAGGATTATCAGCATCTGTAATAGCCAACTCTAATAGCAGCACTTCAGCCTCTTGCAACTTACTGGGTTGTATTAGTAATTTACACAGTTCAAATTTTAATAGCGCATTGCTCCGATTACTGTTTAATGCTTTATTATAGTATGTTATTGCTTGATCATAATTTCCTAAAAACACATATGATTTTGCGATTTGCTGTGAATACGGTAACGCGTCTTCAAGCTGGTTATAATAACTAATAGCCTTAGCATAACTACCATAGTTGTATAAGCTATCTGCCACAGCCAAAACATTGGTTTGAGCCTTAGCATTAAAAAACAATAACAATAAACCTATAACAATAAACAGCCGCTTCATTTAATTAATTTTAAAAATAATTGGCAAAGCATAAGTAACGTTTACCGTTTTACCTTCGTGCATAGCTGGAGTAATTTTTGGCAAACTATTAATTACACGTATAGCTTCTGTTTCTAAATCAGGATGAGGCGCACGCGCTTTAACGTCATAAACCAAGCCATCCTTATCAATTCTGAACATGGCATTAATACGTTTTACGCCTTTCTCTAAGTCTAAGTCCTTGCCTAATTTTGTATTAAAATTAGTCGCAATATGTCTTGTTACTTGGTCTGAAAAACATTGTTTCTGTTCAGATTTATCCGTTATTGATAGGCAAGCTTCAAACATAGGAGACTGATCTAGTTTTGAAAAAGGCACGTCTAGTTCTGCGCTCCTCTTATCTTCTACATCAACATCTTCTATAATTGTCATAATTGGTTGTAAAACTTGATTATTATCTAAAATTTCTGATTCGGTATCCTGATTGGAACAAGAAGAATACACTAACATCCCCAAAACCATCGGGATTATTAATAAATACTTAATTAAATGCGTCTGATTTGATTTTGATTTTTGCAACATAATGATTCGTTTTTTGATTAATGATTGTTTGAAAAATGGATTGATAAAAGCACAGTTTTTGACACTAAAAACCTGCTGTAATAACTGTTGGTAATATTCTGTTTCACCAATTTTTACCGCATTGTGATCGGCAATATATTCATGTAGATTACTTATTCTGTTTTGATATAGATAGACTAATGGGTTACACCAAAAACCTATTTTTAAGATTTCAAACCAAAGTAAATCCAAGGTATGTTTATCATTAGCATGACTACGTTCATGCGCTAAAACATGTTGTATTTGGTCTACAGAAAGCGCCTCGCCTAAACACACGTAATTAAAAAAAGTAAAAGCAGAATCGGAATTTTTTAGATGAACAATGGTAAGGTCATCTTCTTTTGTTTTAGGATTAACCGCTATTATCCTAACTATTTTTATTAGCTTGATTAGAAAGAAGACTAGCATTACAACCGAAACCAAAATATATAAATTTGTAATAGTCATTACTGAAGTCGACCAAAACCCTTTAAAACTTTTAACTTTGGAAATTGCTTGACCTGTATTACCCACAAAAACTTCTGGCAAGGCAACTATGTAATTGGATGGAATAATATTATTAAATCCCTCTATTTTTACAAATGGTATAGCAAAAGACAATACAGACGTGACTAATAAATAAGCTCTGTTGTAGTTAAAAAATGTATCCTTTTTTAGAAACAGATCATAAACCATTAAAAATAGTAGTTGAAATAGCATCGTTTGAAAAACGTAGTACATCATAGCTTTTCTTTTTTATTGATTTCGTTTAAAACAGACTCCAACTCGTTTAAACTAATGTCATTTTTTTTGACAAAAAAGGATACCATACTTTTAAATGACCCCTGAAAATAATTATCCACAAGCTTATTAATAGACTGATTACTGTAATCTTGTTTTTTTAATAACGGAAAATACACATGCCCTTTTCCCTGCTTTTCATAATCCACAAAGCCTTTGGATTCTAAAATCCTTACAATGGTAGAGACTGTATTGTACGCTGGTTTTGGTTCAGGAAATTCTTCAATAATTTGCTTTACATTAGCTTTTTCTAACTGCCACAAAACTTGCATGATATCTTCTTCGGCTTTGGTAAGTGCTTTCATTTTTTATAACTAATTATTTAGTTGAACACTACAAATATAACTAATTATTTAGTTTAAACTAGTTTCTTAGTTTAAAATAGTACGCAACACTATTAGTCGAACCTTATATAAAAACAAACAGAGGTGTTTAATTTATATTCTTAGAGCTCATGTTTATGATTTTAGATTCAGTTACAGGTATATTATCTATTCCACCATACCTACCCTTAAGTCAGCTTGAATTTCGGCACTTATATATGACGGACGCTCTATCAAGGGGCAATTAAGTTATTAATTTTTTAAAAAAAATGTTTTGTATTACTTTGCACTATCATGAACTCTAATTGCAACAGAAGTATTTATAATAGGCCAGATTGAGACTCCATCGATTGGAGAAAATCTAATAATACTAATATAGATAAAAATTTAAGGGTCGTATTTAGTTTTTACTTAGAGCTAAGAACAGGTATCTTATTATGATCTATAGTCGCTATTACTACTTTCATAGAATCTTTAACCTACATTATTAAATACACAAAGCAGCATCGAGGGATGCTGCTTTGCTGTGTGTAAATGTAAGACTACTAATCAAACAAAGTTTGAGGGAATAAAAATTAACTTATATAAAGTTATACCACAAATATATAAAATACTACACTGTACTATTACGGTAAAAACCTCAGTCTAATTGTGGTTTTTACCACACGTTTAAGCGATACACTAACACTTAACGGTTTTTTTTTATAAAAGAAAATTTAAGTTTTAACATTTAACCTTAAATATAACCTTTCTCTTTAGCTAAATCAATCAAAGTAGCATCTTTACCGTCGTCTACAGCAAACAGTTCTTTAAGGTTTTTTTTACGCTTCTCTATTGCACTTAAGGTTATACCAAGGTGCCCCACTAAATCTTTTGTTCTAACACCTAAAGATAAAAAATATAGCATTTTATGATTTAAGTCATCCACTTCTATTGGATTAAAAATACTTCTTTTTATAATCTTGTTTATTGTACCTGTATAAAACGGCGGGTTATTTTGAATAACATCAAAAGCACTAGCCAATTCACTAGATGTCAAATCACTCTTTATCAAGAAGCCTTCCGGGTTAATCGTTTTAATTACACTATGTATCCTGTACACTTCATTAAACATGGTTAAAATTACCACTTTAGATTTTGGCTGCGATTGCTTAACATACTTAGCCAAATCCTCTCCAGATTTGTAAATACCATCTTTTGACTTCGGAATACTAATATCAAAAAAATAAATATCGTACGGTTTACCAATGTTTTTTGATTTTTGGATAGCATCTAAAGCAGAATCACAATCTGTAGCAATATCTATTTCTAAGGTCTGGTTTTCTTTTTTAGAAGCTAATAATGTATGCTGGTAACCTTCAATGATCATAGGGTGATCGTCTACCATTAATATTTTTAAAATCGTATTATCCATAGGTTAATTCTCTAATGCTGGCACTTTAATTATTATTTTGGTTCCTTTATTTATTATACTATCAATAATTAATTCCCCTTTAATTTCCTGTATTCTAGTCTCTATATTTTTCAATCCTATTCCTTTCTTCGCTTTTTGCAAATCAAAACCCTCTCCATTATCCACAACAGTCAGGATTAGAACATTATTTTTTAATTGAAATGAAATGTCAACCAATGTCGCTTTTGCATGCTTATAAGTATTTTGCATTGTTTCCTGCAAAATGCGATAAACATGTATTTTAGTTTTATTATTTAAGTTATCCCATTTAATATCCTCTTGAATGTACAACTTATAAGCAATCCCATAAGCTGTCATTTGAGCTTCTACCAAAGTTTTAATAATATTTAAATAACCTTCTTTTTGAATAAAATCTGAATTTAACTCATGTGACACCTTTCTTATTTCTTCCTCAATATTTTTAAGTTCTGTAATATAAACACTTCGTTGTTTAATAGCTTCTGTTGTTGAACTTAAATTTAAACCATCTAAACTTAAACGTACTCCAAAAAGCTTACCTAATATCCCGTCATGAATATCTTGCGAAATTCTATTTTTCTCAAGCCCCCTAGCCTCGTCAATTTTATCTTGCTGAGACAGCATAAGTGTGTAAATTTCTTCATTAGCTTCTTGTTGCTGCCTTTCTAACTGCAGTTCTTTATTTTTCTCCCTCTGAGATTTAATTATATACAGAAAAAATAAGACTATTAATAGACCAATAGAGGTTATAATTAACCAAAGTCGCTGCCTAGACATCTGTTCGTTCTCTTCTATTATTTCTGCAGTCTCTAACTCTATTCTGGCAAATTTATTCCTTATCGAACGCTCTGCTAAGATCAAACTATCATTAAGCTTTATGTGTTCCGTTAAATAATATCTAGAGGAATCCACATCAATACTCGCTTTTGTTACTAGTGTTTGAAGAATAACCTCATTTACATTCGCTTTTTTAGCAATTTTATATGACAAATTATTATAATACCTAGCAGAATCTTTTTTACCGATTGTGTTTAAATACTCCGCAAAATAAGCCCCTGAAGACATCATTGTTAATTGATCATTTAATTTTTTAGCAATTCTAATCGATTCCATAAACAACGGATTGATATCAGGATCAATCGGATTAATTAGGTATTTTGAATAAGCTAAATTGGCGGTGATAACAGAATACGATGAAGAGTCGTTACTCTTCAATCTTTCATCCTTAAGAATATCGGTAAATTTATCTTTAGCGTCAACATACAATCCTTTTCGTCTGTAAGTAGAAGCTATGTTACTTTTTGAGTATAATAAATTATAGTAGCCGTCTTTCATTTCTGATGCATTAACAATAGCAAGGTCGTGATACTCTAAAGCCTTATCATATAACTGTAACTGACCAGATATAGTTGCAATCAAATTATTAATAGACCAAAGCGTATGCAAATTATTGTCATTAGCTGGAAGAAGTTCTATTATCTTTTTTGCTTTTATAGCATTTATTTCTGCTCCAACAAAGTCTCTTTCAGATTCCTGAATGTTAGCCATATTTAGCAATAACTCTCCTTCTTTTTCATAATTATTAAGACTGCTAAAAATCTTTACAGCATTATAATAATAATGATAAGCACTATCTAATTGCACTTCTTCATCACTAATATAACCAAGAATATAATTAGCATCTGCCATAGCAGCAGAATCTTTTAGTCTTTTTGCTAAAATTAAATTTTCTTTATTAATAGATTTTAATGGTACGAAGTCATCCTCTAATAGATATAAGTATGACAATTTCTTATTACTATACAGTATTGTCGAATCTATATTATATTTTTTGGATAGTAAAACAGCATGTTTAGCATTAACAATCCTAATATCAATATCAAAATTATTATCATTAGATAAATTTCTATATTTCAATATAGAATCCAACTTGGAATTACTAATTTTCACCTGCCCATGAGCTAGAGAAAACGTGAAAAAGAATAAAAAAAGTCTAAACAAAACCCTATAAGTATTTAGTGACTCAAAATTATAATAAATAAACTACTAATAAGTAATAAAAACATATCAAATGAAAAAGCTTTCAATCTAAACTAAAAGCTTTTTCATAAGTACATTGAATAATTATACTATCCGTTAGTCGGCTTCTTCTTTCCTTTAATTTCTGTTAACACTAACAATTTAACTTCTGGAGTTTTCACTTCTTTATTGGTATTACCTTTATTTGGTATCGTTTTATTTAAAGCACTTACTCCTGTTAATAATACGATTGAACAAATGGCTACTAATGTAATTTTTAAGGTTTTCATAATATAGATTATTTATAGTTAATTATAGATTTATAATCGAAACTTAGTGAGAGCAAATTTAAGATAATAATACTAGAATGCTACAAAACAAACACTTACACTAAAAACTATCCAATAAACAATTAATTAGCTGTAGTATAAAGATAAAATTATAGGAAATTTTTAAAGCCCGATGGCACTTTCATTTCGAAAAGGAAATATACCAAATTACTCGGCATAAAGCAAATAAGACAGACCAAGTGTCTGTAAACAAAAAAGCATCCCAATTTTCTAAAAGAAAAAAGGAAAGCTTTCCATCGGTTCAAGCTATTAACTAGCCTTCTACCAGTTTGATGGACTACTACATCCATCAAAACAACACAACTAAATTTTATTGCGAAAAAAAGCTCCGATAAATCGGAGCTTTTAGCAATTTTTGCGGTCTGGACGGGATTCGAACCCGCGACCTTCGCCGTGACAGGGCGACATTCTAACCAGCTGAACTACCAGACCGTTGCGTTATTGCGAGTGCAAAGATAGTCTTCTTTATGGATGTACCAAACTTTTTTACACTTTTTTTTTATTTTTTTTAAATAAATTTTTCTCGAGCCACCATATAGCCCGTTAAAACAGCATCAAACGGCTGGTTAACATCTGCAGCAACATACTTGATCTTATACTGTAAACATTTCATTTTCAATTCTTCAAAATAATTAAACACTGCTTTTTCGTAATTTTCCTTGACCTGCTCCGCATATAAGTTGACAAAATCACCAGTTTCAATATCAATAAATCTTTTTGGCTTATTATTAAAATTAAAGTTCATTTCTTTCGCTTTATCATAAACATGAAACAAAACAACCTCATGTTTATTATGTTTTAAATGTCTTAATGCTTCAAATAATTTAACCTCATCTGTGGTCGTTTGAAACATATCGGTAAAAACAAAGATTAAAGAGCGCCTGTGAATCTTTTCTGCAATCTCGTGTAAATAGGCATAAGTTTCCGTTTGCTTGCTTACAGGCTTTGATTTGACTGCCTGTTCCAATTTATGGATCAACATCTGGTGGTGACGTTCACTTCCTTTTTCAGGCGCATAAAAATCATACTGATCACTATATATACTTAATCCTACTGCATCGCGTTGCTTTTTTAATATATGCATTAAGGAGGCAGAGGCTAAAGCCGAAAAAGCAACCTTATTTAAACTATCAATAGAAAAACTATCTTGTTGCGGATAGTGCATTGAGCTGCTGTTATCTAAAATAATATGACAACGCAAATTAGTTTCGTCATCATAACGCTTAGTATACAGCTTATCTGTTTTAGCAAACAGTTTCCAATCTATATGACGTGTACTTTCGCCTTGATTGTAAATTTTATGCTCTGCAAATTCTGCAGAGAAGCCATGAAACGGACTTTTATGCATACCGGATATAAAACCCTCAACCACTTGCTTAGCTAAGTGTTCGAGGTTTTTAAATCCGCCTGCTTTATTAAGTTCGTCTTGTAACTTCATTATTCCGCTATACCGTCAACAATACCATAAGCTAAACTTTCATCTGCACCCATCCAATGGTCACGATTAAAATCTTTCATTACTTTCTCATACGTTTGACCACAATTATCCGCTAAGATATGCGCACTTAACTCTTTAGTTTTCACAATTTCTTGAGCCGTAATCTCAATATCACTAGCCTGCCCACGTGCACCTCCACTTGGCTGGTGAATCATAACTCTTGCATGCGGTTGGATAAAACGTTTCCCTTTAGCTCCAACAGATAACAAAATAGACCCCATAGACGCAGCCAAACCTGTACAAACTGTAGACACATCACTTTTCAAACCTTTAATACAGTCATACATTGCAAATCCCGACGTCACATATCCACCTGGACTATTAATATACAATGTAATATCCTTAGTCTCTAAGCTATCTAGATACAGTAAGCGATCTATAACATGCTTTGCTGTTTTATCATCAACTGCTCCCCAAAGAAACACTTTACGTTCTTCTAACAATTTTGCATCAATAGCATCTTGTACTTTTATTGTTTTACTCATTTTCTGTTTTTTTTATTCGTTTAAACTTTATGTGTTTTCAAAATTACATCTAAAATACAGAACTTTCCATTAAATAGATGCGCCCATTTTATTCTAAAAAGCCATTTTGTAAATTTACCTTTAAAATAATTATTTCTAGTGTTGTCTAAAAATAAAAAAGGTTTGCCATTACAGCAAACCTTTTATCAATACTTTAATAAAATTGACCTATAATAAAGCGTCTAACGCTTCAGAATAAGCTGTTTTTGGTGCTACACCTACTTGACGTCCTACTACTTCACCATTTTGAAATACTAAAACCGTTGGGATGTTACGTACACCATATTTTGCTGCAAATTCTTGATTTGCGTCTACATCTACTTTACCTACGATAGCCTTACCTTCATACTCAGTACTTAACTCGTCAATGATTGGTCCAACCATACGACAAGGTCCACACCAAGCTGCCCAAAAGTCAACGACTACTGGCTTATCGCTTTTTAATACTGTTTCTTCGAAGTTTGCATCTGTGATTTCTAATGCCATAATATTATGTTTTTAATTGTGTTTTACTACGTGTTAATATGCAATATTAGTCAAAAATTATGCGAAAGCTTACAACCTAACAATTTGTTTTACCTATTGTAGCATTGGTTTGCTTTATCCCTTTTACAGGGAACAAACGCCAGAGACCTACTATTTTCAATATATTACAAAACAAAGTAAGTTGTTAGCGACTCGATTTTATTGATTAATCAAATAATGAATCTGTTGCTCCTGCAATTCATTCAGCAACTCATTGGTCACTTGTATTTTTTGCTTTCGACTAATCATGGTTAATTTAATTTTATCTCTATTATCGTACACCAAAAAGTTAAGCGCATGATTACCAGGATGCATTGCTATCAACTCCTTTAGATATCTAATTTTTTCAGCTTCAAGCTCTTTAATATTTAATTGAATCGAGATTTTTCTAACATTTTTCTCCATGACATCGTGCAATAACTGAAAGCTATTAAATTGCAATCTTGGATCACTCTTTTTACCGGTATCACGATTTACCCAACCTTCTCTAACAAAAGCCTTAACGTGTACAAATGTGTTTTGTAATAAAAATGGACGGTGTTTTAGATACTCTTCACCAAAAACCCTAAATTCAAACGTATCTGTATAATCTTCAATGGTAAACATTGCCCAACCTTTACCTTGCTTACTCACACGATGTTGCACATCTGTAACAACACCTCCAAAAGTAATTTCTTTATTAACATGAGCGCTTAAGTCATTAAAATCTGAAATGGTTCCATTACAAAACGATTTCATCTCTGTTCTAAAATCATCTAAAGGATGTCCTGAAATATAAACTCCAACCACCTCACGTTCTCGAGATAGTTTTTCCATGGTTCCCCAAGTTTCACATTCAGGAATCACAGGTTCTTCAATCTGCACATCACTATCACCACCAAACATACTGACTTGTGCCGAGTTTTCATTTTCTTGATGCTTTGCACCATATTTAATAGCCTTTTCTAAAAAGGTTAATTCGCTTCCATCTTTAAAAAAGTATTGCGCACGATGTGTATCACCCAACTCATCAAAACCACCTGCTAATGCTAAATTTTCAAATGCCTTTTTGTTAGCGGCACGTAAATCAATACGTTTTGACAAATCAAATATCGAAGTATATGGCCCATCTTCATCTCTATTATTAACAATAGTCATTACAGCGCCATGCCCAACTCCTTTTATGGCTCCCATACCAAAACGCACCGCATTGTCCTTGTTTACAGAAAACTTATAATAAGATTCATTTACATCTGGTCCAAGTACCGGTAGTTTCATGCGCTTACACTCGTCCATAAAAAAGGTCACCTGTTTAATGTCATTCATGTTATTGGACAATACCGCAGCCATATATTCGGCTGGATAATGCGCCTTTAGATACGCCGTTTGATAAGCAATCCACGCATAACACGTCGAGTGCGATTTGTTAAAGGCGTAACTAGCAAAGGCTTCCCAATCCTTCCAAATTTTCTCAAGCTTTTTAGCATCATGCCCTTTAGCACTGGCTTGCTCGATAAATTTTGGTTTCATTTTATCCAAAACCGCAATTTGCTTTTTACCCATCGCCTTACGCAGTACATCGGCTTCACCCTTTGTAAAATCTGCTAAAGACTGTGACAGTAGCATTACCTGCTCTTGGTATACTGTAATTCCGTAGGTTTCCTTTAAGTACTCTTCCATTGCTGGTAAATCGTACTCAATATCCTCGTCACCATGCTTTCTACGTACAAAACTTGGTATGTATTCCATTGGACCAGGTCTGTACAGTGCATTCATGGCAATTAAATCGTCAAAAACAGTAGGTTTAAGATCTTTTAAATGCTTCTGCATTCCAGGAGATTCATATTGAAATACACCAACTGTTTCTCCACGTTGAAACAACTCGTAAGTCTTTTCATCATCCAGAGGAAAACTATCTGGATCTAATAATATATCATGTTTAGCTTTAACTAATTTTACAGTGTCTTTAATAAGCGTTAGCGTTTTCAGACCCAAGAAATCCATCTTTAACAGTCCTGCATCCTCCACCACAGAGTTATCAAACTGTGTGACATACAAATCTGAATCTTTTGCCAAAGCCACTGGTACGAACTTAGTAATATCATCTGGCGTAATAATTACACCACAGGCATGTATCCCTGTGTTTCGAACAGAACCTTCTAATGATCGTGCAATATTTACGGTTTCGGCAGACAAATCATTTCCATCCGAAATATTTAAAAGCTCGTTAATTTTCTCTAAATCTTCAGCTCTAAACTTTTGCCCTAATTCTTTTTCGGTTAAACCGAAAATCTTACCCAACTTAGACATTGTAGGAATCAGTTTTGCAATCCTATCTGCATCAAACAAAGGTAAATCTAATACACGTGCCGTATCTCTAATCGAAGATTTTGCAGCCATAGTACCGTAGGTAATAATCTGCGCCACTTGACTACTTCCATACTTTTCGATAACGTAATCCATAACACGAGATCGGCCTTCGTCATCAAAATCAATATCAATATCGGGCATACTTACACGATCCGGATTCAGGAAACGCTCAAAAAGTAAGTTATACAATAAGGGATCAATATTGGTAATCCATAAACAATAGGCAACTACAGATCCTGCTGCCGATCCACGCCCTGGACCTACAGAAACGTCCATTTTTCTAGCTTCGCGTATAAAATCCTCTACAATCAAGAAATATCCAGGATACCCCGTTTTCTCAATAACGCTTAGCTCAAAATCCAATCGTTCAATAACAACATCGGACAACTCTTCTCCATATCGTTTTTTAGCACCCACATAAGTTAAATGCCTTAAAAGGGCATTCTCCCCACGTTTTCCTCCATCAACTTTATCCTCTTCACTTGCAAACTGTTCCGGAATATCAAACGCAGGCAATAATACATCCCTAGCCAATTGATACCCTTCAATCTTATCAACCACTTCTTGGATATTCGAAATGGATTCAGGCACATCCTTAAACAAACTTTTCATCTGATCTCCAGATTTAAAGTAGTATTCTTGGTTAGGCAATCCATAACGATACCCTCTACCACGACCAATTGGTGTGGCTTGTTTTTCACCTTCTTTTACACACAATAAAATATCATGCGCATTGGCATCACTCTGCTTAGCATAATAGGTATTGTTAGACGCTATTAACTTAACATCATGTTGTCTTGCTAATTTTATTAAAACAGGGTTAACACGGTTTTCATCTTCCTGATCGTGTCGCATCAGTTCTACATACAAATCATCACCAAATGTTTCTTTCCACCAAATTAACGCTTCTTCTGCCTGATTTTCTCCAACATTTAAAATCTTACTTGGAACCTCTCCATACAAGTTTCCTGTTAAACAAATCAAGTCTTCTTTATACTCCTCAATAAGTTTTTTATCTATCCTTGGTATATAATAAAACCCATTAACATAAGCATGAGACGATAATTTTGCAAGGTTGTGATATCCATTTTTGTTTTTTGCAATTAAAACAATTTGATACCCGTTGTCTTTTCTGGTTTTGTCCGTGTGATCCTCACAAACAAAAAACTCACAACCAATAATTGGCTTTATTTCTTTTGCAGTTGTTGTGGTTCCAGCAGCTGCGGCTTCTTCAATTTTAGCTTTTGCAGCTTTATTATGTTTATTAGCAGCATTTACAAAGTGGAATGCCCCCATCATATTAGCATGATCTGTTAACGCCACAGCAGGCATACCATGCCCTGCAGCAACTGTAATCAAATCAGCAACACTCATTGTTGACTGTAATACAGAAAACTGAGAGTGGTTATGTAAATGCACAAAGTCTACCGTTTGTAGATCCTTGATATTTTCTTTAATCTCCGCAGTACTAATCTCGTTAGTATCTTGCTTTTGTAATTTTTCTTGGATTTTAGCACTTTCCCGTTTTAGGTTAATATGCTTTAATCCTATTAACTGAATCGTTTGAGGATTCTCTTTATTAAATTGCTCAAAGTATTCTGGAGCAACATCTAACTGTTCTTTTGTATATTTTTTTAAACGTATTAATTCTAAAAAACAACGTGTTGTTGCCTCCACATCGGCAGTAGCGTTGTGCGCCTCTCCAAAAGGTTTATCAAACAAAAACTGGTGCAACTCGGTTAACGTTGGTAATTTAAAACGCCCATAACGTCCACCAGGTAATTCACATAAAGCAGCAGTCTGCTCCGTACACGTATCTAAAACCGGTAATTCTTGCAATGGATTCTCTACATTTCCACGCACAAACTCGGCACCCATAATATTCAAGTCAAATTTCACATTCTGACCCACCACAAATTTAGCTTTACCTAATGCCGTATTAAACTTTTCTAAAACGTCTGCTAAAGGGACTCCTTGCTGCTGTGCTAATTCTGTAGAAATACCATGGATTTTCTCTGCATCATACGGAATATTAAATCCGTCCGGTTGCACTAAATAATCCTCATGCTCCACACAATTACCCATCTCGTCATGCAATTGCCAAGCAATTTGGATACATCTAGGCCAATTATCGGTATCAGTAATAGGTGCATCCCAACGTTTAGGTAATCCGGTGGTTTCGGTATCAAATATTAAATACATGTCAATGTTCTTAGAGGGTTTTGCTCAAAAATACGAGCCTATAAAAGTACGTAGAATTAATTTTTATTTAAAGTGAAATCACAAACAGTTGTAAACAAAAAAAGCCAGTGCGTAAACACTGGCTTTTTAGAGTCTCTAATACACGATATTAGGACACTAATTCTTCATGTACTTTTTCTGTATTAATGGCTGCTTGAATAGCATGTCTATGCTTTGCAATTAAATTATCAATAGTTGGTGGTAAATTATTTTCTTTCAACAATGTATCGTATTCTTCCAAACTTGCTTCCTCTCCTTTTATAGCTTCTTCTAAAATGGCTTCTTCATTATTTGAAGAAAATACTGATTTTAAGCTCATCCAATTTCTGTGCATTGTTCCCTTAAAACTACCTGAGTCCTCCGGAATTTGTCCATATTGCAAGATTTCTGTTCTTAACTCTTTAGCAAACTGACTGCGTTCAGACGCACGCCTTTTGAAAAATAATTTTAATTCGTTGCTTTCTACATTATCAATAGCATTAAGATACCCTTTTTCAGCATCATAATTTTTCACTAATAATTCATTTAACTTTTTTGAAATTTCTTCTCTGTAATTCATTTTATCTCTATCATTTTAAATTCCAATAACCTTCTTTATAGATGTGTATTGTTTCTCATCTTCCCTTTCAATATACAACAAACAACAGCCGTCACCATAGGTTTTAACAGGGTTTATGATAGCCTTAAGAGTATTTAACAAAAAAAAGCCAACACAAATGTGCTGGCTTTTTTTTGTTAAAAATATATTTAGGTTTTGTTTAGTTAGTGCAATCTCCCAACCCGTCAATTAAGTCTTGTATAGAACCATCTGTATCTCCACACACTTGCTTATTAACCTGAAGTGCTGTTTTATAAGCATTACAAAAATCGGTGTATTGTACTCCTGTCGGATCCACACTATTTAAATTAACTTTAGTTGTAACAACCACCGCTGTGGCATTTTGACAAGCTACATTAACCTCCGTATCATTATTATTAACCACTGCAATATTTGTAATAGGCACATTATGAAAATGGCCTCTATTAAAATTCTCCGTTTCTAATCCTTCAGTATCGTAAGCTGTAAAAGTAAATGTTCCAGAAACTGTTCTCTCTATTAGATTGTACTCAGCTAACACAATACTTCCTTCCGATGGGTATATTTGCACTTCTGGATTGGGAATATTATTAGTACTATAAACCTTACCCGATGCTCCTTCAAAAACCACTGAAGACACCGTGTTCCCCAATAAATAAGTTTTTTCTAAAGTGTTATCTGTTTTAAGGCTTACAGTTTCAGCACCTCTAACTCCCGTTATTGTAAGATCTCCAGACGTATCCACATTTGCTCTAAAACTACTAGCTTCCCACAATTGTGAATTATGATAACCAATAAAGGCAGGCGTATTAAATACCAAATCATCTGTACAGGAACACAGACCCAATGCAAGGACTAGCAGGTATGTTATTTTTTTCATTCGTTAATTAGTTAGTTACAACATCAAAAATATAATAATTTAATTTATAACGTAGATTTCCTTTAAAAACTTGAAAATTAAAAAATTATACTATCTTTGCAGACTTATTAATAATAGAGGTCGCGAACCTCGCAAATTAATTACATATGCCAGTAAAAATTAGATTACAAAGACACGGTAAAAAAGGAAAACCTTATTACTGGATCGTAGCAGCTGATGCTAGAGCAAAAAGAGATGGTAAATACCTAGAAAAATTAGGTGCTTACAATCCAAACACAAACCCTGCAACTATCGAATTAGATGTTGATGGAGCAGTACAATGGTTACAGAATGGTGCACAACCAACTGATACAGCAAAAGCTATTTTGTCTTACAAAGGAGCAATGCTTAAAAACCATTTAGCAGGAGGAGTAAGAAAAGGTGCTTTAACAGAAGAGCAAGCTGAAGCAAAGTTTACAGCTTGGTTAGAAGAAAAAGCAACTAAAGTAGATGCTAAAAAAGATGGTTTATCTAAAGCGGAAGCTGATGCTAAAGCCAAAGCTTTTGAAGCAGAAAAAGCAGCTAATGAAGCTAGAATTGCAGCTAACGCTCCAGTTGTAGAAGAGGCTCCTGCTGAAGAAGCAAAAGCTTCTAACGAAGAAGAAGAATAAAAATTATTTTTTATACTTTTAAACTCCGATAATTTTTATCGGAGTTTTTTATGCAAAAAACTTTTCTTATGGATATTAAAGATTGTTTCTTTTTAGGTAAAATTGTTAAAAAATATAGCTTTAAAGGCGAATTGCTTATTAAGTTAGACACGGACGAACCTGGCTTATACGAAAACCTTGATTCGATGTTAGTGGATTTAAGAGGATCACTTGTTCCTTTTTTCGTAGAAAGTTCTCAATTACATAAATCAGAATTACTTCGTGTAAAATTTGAAGATGTAGAGACCGAAGCAGATGCAGATAGCTTAATAAAAAGCAAAATTTATTTACCCTTAGCGGCACTTCCGGAATTAGAGGATGATAAATTTTACTTTCATGAAATTATCGGCTTTACTGTGGAAGATAAAAACTTTGGAACGGTTGGAATTATAAAAGCTGTAAACGACAGTACTGCTCAATCTTTATTCGAAATTGATCGCGATGGTATAGAAATTTTAATTCCGATGAATGATCAGTTTATTTCTAAAGTCGACAAACCTAATAAGACTATTTTTGTTGAAACCCCAGAAGGTCTAATCGATTTATATCTAGAAGAATAACCCGCATCATGCTGAATTCACATCAGTATTTCAGCCAAAATAATGAGATCCTGAAACTAGTTCAGGATGACGTAATGGTAGTAAACTATATTTATTGGTGTTCTTGAAGCAATAATTGACTTATAACTAGAATAATAACCCACGTCATGCTGATTTTATTTCAGCATCACAGCCCGAAATAATTAAATCCTGCAATACATTCAGGAGGACATAATATGAGTAAGCCTTTTCAATTTAAAGAATTTACCGTCCAACAAGACCAATGCGCCATGAAAATTGGCACAGATAGTGTTTTGCTTGGTGCTTGGACCCCGTTAGACACCAATCCTTTTGCTGTTTTAGATATTGGCGCAGGAACAGGCGTCTTGTCTTTAATGCTAGCACAACGAAGTAACGCAGGAGTTATTGATGCTTTAGAAATTGACGAACAGGCTTACGAGCAATGTGTGGATAATTTTGAAACCTCCCCTTGGGCAGACCGTTTATTTTGTTATCATGCGGATTTAGCAGAATTTGTAGAAGAAATTGAAGATAAATACGAACTTATTATTTCTAATCCTCCTTTTTATTCTGAAGACTATAAAACCAACAATGACCAACGAGATCTAGCACGTTTTACGGACGCCCTTCCCTTTGATCATTTAGTAGATAGTGTTTCCAAACTACTCTCTAAAGATGGCATATTTTCTGTTGTTATTCCTTTTAAAGAGGAAGTTAACTTTATAAATTTAGCTTCAGAAGTTAAGTTATTCCCTAATAAGATCTTGCATGTTAAAGGATCTGACACTTCGGAAATCAAGAGAAGTTTACTCGCATTTTCTTTCCGCGAAAGCGATATAAAAATAGATACTTTGATTATTGAAACTGCACGACACCAATACACGGACGATTACATTAACTTGACCAAAGATTTTTATCTTAAAATGTAGTTGATTTATATGTTTATAAGCCTTTCGACTGGGCTTCGGATGACATTGTAATACACTTTTTTCAGATCAAGATGAGTTCTTGAAACAAGTTCAGGATGGCGCAGCGTGGGTGATATTATATGTACTAATTTACTATTGTCTTTTCTTTTTGATGATGGGTAAGGTAACACACAACATATCCCAAAAAATTTAATCTCAAAATATAGTTTGATTTAGTACTTATAAATCCTTCGACTGCGCTCAGGATGACATTGCTTTTCCTAGGAATTTAGAATTATAATAAAATTATTTTATGATTTATCATGAGGTCCTGAAATGAATTCAGGATGACGCAGCTTGTGTAAATTTGCTTGCAGCCATTGTGTTTGGTGTTTCGAGAGAGACCCTTCGACTGCGCTCAGGATGACATTTTTGGAACTATTAGACTTTGTTCTAAAATGCTAAATATGTTATTATTTACGCGTAAACAAAAGGATTCGTAAAAAAATACCTTAATTTTTAATATAATATTGTGTTCTGCAAACGATTTCGTTATTTTTGTTAGGAACAATAAGCTACATTAACGGTTTATTTATAACACAGACTAAAATGAAACCAGATTTATTTGAAGCTCCAGATTACTATAATCTTGACGAACTTTTAACTGAAGAACATAAATTAGTACGTGATGCTGCTCGTGAATGGGTAAAGCGTGACGTCTCTCCGATAATAGAAGAATATGCTCAAAAAGCTGAATTCCCAAAACAAATCGTAAAAGGATTAGCAGATATTGGTGCTTTTGGACCTTATATTCCTGTGGAATATGGCGGTGCTGGATTAGACCAAATTGGTTACGGATTAATCATGCAAGAAATAGAGCGTGGAGATTCTGGAGTACGTAGTACAGCATCTGTACAATCCTCTTTAGTGATGTATCCTATCTGGAAATATGGTAACGAAGCACAACGTCAAAAATACTTACCAAAGTTAGCTAGTGGCGAATGGATTGGTAGTTTTGGTTTGACTGAGCCAGACCACGGAAGTAATCCAAGCGGAATGACCACTAACTTTAAAGATATGGGTGACCATTATCTTTTAAATGGTGCGAAAATGTGGATCTCAAATTCGCCTTTTTGTAATATTGCTGTCGTTTGGGCAAAAAATGAAGAAGGTCGTATTCACGGTTTAATTGTAGAGCGTGGCATGGAAGGGTTTACAACACCAGAAACACATAACAAATGGTCACTTCGTGCCTCTGCAACAGGCGAGCTTATTTTTGATAATGTTAAAGTCCCAAAAGAAAACTTATTACCTAACAAATCTGGATTAGGCGCACCATTAGGTTGCTTAGATTCGGCACGTTTTGGTATTGCTTGGGGTGCAATTGGAGCAGCAATGGATTGTTATGATACCGCTTTAAGATACTGTAAAGAACGCATCCAATTTGGTAAGCCAATCGGACAGTTTCAATTACAACAAAAGAAACTAGCTGAAATGATTACCGAAATTACTAAAGCTCAATTATTAGCTTGGAGACTTGGTGTGATGCGTGAAAACGGAACAGCAACCTCTGCGCAAATTTCTATGGCGAAACGTAATAATGTAGATATGGCGTTAACTATTGCTCGTGATGCTAGACAAATGTTAGGCGGAATGGGAATTAGTGGCGAATACAGCATTATGAGACATATGATGAATTTAGAAAGTGTTGTTACTTATGAAGGGACACATGACATCCACTTACTAATTACAGGATTAGATGTTACAGGCTTAAACGCTTTTAAATAGTACTGATAATTAAAATATTATAAAAATGCACGTCTATTTGATGTGCATTTTTTTTGTGTTATTTTTACTTATATGTTTTCAGGAAAAAAGAAATTAGATCGCGCCTACCAACAAGCTAAAGTTTTAGACTTTGATGACACGTCTAAATTTATACTATTTAGCGATTGCCATCGTGGTGATAATAGTTTTGCAGATGATTTTTCTAATAACAGAAACATCTATTACCACGCTCTAAAACACTACTATGTTAAGGATTTTGATTATGCCGAACTTGGCGATGGTGATGAGCTTTGGGAAAACATATCGTTTAATGCCATATTAAATGCTCATAAAAACGTGTATATGCTTATGAAACAGTTTCATCAAAGACAGCGTTTGCATATGATTTGGGGGAACCATGATATGGTTTATAGAAATCCTGAATATGTTAAGAAAAATCTATCTTCTTTTTTTGATCCTAAAGTAGGTAAAGATGTCGAGCTTTTTAAAGACCTGTCTTATAACGAAGCGATTGTTTTAAAACATAAAGATACCAAACAAGAAGTATTTTTAACGCATGGTCATCAAGCCGATTGGTGGAATTACACTTTCTGGAAATGGAGCAGATTTATGGTCCGTGTGCTTTGGAAACCTTTAAATGTTATGGGTATTGCCGATCCAACAAGTCCTGCTAAAAATTACACCGAACTCATAAAAGTAGAACGTCGTACTAAAAAATGGATTACCGCAAACAATAACCTCATTACTATTGTTGGCCATACCCATAGACCACGTTTCCCAGAACCTGGCGATGTGGCCTTTTTTAATGATGGTAGTTGTGTTCACCCACGATGTATTACTGGTATTGAGATTGAAAATGGTGCTATCTCACTAATTAAGTGGCAAATTGCAACTAAAGAGGATGGTACTTTGCAAATTGTACGTGTGCTTTTGGAAGGTCCACGACGTTTGGTAGATTATAGGAGTTAGATTTTTGGTCTCTATTTTTTATGTTTATAACTACGGTTTTGAATGCTAGTTTTAGATTGTATATTATCTTTTCTATAGTATTTAAAACTGCTTCGCGTTTTTAGCAAACTCTCCGATTTTTTTCTCAAAAAAATCACCTCTCTTTTACTAAAGAGAGGAGCTACATCGCATCGTGATTTGTATGGTGATTTACTTTTTTTTGCTTGATATATAGGTTTAGCTTGATTGTGATGGTTATAGTGTTTTGAAATAGTAATTTTGAATAGCCGTTTTTATGCTAGTCTTAGATTTTTCGCTGCACTATTAATGACATCAGAACTACAGCAACAAAAACCCTTAAATAACAGAATAATCACCTAGCAAATATTCCTCATTTTTGTTAAAGGGAAGTGGTTTCGGTAATACCGAAAGCGGAGGGTTTGCATAAAACGCGAAGCAGTTTTTATAGGATTGAGAGTATGCGAGAAAACAGATTGATTCACTATGTTCGCAATAACGAGTTACTTTGAATTATATCAGAACTACAGCAACAAATACTCTTGAATAACAGAATAATCACCTAGCAAATACTCCTCACTTTAGTTAAAGGGCGGTGGTTTTTGTGCAACTAAAAGCGGAGGGTTTGCATAAAACGTGAAGCAGTTTTTATAGGAATAAGAGTTTGCGAGAAAACAGATTGCTTCACTGTGTTCGCAATGACGAGTTACTTTGAATTACATCAGAACTACAGCAACAAAAACTCCTGAATAACAGAATAATCACCTAACAAAAATTCCTCACTTTAGTTAAGGGGAAGTGGTTTTGGCGCAACCAAAAGCGGAGGGTTTGCATAAAACGCGAAGCAGTTTTTAACTGACTAGAAGTTTAAATCCCTACGCTATACTTATAATAAAACCCTACTTACACAGCAATTTTATAATTTAAGATTCTGGCGCCAACTCCACTTCCAAACCTTCCATTTCTGGTGTCATTTGAATTTGACATCCCAATCTTGAATTGTCTTTTACATCAAATGCTTCGCTAAGCATAGCTTCTTCATCATCTTGCATTTCCGGAAGCATTGTATCACTTAACACATAACATTGACAACTAGCACACATTGCCATACCGCCACAGATTCCGATAGTCCCTTCTGGAGCAAGCTCGTAACTACGCACGACTTCCATTAAATTCATAGCCATGTCTGTTGGTGCTAAAATCTCGTGTGTGACACCGTCTCTGTCTGTTATTTTTATGTTTATATCTTGTTCCATTATTTAGCTTTTTACTGAGGCTATTGTTACTTTTCTTTAATTATTTGTTGTGTAATTGCGCTATCTTTTTAGGATAACGTTACTCAACTTTTTTACTTGTGTGATCCTGAAACAAGTTCAGGATGACGTTTGATTGTTACTATTGTATTTATATCAATTTACTTGTGTGATCCTGAAAAAAGTTCAGGATGACGTAGTGTTACAATTGTGTTTTATTACTTTACGACCCTTCGACTGTCCTCAGGGTGATATTTGATTTTTGCTAATATTATATTACCAACCACATATCAAATTTAATGCCTTTTTTGATATAAAAAAAAACCTCATTGATTTTAAAATCCATGAGGTCCAAGTCTTTATATTTTCGATTTTAAAAATCTTAGCATTACTTTAATCAATTGCTTTTACAACTGCTTTTGGTGCTTCTTTACGTGTTCCGTCAAATCCATCGACACCACTTACGGTTGTATATTTTAATACGTAGCGTTTTCCTGGGTTAATTATTTGATAGGCTGACTGACACATTAATGTCGCTTCATGAAATCCACAAAGGATTAATTTTAATTTCCCTGGATACGTATTAACATCTCCAATAGCGTAAATACCTGGTATGTTAGTTTGATAGTCTAAGGCATTATTAACTTTAATAGCATTTTTTTCTATCTCTAATCCCCAATCTGCTATTGGTCCTAATTTTGGAGATAAACCAAATAGTGGAACAAAATGATCGCATGGTTTTGTAAACGTCTCTTCTCCTTGCTTAATGACAATTGCTTCCACTTTACCATTACCCTCTACTCCAACAACCTCAGCAGGTGTAATTAGATTAATTTTACCGGCATTTTTAAGTTCTTGTACTTTTTCTACAGAATCTAAATGACCTCTAAACTCATTACGTCTGTGTATTAAAGTAACTTCTGACGCGATATCACTTAGGAAAATACTCCAGTCTAATGCCGAATCTCCTCCACCCGCAATAACTACTTTTTTATCGCGGTAAAATTCTGGCTCTTTTATAATATACTCGACACCATGATCTTCATAATCCGATAGGTTATCAATTTTAGGTTTACGAGGTTCAAAACTCCCTAGTCCACCTGCAATTGCTACTACTGGCGCTTGGTGTTGTGTGCCTTTATTTGTAGTAACTATAAACGATCCGTCGTCTTGTTTCTCTATTGTCTCTGCACGCTCTCCCAGAGTAAATCCAGGTTCAAATTGCTTGCATTGCTCCATTAATTTACGCGTTAAATCACCCGCTAAAATTTCTGGATATGCAGGAATATCATAAATAGGTTTTTTTGGATATAACTCTGAACATTGCCCCCCTTGTTGCGGTAATGCGTCTATTAAATGACATTTAAGTTTTAATAATCCTGCTTCAAACACTGCGAAAAGACCTGTTGGTCCTGCGCCTATTATTAGTATGTCTGTTTTAATCATTCTATAACTTTTTGATAATGGTCTTTAGCTTTTGGCTATTGACTTTTTAAACGTTGCTTATTACTTTGACTAAACAAAGGTACACGAAGCGTTTGTCTAATTTTATGACTTTTGTTAGCTTTTAGTCTCGCGTTAGGGATGTAATACTTCGACTACGCTCAGTACAAGCTCACTGTTTGAGCACCTCGCATAGTACTAGTAGTGAGAGCCCAACCCTTGTGGTAACGCCCAAACTATTTTTTACCCTACGTTAATGACACGCTCTATCTGCGGTGCATATTTTTTGATGGTCATTTCTACACCTGACTTTAACGTCATTTGATTGACACTACATGAGGTACACGCGCCTTCTAACTGCACTTTTACTTCGTTATTTTCTATCGATAAAAGGGTGATATCTCCACCATCACTTTGTAAAAAAGGACGAATTTCTTCTAACGCTTTTTCTACATTTAGTCTTAGCTCTTCTGTTGTCATTTATTTTTTATTAACTGCAGAACATCCTGCCATAGTGGTTATTTTGATAGCTTCGGTAGCTGGTAAATTATCGTTACGATCAACAACTTGTTGCACTACGTTTTGCGTAATTTTTTCGAACGCTTTTTCTAGAGGTGTTCCGGTTTGCATTGCTGCTGGACGACCAACATCTCCTGCCTCACGAATACTTTGTACTAATGGTAGCTCTCCTAACAATGGGACTTGTAAGTCTTCTGCTAAGTGTTTTGCACCTTCTTTACCAAAGATATAATATTTGTTATCTGGTAATTCTGCGGGTGTAAAGTAAGCCATGTTTTCTATAATTCCTAAAACGGGTACGTTAATACTGTCTTGTTGGAACATTGCCACTCCTTTTTTAGCATCTGCTAAGGCTACTGTTTGTGGTGTACTTACAATCACTGCGCCTGTGATTGGTAGTGATTGCATAATACTTAAATGGATATCTCCTGTTCCTGGAGGTAAGTCCAATAATAGGAAATCCAACTCGCCCCAAGCCGCATCAAAAATCATTTGATTTAATGCTTTGGCTGCCATTGGCCCTCTCCAAACGACTGCTTGATCTGGTTTTGTAAAAAACCCGATAGATAATATTTTAACCCCGTAGTTTTCTACAGGTTTCATTTTTGATTTACCGTCTACTGTTGTTGATAATGGACGTTCTGATGCCACATCAAACATAATTGGCATTGATGGCCCATAAATATCAGCGTCTAAAACACCTACTTTAAAGCCCATTTTTGCTAATGTAACCGCTAGGTTTGCAGTTACTGTAGATTTACCTACACCTCCTTTTCCTGAAGCTACAGCTACAATATTTTTGATACCCGGAATATGTTTTCCTTTGATAACATTAGGTGCTGACTTTTCTGGTGCGTCCACTGTAACGTTTATTTTAATTTTAGCTTTTTCGTATACGTTTTTATGGATGGCTTGTAGAATTTCTACTTCCGTCTTTTTACGTGCTTGAAGCGCTGGGTTTTTTATTGTAATGTCTACAATAACCTCGTCTGCAAAAGTGACAACGTTTGTTATTGCTCCGCTTTCGACCATATTTTGACCTTCTCCAGGAACGGTTATAGTTTCTAAGGCTTTAAGTATATCTTGCTTGTTTAATTTCATTTTTTTGCTAGAAAAAAAGAGATTAGAATGGAGAAATTAGACTGTTGTCCGACTCTCAAAACCAACTCTTGGTAATTATTAACTAATTCAGAATGATTCTAAAGTGCAAAGATACTACATAAAGCTTGAAAGATAAAGTGGTTGGTTTGTTGTTTTTTTATGGTGCGATAGTTGGAATTTATAACAACTCTGAAGGATTCCAAAAGACTGTATCCAAATTTTGTATTTGGTTATCAATAACCTCAACACCCTCACTCTCTAATAATTGCTGCATTAAATTAGTCCCATCAAAATGATGTTTTCCAGTTAGCAAGCCTTTGCGATTTACTACGCGGTGTGCGGGAACCTCTTTATTATGAGAACCATTCATGGCATACCCAACCATTCTGGCACCACGATTGGCCCCTAAATAATTAGCAATAGCACCATAACTGGTCACACGACCATATGGAATCTGCTTAGCCACTTCGTACACTTTCTCAAAAAAATTAAGCGTTTCTGGCTTCATCGAATTAAAAGTCTTTGGCAATATTTATAAAAGTAATAATTGCGATCACTCCTGTAATAGAACCAATAATATAGTTCATGTTTTTTTGCGACTTTAATTTTTCGTTTTTAATTTTCTTCAAGAAAAACACATACAAATAAAGCATTATAAATGTGCCTATAGCAGCTCCTGCCACATAAGTTGCGACATTAACATTATCCAATGTTATTAAACCCAAGCTAGCCAATGTAACACTCATATATGCCTGATAAGGAATAGGAAACACGTTTAAAGCTGATAGAAACATCCCATAAAAAAACTGACTTCGTTTGCTTTTTCTTTCGCGTTCTTTTTCTGGTTTAGCTTCTTTTTTTGCCAAAAGAAAAAAGTAAACCGTTATCAAAACAAACAAAACAAAAGCGACACGCTGTAATATTTGAACGGTCTCTGGATGCTTACTTAAATAACGCGCAAAAATAACCGCTATTAGTGTTTGCACAATCACGATGATGCAAACGCCTAAAGAAAATACTAAACCACGACTATAGCCTTCCTTTATACTGATTTTTGCAGCAGTCATGTTGAGAAGTCCCGGAGGGATTACTCCAACTAAAGCAATTAGTAGGCTTGTAAAAAAAGTAATTGTTAAATTCAATAGTTAGTTAATTTTGAATCGAATATACGTAATTGGTTTGTTTTGTTCCAAATAGATACTCTCGTAATGTGTTTGGATAGCTGTCACGTCTTCCGGACTCCCTTCTTGTCTATACACGTCATTATTAGACTGCAAAACCTCATGACCTTCACCATGCAATAGCCCTAAGGTATACCCGTGCATAAACTCGGAGTCCGTTTTAAGATTCATGATTCCATCAGGCTTTAAAATATTTTTGTAACGTTTTAAAAACGTAGAATTTGTCATTCTGTGTTTGGTACGCTTGTATTTTATTTGTGGATCCGGAAATGTTATCCAGATTTCGTCAACTTCATTTTCTGCAAAAACAGATTCTACCAACTCAATTTGAGTACGGATAAAAGCAACGTTTGGCATACCATCTTCTGTTGCAGTTTTGGCTCCTCTCCAAAAACGCGCTCCTTTAATATCTATACCTATAAAATTTTTATTCGGATATTTTTTACCCAAAGCAACACTGTACTCTCCTTTACCACAACCTAACTCTAGTACTAATGGGTTGTCGTTTTTAAAGACGTTTTTATTCCAATGTCCTTTATGCTCGTAAACCTCGTCCACTAATTGGCTTCTAGATGGCTGAAACACATTATCAAAGGTTTCATTCTCTCTAAATCTTTTTTGCTTATTCTTACTCCCCACGTTCTTAACTATTTGTTGTTTCTGGCGTAAAATTAAGGAAATATAGTTAAGTAGGTTTATGATTACCTTTGATTTTGATATTTTACTGCGTTAAGGATGGAAGTGGCATCCTTTTTTTGCTGCCATATATGGCAAAAAAAGATATAACGGACAGCCTGACCTTTTAGGTAACGCCCAAATTACTATAATGAAAAAAAGAATTCTTGTTGCGCCTTTAAATTGGGGAATTGGTCATGCCACGCGTTGCATACCGATAATTAACGCATTGCTTACCGAAGGCTTTGAACCAATTATTGCTAGCGATGGTCAAGCATTACGCTTACTTGAAAAAGAATTTGAATCCCTTACGTTTATAAAATTACCTTCTTACAATATTAAATATGCTAAATCTAAACAATGGTTTAAATGGCATATGTTGTTACAATTACCAAAAATTAAAAAGGCTATAAAAAGAGAGCGCAACGCTATTAAGCAAATAGTTGTCGATTATAATATACAAGGCATCATCTCTGATAATCGGATGGGTGTGATTTCTAAACAGGTCCCTTCCGTTTTTATTACACATCAATTAAATGTTTTAAGCGGAAATACAACTAGATTAAGCACGTACTTCCATGATCGTTATTTAAAAGCCTTTGATATGTGCTGGATTCCCGACTTTGAAAACACGCCTAATTTAAGTGGATTACTTGGTCATGATTTTAATAACAAAGGGTTAGAATTAAAATATATCGGCCCTTTAAGTCGATTAGAAAAGGTGGCTTTAAAGCCGAAATACAATATTCTGGTTTTGTTGTCAGGTCCAGAACCACAGCGCACGTTACTGGAGGAACAACTACTATCCTCTTTAATTAATTACAATGGAAAAGTGATTTTTGTTAGAGGAAAGATTGAAACAGAACAGACCGTTATGCTTGAAACACCTTTCACGATTTATAATTTTATGCAAACCGAAGAATTGCAAAATGCGATTAATAAAAGTGATCTTATTATTTCGCGTTCTGGCTATACAACCATTATGGATTTAGCCAAATTAGGTAAACAGGCCTTTTTTATACCAACGCCAGGGCAGTTTGAACAAGAGTATTTGGCGGATTATTTAGACAAAAACGGAACGATTGCCAGTTGCAGTCAATCCGATTTTACTTTAGATCAGCTCCACCGAGTCGCCAACTATTCAGGTTTTGAGAGCTTTGAAAATAAGATTGATTTTAAAGCATTATTTACGCTTTTTCAAGCGTAAAAGAAAACTCGCTTCCAATATTAATTTCGCTTTCGACATAAATTTTCTCGTCATGAGCCTCTACAATATGTTTAACAATTGCCAAACCTAAACCAGAGCCACCTTCTTTACGAGAACCACTTTTATCGACTCTATAAAAACGCTCGAATAATCTCGGGATATTTTTTTTCTCGATGCCTTCCCCATTATCCGTAACTCGTATTATTGCTTTGTTTTTAATTAACTTTTCTATACTAACTTCTGTCGTCCCTTTTTCTCTTCCATATTTAATAGAATTAACTATTAAATTTGTCAAAACCTGCTGTATACGTTCTTCATCGCCTTTTACCATTATAGGCTCTTTATAATGCATATCAAACATTAAGGTGATTTTCTTTTTAGCTGCTTTCATTTCTAACAGCTCAAAAACACTTTGTATTAATTGCACAATATCGAAGGTCGCAATATCTAATCGCAAGTCCCCAACCTCTAATTTGGTAATCATATCCAAATCTTTGACAATATATATTAGTCGTTCCACACCTTTATTAGCTCTCTCTAGATATTTGCTAGACACTTTCTCATCATGGATAGCACCATCAAGCAGTGTTTCTAAATACCCTTGTACTGTAAATAATGGCGTTTTAAGCTCGTGCGAGACATTCCCCATAAACTCTTTACGGTATTCTTCTCTGACTTTAAGCGTTTCGATCTCTAGCTTTTTATTTTTAGCATATTGATCGATCTGCTTTGTTAAAGTTGCCATGTCTGTCGTAATACTATTTTTTCTAAAACTGACAGACTCCAAAAGTGTTAAGTCTTTATATATCTTATTGATACGTTTGTATATAAATTTCTCTACCCTGTATTGTATTATCAAAAAGGATACGCTATAGGTTGCAAATGAGAATACAGCTAACTGAAATAAACTTCCGACATGATACAAATAGAAAAAAACGCCCATTAGGAGCGTTAAAAAAACAGTGATTAAAAACGAGGTTTTTAAAGCGAATTTATAAGTCTTTTTTAATTTCAATTTATTCTACAAATTTATATCCAACACCTTTGACTGTTTTAAAACTGTCGTCTCCAATTTTTTCACGTAGTTTACGGATATGCACATCTATAGTACGTCCACCAACAACAACCTCATTACCCCAAACGCGATCTAAAATATCTTCTCTTTTAAAAACTTTACCAGGCTTAGACGCTAGTAAAGACAATAATTCGAATTCTTTACGTGGTAATACAATCTCTTTTCCGTCTAAAACAATCTTATACTCTTCTCTATTAATAACCAAGTTACCGATAGTGATTAATGACCCAGCTGCTTCTTCCGTTTTTAAGCGTCTTAGTAAAGCTTTTACTTTACTAACCAAAACTTTTGGTTTTATTGGCTTGGTAATATAGTCATCTGCACCCGCATCAAATCCGGCAACTTGAGAATAGTCCTCTCCTCTTGCTGTTAAAAAAGTAATAAGCGTGGTACTTAGTTCTGGTATTTTACGAATGGCCTCACAAGCTTCGATCCCATCCATTTCCGGCATCATCACATCTAGAATAATAAGTTGTGGTTTTTCTTTTTTTGCTTTCTTAACAGCTTCTAATCCGTTTTTAGCAGTTACGACTTGATAACCCTCGTTGGTTAGATTGTAACCAACAATTTCTAAAATATCTGGCTCATCATCGACTAAAAGAATTTTAATATCTTTTTTATTCATAGACTTGAAACTTGAATTTATTTTTTAAGTTATATTAAGGTAAAGATAAAGTTATTAGTAAAACTATTTGTTCTTAAACGATTAATAACGTTAAGATAACATAGCTTTAATTTTAAAGCTATTTTAATTTGCTCAAAATCAAGCATCAATTACCATTCTGACAATCAAAGCTTTAAAAACACATTATTATAATGTAAAATTACACAATAGTCCCTAGAATAATACCAATTAGCAAAAAATCCTGTATATCTTTATTACCTAATTTAACACTATTAAACTATGAAAAAACTTTACTTTTTACTTTTTATTTTAATAGGTCTAACCTCTGTTAACCATACAATAGCACAAGGGGCAGAAACGTTTAACAATCTTACATTATCTGGAAACTCATATACAGACGGGGCTTTTACTGGTGACAACGGAGTGACATGGAATTACACACAGTGTAGAGATGAGAATGGTGATGATAACAGTTCTGGGATAGATGGCAAAGCCATTATGCTAAGACGTATTTCTGACAACAGTGCTATATCTGCACAATCAGGTGCAAATGGTGTCGGCGGACTTACCTTTAAACTTTACAAAGGATTTACAGGAGGAGGAGACAGACAAGTAGAGTTATTTGTTAACGGAACCTCTTATGGAACATCGACTCCTTTTGATGATTACACAGAACATATTTTTACTGTTACTAATATTAACGTAACAGGAGATGTTTTGATTGAAATTAGAAATAACACAGGCAAACAAGTTATAGTCGATGATGTTACCTGGTCTACTTCTGGACAGACATTATCTAATAATAACTTTGAATTCGTAACTTTTTCGCTATTCCCTAATCCAACAACTCAAGATTTTGTAACTATTAAAACCACAACAAAACAACCTACAACTGTTATTGCTTTTGACATTTTAGGTAAGCAAGTCTTAAAAACGGTTTTAAAAACTAACAGACTAGATGTATCTGAATTAAACGCAGGAGTCTATATTTTACAATTAACACAAAACGAAACTACAACAACTAAAAAATTAGTGGTTCAATAATTACTAAACCTTAACATTTTAAAGCGTTGCTAATAGCAACGCTTTTTTTTATTTTCGATACTTTTGTGTTTTACAATAGCATGACCCTAACAAACGACATATTTAACATCACTTCAGACACCCAATTTAAAGCTGTAGCTTTAGAGGTGTTCCGCTTTCAGTTTGAGAACAATAGTATTTATCGCTCATTTTGCGATTTACTGTATGTAAACCCAAGTGATGTTTCAGAATTACATCAGATTCCTTATTTACCGATTCAGTTTTTTAAATCGCATGCCGTTTTAAGTTCTAAAGACTCTATCAAAACAACCTTTAGTAGCAGTGGCACAACAGGACAGATTACGAGTAAACATCATGTCACCGACTTAAGTATTTATGAGACTAGTTTTAAAAAAGGTTTTAATCATTTTTATGGCAACATAGAAGATTACACCGTTTTAGCACTATTGCCTAATTACCTAGAACGAGAAGGCTCCTCTTTAGTATATATGGTTGATCAGTTAATTAAAGATTCTAACAAACCTAAAAGCGGGTTTTATTTAAATAATTTAGATGAATTAAAAGACACTCTTATTCAACTAGACAGTTCTGGAGAAAAAGTCTTAATGATAGGCGTTTCGTTTGCGCTTTTAGATTTAATTGAAGCTCATACATTTAACCTTAACAATACCATTATAATGGAAACTGGCGGGATGAAAGGGCGACGCAAAGAATTAATACGACAAGAATTACATACGCTTTTAAAACAAGGTTTTGGTGTCAATACAATCCATAGCGAATATGGTATGACCGAGTTACTAAGTCAAGCTTACTCTAAAGGACACGGCGTTTTTAACTGTCCGCCTTGGATGAAACTACTAACTAGAGACACAGAAGATGCCTTAACCGTTTTTGACACTCCAAAAACAGGTGGTATTAATGTTATTGATTTAGCAAACATTAATTCTTGTAGTTTTATTGCCACTCAAGATTTAGGAAAAACTTACACCAATGCAGACTTCGAAATTATTGGTCGCTTTGACAATAGCGACATTAGAGGTTGTAATTTAATGGTCTTGTAAGTTTTGCGAAAAAGACACGACCAACTAACTATGAAAAAGAGGAATTAGGTTTTAGTTGGTTAACTAATTTCAAAAAAAAAGCCTGCTTAAATTTAAGCAGGCTTTTTTTGTTTAAGATTATAATTAAATCGCTTTAATTATAAACGTGCTTTTCTTACCTCTATTAATAACGATATACCTATCATTAATTAAATCCTCGGTAGTTATTGTATAAGCATCTGTTACTTTATCTTTATTAACAGAAACTGAATTTTCTTTTAATGCACGACGCGCTTCTCCGTTACTTCCTAAAAAGTTAGTCTCGGCAGACAATGCAGCAATCATATCTAAACCAGCTTCAATTTTATCCATGGACACTTCTGCCTGCGGTACACCTTCAAAAACGTCTAAAAATAAACGCTCATCAAGTTCTCTAATTTCATTTTTAAAATCTTTACTAAATAGTATACCTGATGCCTTTATAGCATTATCTAATACATCCTTAGAATGCACAAAAGTAGTCACTTCTTCTGCTAATCTTTTTTGTAATGCTCTAAACCCAGGATTTTCTTTATGCTCTGCTACTAAAGCGTCAATGGTCTCTTTGTCTAAAAAAGTAAAGATCTTGATATACTTTTCTGCATCTTCATCAGAACTGTTTAACCAAAATTGGTAAAACTTATAAACACTAGTTTTGTCAATATCTAACCAAACATTACCACCTTCACTTTTACCAAATTTACTACCGTCAGCTTTTGTAATTAACGGACAAGTCATAGCATAAGCCTTGGCTTTATCGTCACCTACATTCATACGTCTTACTAACTCGGTACCTGTCGTAATGTTTCCCCATTGGTCACTTCCACCCAATTGCAATTTGCAATTCATGGTTTTGTGTAAATGGTAAAAATCATACCCTTGGATTAATTGGTAAGTAAACTCGGTAAAACTCATTCCGACATTACCTTCTTCTCCAGACAAACGTTTTTTAACGCTATCCTTGGCCATCATATAGTTTACTGTAATACGTTTACCAACGTCACGTGCAAAGTCAATAAATGAAAAAGTTTTCATCCAATCATAGTTATTTACTAAAACTGGTGCGTTTTTAGCGGTAGAGTTAAAATCTAAAAACCGTGATAATACACTTTTAATTCCTGCTACGTTATGGTTTAAAGTTGCTTCGTCTAACAAGTTACGTTCGTCACTTTTTCCTGACGGATCACCAATCATACCCGTCGCTCCTCCAATTAAAGCTACTGGTTTATGTCCTGCTTTTTCTAAATGTACTAATATTATAATTGGCACTAAACTACCAATATGTAATGAGTCTGAAGTTGGATCAAAACCAATATAGGCCGAAGTCATCTCTTTATCAAGTTGCTCTTCAGTTCCGGGCATGATATCGTGTACCATCCCTCTCCATCTTAATTCTTCTACAAATGCATTAGCCATTTTAGTGTGATTTTATTATTGAATTGGCAAAGATAAAAATCGTGTTATAAACTACATACAATATCTAATATTTATTACCTTCGGGATATGATTTTAGTTACAGGAGGAACTGGTATGGTTGGTGCACATTTATTATTTCATTTATTAAATGAAAAGCAATCTGTGCGCGCTATTTATAGAACTGAAAAAAAGTTTGAAACCGTTAAGCGTATTTTTAGTTATTATAGTGAAACTCCACAACAACTATTTGATCAAATTGACTGGGTTGCTGCCGACTTAAATGATATCCCATCATTAACTGAAGCTTTTATTGACATTGACTACGTTTATCATTGTGCCGCATTTGTATCTTTTGAACCCAATAAATTTGAATTACTACGCAAGACAAACATTGAAGGCACAGCAAACATTGTAAACTTTTGTATTGCCCAAAACGTAAAAAAACTATGCTATGTAAGCTCAATAGCTGCCCTAGGCACACCTGCAATTAAAACCAACTTAATTACCGAAGATACAGAATGGAATACCGAGTTTGATAATAGCGTTTATGCTATTACTAAATATGGTGCTGAGTTGGAAGTTTGGCGCGGGACACAAGAAGGTCTAGATGCTGTAATTGTAAATCCAGGTATTATTATTGGTCCTGGTATTTGGAATTATGGTAGCGGATCATTAATTACTATGGTTAATAAAGGCTTACCTTTTTATACCACAGGAAGCACAGGATATGTTGACGTAAAAGATGTGGTTAATTGCATGGTACAATTACTAAAAAGCGACCTTAAAAACGAACGCTATATATTAATCTCTGAAAACTTAACTTTTAAAGATTTTATAGATAAAACCGCTAAATATCTTGGCGTTACACCGCCTAAAAAGAAAGCTTCTAAATTTATATTAGCCATTGGATGGCGTTTGGATTGGCTTAAACATAAGATAACAGGAAAACGTCGTCAATTATCTAAACAAACAGCACAATCGGCATTATCGACAAGTCAATTTAGTAATGCTAAAATAAGTACTACTCTACAATATACTTTTAAAAATATAGATAAAAGCTTAAACGATACTGTGATCTGCTTTAAAAAATAATTACGCTATTTTTTAATAGGCCCTTTTAATTTGTTTTTTGAAAGTTTTAATTTTTCTTTCTTTTGTTTTTCTTTGCTCTTTTCTTCCTCTGCTTTATAAAAGGCTCTCAAATCCTCTAATTTAGTCTTCACTTTAACATACATCTCATTATATTTTTCAATATCATAAGCATAGTAGTCATTACTACTAACAAATTGAGCACTATCAATTTTGTGTTTATTATAAATAAAACTATCGGGCATGATCCCTCTATTCTCCAATTCTCTTTTATTAATCCCTTTAGCTGAAGACATAATAGTTAAGTCTACTAGCACATCAACCATTTTATCCTCACTTAATAAATCATCTGGCTTGTCTGGCTTTTGAACACCATAACAGGACACAAATAATAACACTAATAATATATAAATAAGAGGATTCTGTTTCAAAATAGTTATCTATTAAAAGTTAATCGCTTAGCGTATTTAGTATCATAAAACTTAAAATTCTTATAAGCTAAACCACCATTTACAAAGGTGTGTGTAATTCTGGACTTAAACGTTGTTCCTTCAAAAGGAGACCATCCACATTTGTATAAAATATTATCTTTATTAACCGTCCATGGGTTATTTACATCCACAACTACTAAATCAGCATAATACCCTTCCTTAATATAACCACGCTTTTCTACTTCAAATAATATCGCAGGATTATGACAAAACTTTTCTACTATTTTCTCTATAGAAATGTCTCCATTATGATACATTTCTAATAAAGCAGGTAATGCATGCTGTACTAAAGGACCACCAGAAGGTGCAGATGTATATACATTTGATTTTTCTTCAAAAGTATGAGGCGCATGATCTGTAGCGATAACATCTATCTTATCATCTAATAATGCTTTAAGCAATTTAGCTCTGTCTTTTTCCGTTTTAACTGCCGGGTTCCACTTAATAAGCGTACCTTTTTCGTCATAGTCTTTATCACTAAACCATAAGTGATGAACACAAACTTCTGCAGTAATCTTTTTATCTTTTAAAGGTGTTTTATTATCAAACAACTCGGTTTCCTTACCTGTAGATAAATGAAACACGTGTAAACGCGCCCCTGTTTTCTTAGCTAGTTCTATAGCTTTAGAAGATGAGATATAACACGCCTCTTCACTTCTAATTATAGGGTGAAAATTAATAGGAATATCATCTCCATAACGTTCTTTATAAATATCAAGATTTTTCTTAATCGTTGCTTCATCCTCACAATGCACCGAAATTAATAAATCTGTACTTTTAAATATCTTTTCTAAAACCTCTGGATTATCGACTAGCATATTACCGGTAGAGGATCCTAAAAATAGTTTTAAACCAGCAACGTCTTTTTTATCGACTTTTAAAATTTCGTCTAAATTATCGTTAGTACCACCAAACATAAACGAATAATTAGCCCATGCTTTTTTAGAAGCAATCTCAAATTTATCGTTTAATTTCTCTATTGTTGTCGTTTGCGGGTTAGTATTTGGCATCTCAATAAAAGAAGTAATGCCTCCTGCAATAGCAGCTCTAGATTCGGTTTCAATATTAGCTTTATGTGTTAATCCAGGCTCTCTAAAATGCACTTGATCATCAATAGCACCAGGAATAACATATTTTCCCTCGGCATCAAAGACATTTACATCCGCAGATTTTGCGCTTATAGAAGGACCTATTTTAGTAATAAACTCGCCTTCAATTAAAATGTCCCCATTAAAAACGGTGCCTTCATTAACAATTTTAGCATTTTTAATAAGTGTTTTCTTGTTATGCATCTTCTACTTGGATTTGAATAAACTTTTAAACTTCATACTAATAACTCCAAAAATAGCTTCGGATATTATACTAGAACTTAATTTGGACTCCCCTTTTGTTCTGTCGGTAAAAACAACTGGTACTTCCACTATTTTAAATTTTTTAAGGTGGGCGTTAAATTTCATTTCGATTTGAAATGCATACCCCACAAATTTTATTTTATCTAGATTAAGCTGTTCTAACACCTGCCTTTTATAACATATAAAACCAGCTGTAGCGTCCTTAACCCGCATACCTGTTATGACTCTAACATACATAGACGCACCATAAGACAAAATAACACGACCTATTGGCCAATTTACGACATTTACGCCTTTTACATAGCGTGACCCAATAGATATATCTGCATTATCTGTATGACAAGCCTCATATAAACGCATCAAATCCTGTGGGTTATGGGAAAAATCGGCATCCATTTCAAAAACATATTGATACGTTTTTTGCAAACACCATTTAAACCCATGGATGTAAGCCGTACCAAGACCAGCTTTCTCTTTTCTTACCTCTAAAAACAAACGGTTAGGAAATTCTTTTTGCAACGCTTCCACTTTTTTAGCGGTTAGGTCTGGAGAATTATCGTCTACCACTAAAACATCAAATGCCTTTGGGAGCGCAAAAACGGCTCTTACAATAGCTTCTATATTTTCAATTTCGTTGTATGTTGGTATAATAACAACAGCGTCCTGCATCAATACTTTTTAAAATTTAGGCAAATGTACATTTTTATAAAATTACTTAATTATAAAAATTACTTAATTATTAATCGTTTTCCTGTTTAAAAATAATAATTTTGAGCCATGCTTAGAGATATTAATAATCTAGATATTTTAACACTAACTATAATGGGGTGCTTGTTTTTAGTAGCCCTATCTAAATTATTGTTCCCCAAACGTTTTAACGAATTTGCCTCTTTACTTTTTAATTCTAGATATTCTAACTACTATATTAAAGAACAACGTTTTTTTGATATTTTTGAAGGTCTTCTTTTTATAAATTTCAGTTTAAACCTAGGGATCATACTTTATCTCTTTTTAAGTAACAATAGTTTACAAGAAATCACACAACTAGACCTATTTATATATGCTTTTTTAATTGGCATATTTATTATCTTAAAAGTTTTATTAGAGCGTTTGTTATCTAGTCTTTTAGATATAGAACCATTAATAGACCGCTACCTATTTCAAAAGATAAGTATTAGAAATTTTATAGGTTTATTATTATTACCCATAAATACCTTTTTGATTTACACTATAAAACCCAACCAAGCCCTTCTGTTAGCAGTAGCTGTCTTATTTATTTTAATTAGCATTTATAGTGTCTTTTTATTCCTAAAAAGCAATCTTAATACCTTTAGAAAGAGCTTGTTTTATTTTATTTTGTATCTTTGCACTCTTGAAATTGCACCTTACGTTGTTTTATATAAAATTATCACAACAAAACAGGTCTAAATTAAATTATACAACGTATGAAAGTGAAAACCATTTTAGTCTCACAACCAGAACCTAAAATTGAAAATTCGCCTTATTTTGACCTCTCAGAAAAGCAGAAAGTTAAAATTGATTTTAGACCTTTTATTCATGTTGAAGGTGTCCCATCCAAAGACATTAGACAACAAAAAGTAGACTTAAACAATTACACTGCTATTATTTTAACCAGCAGAAATGCGGTAGATCACTTTTTTAGAGTGGCTGAAGAAATGCGCTTTAAAGTACCAGACTCAATGAAGTATTTTTGTCAGTCTGAAGCAGTTGCCTATTATTTACAAAAATATGTAGTCTACAGAAAACGTAAAATTTATGTTGGTAAACGTAATTTTGCAGACTTATCGCCTTTAATTAAAAAATATAAAGACGAAAAATTTTTACTACCTACCACCGATAAGCTTAAACCTGAAGTTCCAGAAATATTAAACGGTTTAAATATCAGTTGGAAAGAAGCTGTGTTTTACAAAACGGTAATTAGTGACTTATCCGATTTAGAAAATGTAACTTATGATATTCTAGTATTCTTTAGCCCAAGTGGTATTGATTCTTTATTTCATAATTTTCCAGAATTCAAACAAAATGATACTAAAATCGCCGTATTTGGTAACACAACTATAAAAGCGGTAGAAGAAAAAGGGTTACGTGTAGACATCTCTGCACCAACACCAGAAACACCATCGATGACTATGGCACTTCAAAAATATATTGACAAAGCAAATAAAGGAAAATAAACTTTAACCTTTTATACAAATCAAAAGCGCTAATTGAAAAATTTCAATTAGCGCTTTTAATTTATTTAATAAATTTCTAGCGTATAGATAAATTAAAAAAACATTAGAAATCAAGTTACTATCCAGTTTCAACATCTCCAACAAGAAGAATAGCAAAACCTTTAGACCACTATTATGGTGACTAAAACCATAATTTACGCGTATCACTATTAAAAACGATATACAAATCAAAAGCGCCAATTGAAAATTTTCAATTGGCGCTTTTTTAATTAACACTTTATTTATTACTATTCAGCGTAACGTTGTGGTCCACCACGTCTTATTTCTTCACTTGCATAAGATTCAAACTGTTCAAAGTTTACTCTAAACGCATTAGCTAGTTTAAAAGCTGTTTTATAATACTCTTTACTATCACTCCAAGTTGACCTTGGACTTAATACCTCATCCGGTACTCCTGGACAACTTCTAGGTTGTGCCACACCAAATACAGAGTGGATATGGTAATCTTTATAATTGTACAGTCCTAAATCTCCATTAAGCACTGCACTAATCATAGCTCTAGTGTATTTTAATTTAATTCTGCTTCCTACACCGTAGGATCCTCCGGTCCAACCGGTATTAATCAACCAAACATTTACGTTAGCATCCTTCATTTTCTTGCTTAACATCTCAGCATATTTTGTTGGATGTAAAGGCATAAAAGGCGCTCCGAAACAAGCAGAAAAACTTGGTACAGGCTCAGTAATACCAGCTTCCGTACCAGCGACCTTTGCAGTGTAACCAGATATAAAATGAAATGCTGCTTGTGCCGGTGTTAATTTAGAGATTGGAGGCAATACTCCAAAAGCATCAGCAGTTAAAAAGAAAATGTTTTTAGGATTTTCTCCTGTAGATGGTACTCTAATATTTTCAATATGGTTAATTGGATAACTTACACGTGTATTTTGTGTAATAGACGTATCTTCAAAATCGACTTCCCCTTTATCATTCATGATAACATTTTCTAGGATAGCCCCTTTCCTGATTGCTCCAAAAATCTCTGGCTCTTGCTCTCCTGATAAGTTAATTACTTTTGCGTAACATCCACCTTCAAAATTAAAAACAGTATTATCTGCAGTCCAACCATGCTCATCATCTCCAATTAAACTTCTGTCAGGATCTGTAGATAATGTTGTTTTTCCTGTTCCTGATAATCCAAAGAAAATAGCTGTATCCCCATCCTTACCTACATTGGCACTACAATGCATTGGCAATGTGTTTTTATATACAGGTAAGATAAAGTTAAGCGCAGAAAAGATTCCTTTTTTAATTTCACCAGTATAACCAGTTCCACCAATTAAAGCAATTTTTCTAGTAAAATCTAGAATTGCAAAATTATGTTGACGTGTTCCATCAACTGCAGGATCTGCCATAAATCCTGGGGCATTAACAATAGTCCATTCTGGAGCAAAGTCTTTTAATTCTTCTTCCGTTGGCCTTAAAAACATGTTATAAGCAAACATATTACTCCATGGATACTCATTAATAACACGAATGTTTAATTTATAATCTTCATCTGCACAAGCATAACTGTCTCTAACAAAAACTTCTTTATTAGATAAGTAGTCTGTTACTTTATCGTAAAGTTTTTGAAACTTATCAGAATCAAAAGGGATATTAATATCTCCCCACCAAACTTTATCCTCAGTAACACTATCTTTTACAATAAAACGATCCTTTGGAGAACGTCCTGTAAACTCGCCAGTATTTACCGCAATAGCTCCTGAAGATGCTACTTTACCTTGTCCTTTTTCTAAGACACTAGATTGCAACTCCTCTGGTGACAATTGGTATTTTACTTGGGCATTTTTGATTCCGTATTGTTCCAACGAAATCGTTTTCGTAAATTGGGTATGGTTTACCATAATTTGTATATATTGTGTATGTGTTGTTTGAAATGCAAAGTTAAAATTAATAACAGATAAACGTCAAATAATAACTAATTATTATGTTTTTGCTTTAAAACACTTGTAAACATAACAATCCAAGACACTATTAAAAATAAGCCTCCAATAGGTGTTACGATTGCTATAGACTTAAAATTAAACCCAGACAAATCATTTGTGGCTAACCCATAAATGGAGCCAGAAAAAAGAATAATTCCTATCAATACGAAGTAAAACATAAACCTCTTACCCTTCTGACTAACAAAGTTTTGACTTCCAACAATCAAAAGTAAAAAAGCATGATACATTTGATATTTCACTCCTGTTTCGTAACTTATAATAGACTCTGGCGATATCAAATCCTTCAAGCCATGTGCGCCAAACGCGCCTAAAATAACACTTAACAATCCAAGGATAGTTCCTAACATTAATAAACTCTTATTCATAATAAATTATATAATTCGTAATTAACCCCGTATAAATTTTCTACATTCGTAATTCAAAAATACTCAACAAATCTCATTATGCGAAAGATTTTAGTCATAGGTTCAGGAAAATCCACTTCTTATTTAATTAAATATTTACTAGATAAGTCAACCACCGAAAATTTACAAATTACCGTTGGTGATTTAAACATAGAAAGTGCTAAAAAAATGATTGGTACTCATGCCAACGCTTCAGCAATTACTTTAGATGTTTTTGATGCCAATTCTAGAGAATCAGCAGTTAAAAACGCCGATATCGTTATCTCTATGTTACCGGCACGTTTCCACATAGAAGTTGCAAAAGATTGTGTTACTTTTGGAAAAAGCATGGTGACTGCGTCTTACGTCAGTGACGAGATGCAAGCTCTTGACCAAGCTGCAAAAGATAAAGGCTTAATCTTTATGAATGAGATTGGTGTCGACCCAGGAATTGACCACATGAGTGCCATGCAAGTTATAGACAGGATCCGAGATAAAGGTGGGAAAATTATCCTTTTCGAATCCTTTACAGGTGGTTTAGTTGCTCCAGAAAGCGATAACAACTTATGGAACTACAAATTTACTTGGAATCCAAGAAACGTAGTGCTAGCAGGACAAGGTGGGGCAGCCAAATTTCTTCAAGAAAACACGTACAAATACATCCCTTACAACCGTTTATTTAGACGTACCGAATTTTTAGATGTCGAAAATTATGGCCGTTTTGAAGCCTACGCTAATCGCGATTCTTTAAAATACCAAAGTGTATACGACCTAAACAATGTTAAAACCTTATACAGAGGGACTATACGTCGTGTAGGTTTCTCTAGAGCGTGGCAAGTTTTTGTAGCCTTAGGGATGACCGATGACAGCTACACAATCGATGACAGTCAAAACATGAGTTATCGTGATTTTGTAAATGCTTTTTTACCATACAGTCCAACAGACTCTGTAGAGCTTAAATTTAGACATGCTTTAAAAATAGATCAAGATGATATTATTTGGGACAAGTTTTTAGAACTAGACCTTTTTAGTAAAACAAAAATGGTCGAACTTAATAAAGCAACACCAGCTCAAATCTTACAAAAAATACTACTGGACAGTTGGACCTTAGACGCCAATGACAAAGACATGATCGTAATGTACCATAAGTTTGGATACGAATTAGATGGTAAACAACATCAAATTGACGCCACAATGGTTACTCTAGGAGAAGATCAAACGTATACTGCTATGGCCAAAACCGTCGGACTACCTGTAGCAATTGCTACTTTGGCTATATTAAACGGTAAAATTAAAACGCCTGGCGTACAAATACCAATTACAAAAGAAGTCTACACACCAATATTAAAAGAACTAGAAGACTACGGGATCACCTTTAAAGAAACCCAAGTTCCTTATTTAGGCTACAATCCTTTAAACGTTTAATATTTGGGCGTTACCACACAAGTCTTACAAGGTCCAAAAACCTTGTAAGACTTATTTAGGTCAGGCTGTCCGTTATATCTTTTTTGCTTTTAATGGCAAAAAAGGATGCCACTACCATCCTTAACGCATCTGCGAAGAAGACAACGTAAAAAACAATGTTTTAATTTCAATTTCAAATAGTTTGCCTATTTTTATGTTTTAAACTATAACTAGAACAACTTTGAAAACTACAAACAACAACGTTACTATAGATGGTATTGACAAAAAAATACTTCGTGCGTTAATGCAAGATGCCCGTACGCCCGTTTTAGAGATTGCACGACAAGTCGGTATCTCTGGCGCTGCGATACACCAACGTTTACGTAAGCTAGAAAAATCAAAACTTATTGCTGGTTCTAAATTTGTTATCAACCCAAAAGTATTAGGCTATACAACTATGGCATTTGTGGGGATTTATTTAGATAAAGCCATGAGTAATCCAGAAGCTGTAAAACACTTAAAAAAAATACCTGAAGTACTAGAATGTCATTACACTACAGGAAACTGGAGTATTTTAATCAAAATACTTTGTAAAGATAACGAGCATTTAATGCACTTACTTAACAACGATATACAATCCATAGCAGGTGTTTCCAGAACAGAAACCTTTATATCTTTGGACCAACAGATTGAGCGTCAGATTAAAATATAGCAGATACACTTATCATATAAGTATTCTACAATAATTTATCATTGTTTTCCCTTGTGTAAAAATCTCTCAATCCGAATAAAAAAGGGCTATATTTAAAACGATAAAAGCGGGAATTCTTGACAGAATTCCCGCTTTTTATATAAAGAGTATTTTGAACTTACTTTTTTATAATTAATTTTTTAGAAGCTATATTTGAACGATCTGTAGCTTTAACAAGATACATACCTTCACTTAAATCTCCAACATATAAAGTCGTTACTATATTAGCTTTTATTTTAAATGCTTTTACGGTCTGACCTAATAAATTAACAATTTCAAAGTTCCCGCTAATAGCAGACTTAATACTCACATTTTCGCTACTAGGATTTGGATACATAGAAAACTTAACTTCATTTTCAAACGCATCGACACCTAATGTAGATATTGTAACACAAACGGATTCCACAACACAACCTCCAGAAGTTACAACCACTTTATAATCACCATTTGCTAAAGGCGTAAAATCTTGCGCGGTCTCTCCTGCTAATAAAGTACTTGGACATTCATACCACTGATATGTTGCTCCAACTTCATTGGCTGTTAACACAACACCGACCTGAGAGATTGTATCATCTACACTTATCACTTCTACATCGTCACTAGCAGAGTTTGTGCAGCCATTTGCATTTGTCAAAGTATAAGTAATAGTATGTGTTCCAACACCAGCTCCTGCTGGGTCAAAAGCATACGTCGTTCCGTTACCATCATCGGTAACGCCTGCTCCAGAATACACACCACCTGTAGCGGTTCCTCCACCTAAACCAGCTTGCACGCCAGCATCAACACATAAATCCATAGGCGCTGTAAAGGTTACTGTTGGTAATGCGAACACTTCTACGTCATCACTAGCAGCAGTGGTACAACCATTAGCATTTGCAAAGGTATAAGTAATAGTATGTGTTCCAACACCAGCTCCTGCTGGGTCAAAAGCATACGTCGTTCCGTTACCACCATCGGTAACTCCTGCTCCAGAATATACACCACCTGTAGCGGTTCCACCACCTAAACCAGCTTGTACACCAGCATCAACACATAAATCCATAGGCGCCGTAAAGGTTACTGTTGGTAATGCGAATACTTCTACGTCATCGCTAGCAGCATTGGTACAACCATTAGCAGTTGTAAAGGTATAAGTAATAGTATGTGTTCCAACACCAGCTCCTGCTGGGTCAAAAGCATACGTCGTTCCGTTACCATCATCGGTAACTCCTGCTCCAGAATACACACCACCTGTAGCGGTTCCTCCACCTAAACCAGCTTGCACACCAGCATCAACACATAAATCTGAAGGCGCTGTAAAGGTTACTGTTGGCAATGCGAATACCTCTACATCGTCACTAGCAGAGTTTGTGCAGCCATTTGCATTTGTAAAAGTATAAGTAATAGTATGTGTTCCAACACCAGCTCCTGCAGGATCAAAAGCATACGTCATTCCGTCACCATCATCCGTAACTCCTGTTCCAGAATACACACCACCGGTAGCGGTTCCGCCACCTAAACCAGCCTGCACACCAGCGTCTACACATAAATCTGCAGGTGCAGTATATGTTGCTGTATCACTAATAATGTTAAACACTGTTCTGTTACTTTCGCCACATCCTGTTGTACTTGTGATATAATAATCGCCATTAGAAACCAAATCCACTCCATCTAAAGCTGTTCCACCTACAGCACCACTATACATTTGTAAATCACTTAATTGAGTGACATATGTTAAATCTGACAATAAATCGGCAACCGAAGTGTCGCCACATAAATTAATTCCCAATTGTATTTCCATAGTAGCACCAGAAAGACAACCTGTAGTGGTCCATCCATTTAATGGTGGCGTCACACCTGCTGGCACGTTTGTATTTTCAAAACCATTATTACCAAGGTCTCCAACTAAATGTAACACCCATTTAGTACCGTCAAATGAAATACCAAACGAACCATTTATATAACTGTTCTTTCCATTAAGCATTCCAGTAGAATTATAGAATCCATCATCTGGAGGATTTAAACATGGATTTACTGGAAATTTCACAGTTATTATATCAATTATTGGGTCAACTGGTGTTTGAAACACTTCAACTGCATCATTAGCAAAATTGCTACAACCATTGGCATTAGTAATTGTATAAGTAATTGTATGAGTTCCAACACCTGCTACTAAAGGATCAAATGAATAGGTCATTCCGTTACTATCATCTGTAACTCCTGATCCTGAGTACACGCCTCCTGAAGCTGTTCCACTTCCTAAACCGGATTGGACTCCTTCATCTACACATAAATCCATAGGTGCTGTAAAGGTTACTGTTGGTAATGCGAACACTTCTACGTCATCACTAGCAGCAGTGGTACAACCATTAGCATTTGCAAAGGTGTAAGTAATAGTATGTGTTCCAACACCAGCTCCTGCTGGGTCAAAAGCATACGTCATTCCGTTACCATCATCGGTAACGCCTACTCCAGAATACACACCACCTGTAGCGGTTCCACCACCTAAACCAGCTTGTACACCAGCATCAACACATAAATCTGAAGGCGCTGTAAAGGTTACTGTTGGTAATGCGAATACCTCTACGTCATCACTAGCAGCATTGGTACAGCCATTAGCATTTGTAAATGTGTAAGTGATGGTATGTGTTCCAACACCAGCTCCTGCTGGATCAAAAGCATAGGTCGTTCCGTTACCATCATCAGTAACGCCTGCTCCAGAATACAAACCACCTGTAGCGGTTCCACCACCTAAACCAGCTTGTACGCCAGCATCAACACATAAATCCATAGGCGCTGTAAAGGTTACTGTTGGTAATGCGAATACTTCTACGTCATCACTAGCAGCAGTGGTACAACCATTAGCACTTGCAAAGGTGTAAGTAATAGTATGTGTTCCAACACCAGCTCCTGCTGGGTCAAAAGCATACGTCGTTCCGTTACCATCATCAGTAACTCCTGATCCTGAGTACACGCCTCCTGAAGCTGTTCCACTTCCTAAACCAGCTTGCACACCAGCATCTACACATAAATCTGCAGGTGCAGTAAAGGTTACTGCTGTTACAGCATTAACAGTTACACTTTCATTTGAACTAGTTGGACAACTTCCTGCAGTTGTATACGTAACAGTATAGGTATTAGGTGTTGAAGCAGATACATCAATTACTCCTGTACCAGCATTTATACTAAGACCAGTTGTAGCACTAAATGTTCCACCAGTTACACCTGTAATATTTGGTGTTGGATCACTAGCATCAGTACAATACGATGCTGCGCTGTAGTTAAAGCTTGAGTCATCCAAAGCATTAATAGTAACATTAGCTGTTTCTGTACCATCACATAAACCAGGCGAATTATACTGAACAGTATAATTATTAGGTATTGAAGCTGACACATCAATAGTACCCGTATTTGCATTTATAGACAACCCTCCTGCAGATGAAAAAGTACCTCCTACAACTCCTGTAACAGTAGGTGTTGGATCTACACTATCCACACAGTAACTCGGTGCTCCATAACTAAAAGAAGCATCTTCTCTAGCTGTTGTATTTATAGTAACGGTTCCGCAGACCCCAGGTGTAACACAACCACCCTCACCTCGAATATAATAGGTTGTACTTAGTGGCATAGGGGTTACACTAACGGATGACCCAGTTGTTGTCGCCACTAAAGTCCCTCCACATGAGCCTGTATAAACAGACCATTGCGTTGCATCATTTTTATTTCCGCTAATCGAAATAGTAGCAGCATCTCCATCACATATTATTGCAGGTGCCGATGTCGCTGTTGGTATATCTGGCGCTGTACATACTGGAGCCAGATCCCAAGTAAAAGCATCCAAAGCTAAGTAATCTGCATTACTTGTTGAAGCTACTACTATTTCATCAACAGCAATGTTTGAATTATCTCCCCCCCCTTCAGTTGCAAAGTCAATTAACGTAAAGCCATTGTTAGGAGCAAAAGACGAACCATCAACAATACCTGAATTTTTTACAATAGTATATACTGTTGCACCGTCTACCTTTCCGGTAAATGTTAATGTTGTTGCACTCGCAGGACCAGATATACTTCTGTTGGAAACAAATAAATAAAGACTTTTAATAGTAATATCTGCTCCGTTTGTAGTTGTAATAGTAAATGACGTACCATCATTTTCCACTACGGTTCCACCAGAATTATCAATAAAAACATTGTCGGGTGCTGTTCCGTTCCAACCTGCTCCTGGATAATTATTTTCTATATTAAAAATAGCAGGTCCGGCTTCATTAGTTGTTATGGTAAAAACTTGTCCATTATCAGTAAAGGACGCAGAACCACCGGTTTCATCTTCGAATGCCTCTGTAGTTTGGGCCGAAGCTTTTAAGCTAATACAGCTTAAAAAAAGAAATACTACAAAAAATTGTAAAGATTTAAGAGGTAAAGATTGAGTAGTTTTTTGTTTCATTTTTTTTTAGATTTAAGGTTCACTAACAAATATATATTTTTATTTACAATTCAACATCAAATACAGATGTAATCTTTTGAAAAACAGGTACTTATACACGTTCCAAAAACAGGTGTTTATACGTATAGGATAAACCAATATTTATACGTAGTCAATTAACAAATAACCATACCCGTGATGATATTTAAGCAACACTAATTATTAAGA